>NZ_JAJOIL010000030.1 GCF_021209385.1 Seleniivibrio sp. | reverse complement strand
GGTTAATGCCGGGGCGACCTGTGGTGCTGTACAAGTCTTTCGTTTTTGCCTCTATAAAACGAAAGTCGATACTTCTGGCTATCTTGCGGAGAAGATGATCCTTGGGGACAAGGTCATCTATGTTAAGATAGAGTTCTGTTTGAAATTGGTCTTCTGTCTCTTTAAGCATCACATAATATAACAGAAAACGCCATGTAATTGCAATTACATGGCGTTTGTCAACAATCTGAGGCACGCTAACGCGTGCCTTTTATCTCTAGTTTTTCATGTTTATAAACTGAAGCGGAACATCTATGTCGGATGTTTTCATAAGCTGTATAACGGACTGAAGATCATCGATCTTCTTACCTTCAACACGGACGCGCTCGTCATGATGGATGCATTCACTTTCAGTTTTGCATCCTTTATTATCTTCACTATCTTCTTGGCATTGTCCTTGCCAAGACCTTCCTCAATTTTTACTTCAAACTTTCTGTGTCCTTTAGAAGTGTTCTCAGCTTCTCCGAAAGACAGAACGCGTGAGTCGATACCTCTTTTAGAACAGTGCTTTATCATCATTTCTTTGATAGCCTGCGCTTTCATGTCGTCGTGGGTCACAATTTTTATGACCTTGTCTTTTTTATTCAGCTCTATTTCCGTATCGGAACCTTTAAAGTCAAACCTGCTGTCCACCTCTTTCTTAACAAGATTAACAGCGTTGTCCATCTCCTGCATATCTATCTCGTTCACAATGTCAAATGAAGGCATTACACCCCTCCGATATTTTCTACTATACAAATAATCATTGATTTTACAGCAAATCAAGTGATAATTGCGCATGGATTTTTTTTGCAGTAAAGATTGCCCCGATACATGTGCCGTCAGGGCTGAATTAATTAACGGAAAATATCACTTCACAGGCGTAGCAGAAAGCTGGCAGAAAACGGGCTTTGTCTGTTCAAAATTCAAAGTATTCGCTGAACGCGAGATAAACTCCGGCATACGTTCATATCAGATATCGGACGGCAAAAAGCAAGAATTTGACAGCGATAACGCCGCCGTTTCGGCATTCGGCAATATTCTGGAAAAATATAAAGATAAAAAAATCCTCTACCTGAAAGGTTCCGGTTCACTGGCTTACAATATGGGCTACTGGGACAGATTCATGAGCAGTTTCCCCCACTGCACAAAGATAAGCGGAGGCGTCTGCGGAACCACAGGCGACGACGCTCATTCAGCCGACTTCGGGACGGAACTTAATCCTCCGGTTGAAAATATAGCCGATTGCAAAACCGCCATCCTTTTCGGAAAGAACGCCGCAGTTATAAGTCAGCACCTTTACGCCTACCTGAAAGAACTAAAAAAAGACGGGCTGAAGATAATCTATATCGACCCCATCCGGACAAAGACTGCCGACATAGCAGGCAGATACATTGCAATACGCCCCATGTGCGACGGACTTCTCGCCGCGGCTCTGCTCACAGAGCTGGGACTTGAAGACGGGCATAACGTTAGCAAGCTTATCACACGCGCGGGAGTATCCGTCGATGATCTGAAATACCTGAAAACCGCCATACAATCGGGCAAAACAGCATTCATCGAAGGTTTCGGCATGCAGAGGAACCCGAACGGAATGAACATGCTAAGGCTGATCAACCGTCTTGCGGTCAAGACCGGAAACATAGAAACACTCTATTACGGGCAGGGCTCTAAGCGTTTCTGGAAAGGGCTTGGCGCGGTATTTCCCCATTACGTCCACATAGATACAGTTGCTAAAAGGCTTGCTGACGGCGAATTTGATCTGTTCGTCAACGTTGCGGCAAACCCTGCAATGACTTATCCTGATGCGAAGAACTGGGTCAGGGGCATAAAGAAAACCCCAACTGTGGTGGTTGACGTATACCCGACGCGCACTTCGGAAAACTGTGATCTTTTCATCCGCACAGGCGGCATATTCGCACAGCAGGATTTCATGGGCAGTTATTTCTTTCCGCACCGACACGAAAGAGAAAAACTCACAAGCGAGCTGTCCGACATAGATATAATTACCCGACTAAGCGACAGGTTTGGCATTGATCTTAACTTTACTGAACCTGAATCGGCAATACCCTCGCCCAGAATATACAAAGATGAGCGGATAGAACCAGTAATACCGGAAGAACACGGAAGATTCAGCCTGCTGAGTCTTTCCCATCCGGCATATCTGAACAGTCAGCACCTCCCGCACATAGCGGAAAAGCTGAAAATCGCATATATCAATCCAAATGATGCAACAGAACTTGACATACAAAACGGTGACAAAATTAAGATATCGACAGATACAGGGTATTACGTTGCATATGCGGAAATAACCGACACTGTTTCCCGCAAAGTAATAATGAGTTATAAGAACGTCCCCATGATTGAAGGGTTCATAAACGACGCTACTCCGCCAGTGCTGACGGATTCCGGCAACGGAATGGTCTATTACGGCATCCCAGCCGACATTATTAAAGTTCTTTAACAGCTTCCCGAAGCGCCCGAATCTCTCTGTAAAAAGAGATTCCGGCAACACCTTTGTAGCCTTTACCCTTTAATTGGCAGACATTTGCTGTGCAAATCCCGCCGAGGGCATATATATCTTTACCCAGACCGGAAACATCCAATACTCCCAGCGGTTTCACTTCATATTCCTTGACCGTATGAAAGATCGGACTGAGCATATAATATGCCGCCTTATTATCCGTCATCTCATCTATGCTGTGAGCTGAATAACCCACGGCAAGAGACTCGTCCACACAGTCGCTCATTGTTCCGGCACCAAACTGAACACCGTAATATCCTAGCAGTGCGGCAATCTCTTTTCTCTCTGAAAGTATCAGACGGGTTGCCGGCAGAGCCTCTCGCAGTTTTTTTGCCTCGTCGTATATCAGTTCGGCGGGTTTATTTTTTATACGCAGCCAGAGAGCGTCGGCAAACGGTGCGCACCCGACGGCAATACTGAGCCAGTCCGCACCCATAGTGTCGTAATCTATTATCTGTATTATTTCCATCAATCTTTCCCGAAAACCCTTTTAAAAGCCGCACGCACCGAGCGGCGCAGGTTGTGATATTCCTCAAGGAGTGCTGTCCCGCCGGACTTGTACCCGAAAAATTCAGCCATTCTGTCCAGAAGTTTCTCGTCCTTCGGCAGTCTGGACGTATCCGTATTGTCGTATATCCGCACAAGGTTCTCAAGGTGCCTGAAGAACAGATAGCCCTTGTGAAAGCAGTAGAAATCGCGGCTGGTCACGAGTTCCAGATCTTTGAAAAAATGGATAGCATCATGGGTATTCGGCGTATGGAGCTGTTCGTATTTGCACCCGTACATGAGCTGGAACATTTGCGCAGAGAATTCTATATCAAGCAGTCCGCCGTAGCCCGCCTTTATATCGTTCTTTTCGTACGGCAGTCCCTTCTCGTTCTCAATGCGCATCCGCATGTCGTAAATCTCTTTAACGCCTTCATCCGCTATCAGACATACATAGAGCGACTGCGCCTTTATCCGCTCAAATTCAGCGGCAAGGGGCGAGTTGTAGTTTATCACGCTGGAACGCATCAGTGCCTGTTTTTCCCAGAGCATAGCGCCCTTTTTCTGATAATCCTCAAAGCCGGCAAGGGTCGTTACCAGAGTTCCGCTGGATCCGCTGGGGCGAAGACGCATATCCGTCTTGTAAAGATAACCGTTGTGGCTGTAGGCACTGAGGAACGTTATGCTCCTCTGTACCATTTTCGAGTAAAACTCCTGATTGGTTATGGAGTTTTCGCCGTCTGTGGCACCGTACCCGTCGTAAAGAAAAACAAGGTCGATGTCGGAACCGAAGCTCATTTCGATACTTCCCACCTTGCCCATCCCAACAAGGAGATACCCGCAAGGTTTTCCGTCCTCTGTCTTCGGATGCCCGTATTTCTCAGCAAGCTGGTCATAGATATAGCTGAACGCAAAATCAACCGTACCTCTGGCAAGTTCCGTTAAAGCGCGCATGGTGTCGATGATGTTACTCTGTTTGCTCAGATATGCATAACCGGCATTGAACATGAAAATTTTGTGCCTGATCCGTGCTGCCTCCGGCATAAGGTCGGGCATATCGCGGTATTTTTCCGTATGCTGTATGAAATCCTCTTTTATCTTTTCAGCGGTGAAATCTATAGGCTTGGGATCATAGATATAGTCCAGCAGGTCGCGGTTTTTCATTATCTGGTCGGTCAGATAGCGGCTGTATGAAAAGATATTGATAAGCTTCTGAATTATGAACGGCGCTGTTGAAAAGAGATCGTGCAGAAGATATATCGTCGTGTTGCTCGCAAGCATCTTTTCAAAGTTATGCAGAACATCAACACTGCCGGATTTTCCTTCAAGTTCGTTCAGAATCATTATAAAAAGCGCTTTCAATATCTGTCTGTCGCTTTTAACTCGCGGACGATCCTTCTGCCCTTCCATTACCCGCCTTACTATCTTCACACACTCAAGGGGCTCGTTTATTTTAAGCTGTTTCAGGATACCGGCAGCCTCTTCGTCGGATATATCTCCGTCGAAAACAAGAAACACACCCTCGTCTGCTCCGGCATCGGTGAAGAGCTTTGAAAATTCATCGTTCACCTGTTTTGTAACAGCAGAATATTTCTTTTCAAAATCGGCGGCGGAAGCAAATCCGCACCTTTCAAGATACAGCGGATAGGTATCCGACTGTTCGGGGACGATATGCGTCTGGCGCTCGTTCTCAATCTGCGCCATATGTTCAAGTTTCCGCAGAAAGCAGTAGTTTTCACGAAGGATTTTTGAAGTTTCGGGAGTCATAAGTCGGTTTTTTGTAAGAATATCCAGACTTTTCAGCGTATTAGGGTCAAAGATTGCTTTATTGGACGGATAATTTATTATCTGCAAGGTCTGCACAACGAATTCTATCTCGCGTATTCCGCCGTATCCGAGTTTAACGTGCTTTACATTGCTTCCCTTAAGCTCAACCCGCTTGTTTATCTTCTTTTTTATATCCTGCAAATCGTTCATAAGGTTGAAATCCAGACTTCTGCGGAAGACGAACGGTTTAACAGCTTTTTTAAAAGCTTCGCCGACCTCAAGGCTTCCTGCAATGGGAAGCGCTTTCAGAAGCATCATCCTTTCCCAGCTCTGTCCGTATGTCTCGTAATAGGTCTCGTAAGCGCGGACTGGCATAGCAAGTGCGCCTCTGTCTCCGTCGGGGCGCAGTCGAAGATCAACCCTGAAGACTATTCCGTCCTTCGTCCGCTCGCCAATATATCTTGTTACATACTCGGCAACCCGGCTGAAGTATGTATGATTATCAATTGATTCGGCTCCGTCGGTGTTTCCGATGTCACAGCCGTAAACGTATATAACATCTATGTCAGAACTGAAGTTAAGCTCCCATCCGCCAAGTTTGCCAAGACCTATAACGCAGAAGCCGACCTCATTTCCATCTTCGTCTCTGGGTATGCCGTGCAGTTTTTTCAGCTGCGCGTCTGCAAACTGATAAGCTACCTCACAACATGCCGAGGCGAACGCGGACACATGTGCGGTGACATCAGCGCATGATGCACCGAAACACATATCCTCTGCGGCTATGCAGACGTATTCACGCATTTTTATGTTTCGCAGATGCTCCATGAACTCGGCTTCTGTCATGGAAAAAATATCGGCTTTCATTATGTCATCAACAATCGTCTGCTTTCCGCGCACTGTTTTGAAAAGTTTTTCTGCATCTTTCAGCCTGTCCGGATTATTCATCAGCCAGATACCGATATATTCCGAATGTCTTGCAATATACGTCAGAACCTTAACATTCTCCGGTGCTACTCCATTTTCAGCCGCCGCCGCTTCGGTCTGCTTCTCTCTAGCTATCATTTCGTCTCCGGTAAAAGTATTTTAAATTCGCACCCTTCGCCCGGCGCGCTGTGAACCTCTATGAAGCCTCCGCTGTCCATCACCACCTGTTTAACAGTGGCGAGTCCAAGCCCGGCACCCTTACGATTTTTCGTTGTGAAGAACGGTTTGAACATATTTTTCTGGTCGTTTTTGTCCATACCGTGTCCGGTGTCCTTCACTCGCAGCTCAAAAAACGTCCCGTAATGCATTTCATGCTTTGAAGTAGTGATGGTTACACCCCCCCTCTTATCCATCGCATCCGATGCGTTCTGGCAGAGATTCACTATCATCTGTATATATCTGCTCTCGGCTATCTTTATCATCATTCCTTCGGACGTGTCGGAATAGAGTATTGAGACATCAGGCGGCAAAAGATTCGACGCAATGTCGATAGCCATGGAGGTCAGCTCCCTCCCGTATCTGGGTTCAGGCTTCTCCTCCGTGTTCCGCGCACTTTGCAGAACTTTCTGGATATACATTCTTGCTCCGTCCACTATGCCGTTTATGCTTTCAAGATGCAGTTCACGCTTTTCATCGTCATCCGCTCGTTCCGCAAGACCGAACTGCAGGGATATATTCTGTAGTATATTGCTGAAATCGTGAGCCATTCCGGAGGCGAGCGTTCCCACAGCCTCACGTCTCTGGGCAAGGTAAAAGCTGTTCTGCATGTTCTTATAATCCGTGATATCCGTGAAGACAGAAAGCACCGCCTGCAAGCCGTCGCTGTCCATAAGAATAGCGCTCACAGACACATTCATTATTTCTCCGCTGCTTTTGACAATGCTGAACTCTCCGAAGTTTTCCACTTCGTCTTCGTGTAAGGTCTCCAGTCTGGCACGAAACTTATCTTTCTCGCGTATATAGTCAAAAATATTTCCGTTTGAACCCTCGGGACATTCAAGTTCCCGGAACTTACTGTTCTGTTCAATAATATTGCCGTTTTTGTGATGCACGACAATATATTCGGGAATCGCCTGAAAAAGACTTTCGTTCTTCTTGCTCAACATGTTCAGGTGGCGTGTTCTGTCCGCTATCTCATCGGAAAGCTTTTTATTAACCCTGAGCATCTCCGTTATTATAAGTATTATGAGTGCAACAAGGGGTAAAAATAAGATTATAACGGCATAATCACCCGCCCATGGGAAAAAGCTGAAAACGAACTGTCTCTTATACTTTTCAGTGGCGTATATCAGACAGAATTTTGTGTCGTGAACTTCAAAATCGTAAAAACCCACCTGTCTGCTGTCATATTCTGCCGTGTTGCCATTTTTGATACCGGCTTTCAGCCGGAGCAGGTTCTGTATATCCGGTTCGTTCGGATATGCTTTGACGTCGTCTATGACAAGCTCGCTTTTGCCGCCGCTGTTCGTACTGTTCCAGTATCCTTTAATGCCCTTATCATCCATTACGGTGGAAATATCGTACACCGTTCCGCTGAAAACACCATCGCGCATAATAGGATAGATGAATATCATGTTGCGGCTGCTGTCAAAGTTCAGAAGCCCGATATAGACCTTTCCGCGTTTCAAAGTTGCGGCTATCTCATCGTTCTTCGGCGCAGGTATTGAGCAATCGTTAGCACCGAGTGTAATGCTTTTAGTTATCTCAAATCCGCTGTCGGTTATACCAGTGCTGAAACATTCGCCAAGGCTGTAATGCTTATCTATGAACGCAGAATATTTCTGGAGGCGGTCCTCCATCTCCTGCGGATTTGCTGCCGCCGCGACGTCTCCAAGGTTATCCTCCCGCTCGTGGAGAATATGCTCAATGAAGCGTCCGATCAGTTTAGAGTTGCCCGATGCTTCCGCGGAATACTTGTTCGTAAGGCTTTCGTCTGACTCGCGCCCTGAAACAAGCACCACCACGCTGCCTATAGCAACAATAAACAGCAATATTATCAGTCTGTTAAAAAATCTAAACATATATTCTTCTTATGATTATTCAACAGTGCTTGACCTAAGCCTCTGTTATGCCATAATTTTAAAAAGCAAATGTCAATTGTGCAAGAGGTATATCATGTCAGACAATTTTAAAAAGCTTAACGCGCCGCAATCCGTTGTAAAAAATGCGGACAAGCTGCTTAAACCTACTTCATACGATATCCGCGCCTATGTGGGCGAACCGGGGAATTTTTTCACTGAAAAGGCTATTTTAACCCCCGAAGCGATGGAAACCATAGGCAGAATACTCGGCTGTCAGGAATTCGTTCTGCGCACGGGAACACGCATGAGCCTTAAAATAGGCGACACAATTGTGATTGGCTACGACAACGGTCCGACATCCGAACCGCTGGCGGCTGCTATGGCAAAAGGACTCATAAGCCAGGGAGTGAACGTTTACGACATCGGCACCTCATCCTCCGGTCAGGTTTATCAGAACCAGAACCAGCTCGGAGCAAAGGCGCACGTTCAGATAACCCGCTCACATGTCGAGGTTACCACAAACGGAGCCAAATTCGGTATCTCCACACAGGGAATCCACACATATCTTCTGGAACAGATGAATATCTTTCTGAAAGAACAATACCCCGTCAGAAATCTTCCTGAATCCGACTACGGCAAAATTTATGATAAAAAAGCGGAAGGCAGAAAAGCATATTTTGATAAAATGAAAGCCGTTTACGGCGAATATTTTGCAAAAAGGGATAACTCCATGGTCGCCGTGAACCTGTTCGGCGGCACCGGACTTCAATATAAAGACCTGTTCTTTGACATTCTCGGTAAAGACACGCTCATTCTCGGCGACAATATAGACGTTAACAGCGGTCACGTTCTTGCAGACCCCACCAGAAAAGAGATGCTGGCAAAAGTTCCGCACCTCCAGGAGGCACTGGACAACGGTAAACGCGTACACTCCTTCGACCTCGACGCCGACAGAGGCTCTCTCACTGAAGGTTCCGAAGCACTTAAGGTTTCGGGCACAGGTCACTACCTCGGTGACGCACTCGCCTTTATCCTTGCCGACCACAAGATGAAACTGGCTCTGCCTGCACTCAGAACAGCACTGGCGGACAAAGGTGTAAACCCCACAAACATGAAAGCAATCGAAAAGATAGCAAAAACTTTCTACATAGACGCCAGATACACGGGAGCGGTGAAACAATATGTCGAAGCACTCGGCGGAACAACCGTTTTCCACCCCAAAGGTCACTCGCTCTGGAAAGAGACCATCACTGAAAACATGAAGCTGATGTCATCCCTTGCCGGATATACCTCTATAGACCAGTTCGTTCAGGAAACAGGCTACAGAGACCTCCAGATTGAGGCAAGTCTGCACTTCTTCTCCACAGATACAAATGACGGAATTCCCAGAGACGACGCAGTGGAGAACATCTTCATCCTTGAGCAGGTGATAGACGCACTGGGCATTAATAAGCTGGCTGACTATTTTGAAACCGTACCCGCCAGATTCGCCACAAAAGAGATACGCACAGTTTCTGCATCAAACGAACAGAAAGAACAGATAACTGCGGAAGCCGTTGCGGCACTGCGCAACCTTTTCAGCGACAGAGATGGATTTGACGTTACAGAATTTGAAGGTCAGATAAGAGTGGATTTCCCCGAAGGATTCATAATGTACGGCATGTCCAACACATCGCCCAAGCTGACGTTCATGGCGGAAGGAAGCACAGTCGAAATGCGCAACAAAGCACTCGCTTTCGTCCTTTCTCTCCATAACAGCCTTAAAATGAAATATGAAGACAGCGCCCCTATGGATCTGTCAGAAAACGATTTCTTCGTCAAAGACAGTTCATACGGTATGGCAGAACCTGATAAGGTAAATATGGACGATAAGCTGGCTGACGATTTTATCGTCTATTGCGGTATAAACAAAAGTATACTGGATTACTGATAAATGCGGTCTTAATTGCCGGAAGATTCAAAAACTTCCGGCAATCAGACCATCCCCTGTGGTTTCAATTCTAACTGTGTGAGACCCGAATGTCTTTCATCGGGTACTTCTATGATTGAATATGAGTCTTTCGACTCTAAGAGAAGTCTTGCAAAAAGATTATTCATCTGGTGACCGGACTTATAGGCGCGGATGTGTCCGAATATTCTGTATCCCGTCAGTGAGATGTCACCTATCAGATCAAGAACTTTGTGCCTTACGAACTCGTCGCTGAAACGAAGTCCTTCCGGATTCATTATATAATCGCCGTCGATTACCACGGCATTCTCAAGGCTTCCGCCCTTTGCCAGTCCCATCTGCCAGAGAGATTCGACCTCCTGTTTAAATCCGAAGGTGCGCGCGCCGGCTATCTCATCCGCAAAGGAATGTTCATCCACCTGAAAGAACGCTCTCTGCTGACCGATGGAATCACTTTCAAAATCTATATCAAATGTGACCTTGAAGAAACGCGAGGGGATTATCTCAACCCACTTGCCGTCCTTTTCCAGTCTGACCTTTTTATTGAATTTCAGATATTTTCTGGGTTTGCCCAGTTCTTTTAAGCCTGCTGCGGCTATCATGGGAATAAAAGGCTTGGCGGAGCCGTCCAGAATAGGGACTTCGGGGCCTGAAACCTCTATCATGGCGTTGTCCACACCCATTCCGTAAAGAGCGGACATGATATGTTCGATGGTGCTGACAGAATGTTCGCCGCATTTTATGGTTGTGGCGAGCATAGTTGACGTCACAGCATACGGAGTCACGCGGGTATACTCAGACGCAACGTCGCTCCGTCTGAAACAGATACCGGAATCGGCAAAAGCGGGATGGACGGTCATTGATATCTTCTGACCTGTGTGTAATCCAATGCCTTCGATTGTAAACTCATGTTTAAGTGTTGTCTGTTTCATGCCCAAAAATAAGCAATATACATGCCAACGCTGAAACCCGCCACTGACAAGAATTTGTCAATAATTTGTATGAAAAATACAACAAAAAGGCGGGCTGTTATGTATTCTTTTAGATACAGTTGACTGTCAACCCCTGTAAAGATCTTTGAACAGCATATATTCTTTTATGAAAGACAGTTCCACTTCCGTAACGGGACCGTTCCTATGTTTTGCAATGATAACTTCCGCAACTCCTGCTCTGTCGGACTGCTTGTTGTAAACCTCGTCGCGGTACAGGAAGATGATCATATCCGCATCCTGTTCGATGGCGCCTGATTCACGAAGGTCGGAGATCATCGGGCGCTTGTCAGCCCTCTGCTCCACACCGCGGTTAAGCTGTGAAAGAGCTATTACGGGGATATTCAGTTCCTTCGCCAGCGCCTTGAGAGACCTTGATATCTCCGATATCTGCTGTTCACGGTTGTCCCCTTTCGTTGCACCCATAAGCTGAAGGTAATCCACGAATATAAGGTCAAGCCCCTGCTCGCGTCTTATCCTGCGGCATTTTGCACGCAGTTCCAGTGGTGTGATTGCGGGGGTGTCGTCTATGAAAAGTTTCATATCGCCAAGCACGCCTGCGGCGCTTGCCAGCTTCTGCCACTCCTCCATAGAGAACTTGCCGCCTCTCAGTTTGCTGGATTCAACCCCCGCCTGTGCGGCGAGAAGACGCTGTGCCAGCTGGTGCGAGGACATTTCAAGAGAGAAAAACGCAACGCTGCGGTTGTCTCTGTATGATGCGTTGAGAGCAAGGTTAAGAGAGAACGCGGTCTTACCCATACCGGGACGTCCGGCAACAATAACAAGGTCGGAGTTCTGCAGACCGTTCGTAACTTCGTTAAGGTCTTTAAAACCCGTGTTGATACCTGAAAGCTGATCACTCCTGTGGAATAAACTGTTAAGCATGTCCAGAGTTTCATGCATCAGCGTACTCAGAGGCTGAACACCGTTTTTAAGCTTGTGCTCTGCCAGAGAGAATATCCGTTTTTCCGCATTTTCAACAACTTCCGCCACATTTTCCGGCTGTTCATAGCTGAATTCGGTTATTTCAACGGCAACGCCGATAAGCTGGCGCAGAGTTGCCCTGTCGCGTACTATCTCTGCGTAATGCCCGACGTTTGCGGATGTGGGGATGATGTCAACAAGGGAGGAAACGTATTCAACGCCGCCTGCTCTTTGCAGATCCTCGTCAGACATTGAACCGATAACGGTAACAACGTCAACAGGCTTTCCCTGCTCCTGCAGCCAGAGTATCTTTCTGTAAAGGCTCTGGTGGGCGGGGATATAAAAATCATCCGCCTGAATTTTATCCACAACCTTATCAAGAGCCTTATCATCAAGGAGTATCGAGGCGATAACCGCCTGTTCCGCCTCTTTGTTGTGTGGCGGAACACGTCTCATATCTGACATGTTATTCCGCTTTCACATTAACTTTTACTTCGGCGTTGATATCCATGAATATTTTGACCTTTATGCTGTATTCGCCCGGTTCTTTTATATGATCTTTCATTGCGATGTCTTTTTTGTCCACTTCAACACCGGCATCCAGCAGGGCTTTCGCGATGTCAGAAGAAGTAATTGCTCCGTAAAGCTTTCCTGTGTCGCCGCCTTTTCCTGTGATGGTTATGCCTGTCTTGTTAAGCAGCTCGGCAAACGCTTTTGCTTCTGATATTTTAAGAGCCTCTCGGTCTTTTGCCGCCTGTTTTTTGGCTTCCAGAGCCGCGATGTTTGCAGGTGTTGCCTCAACGGCGAGCTTCTTTTTGAACAGGAAGTTCTGCGCGTAACCGTCTTTAGCCTCTTTTATTTCGTCTTTTTTCGCGACGCCTTTTACGTCTTGAAGAAATATTACTTTCATTGTTCTGTCTCCATCTGCAAGATTTCTGTTATCTCATTGAAGGAATAACCCTTTCTGTAGAAATGAGCAATACATTTCTGTTTAAGTTCATAGGGTGTTTTCGCCTTCTTTGTTTCCATATACCGTCTGACCATCTCCGCAAGCTGAGTCTTGGTATCTATGCCGCGTTCCTCTGCTATGTCCTGCATATCGTTCAGGTCGGCGTCGATGCCTTTTTCCCGAAGTTCCTCAACTATGCGGTATTTACCGTAGCCCGATCTGAGCCTTGAGGCTATCAGATTTTTTCTGGCGCTGTCGTCGTTTATATAACCATAGTCTTTAAGCTTTTCAATGGTCTCGTCTGCCGCTTCTTCGCCGAAATGTTCGGTTATTTTCGCGTGCATCTCGCTCTCGAAAAAATCCCGCCGCGCAAGCACACGAAGTGCATACTCGAAAGGGGTTTTACTCCGTATCTTCCTTTTCGGGAACATCTTCCGCCTGTCAGCCGGAAAATCCGGCAAGTTTCAGTCTGAGGTCATCGGGACGTTTCGCCCATTTGAAAGCCTCGTCCGCCGTGATGTATCCTGCCGCTATATGGTCTGCAAGGGACTGGTCGAACGACTGAGAGCCGTATATGTCCCTTCCCTGCTCAATAAAATCCGTTATCTCGTGCAGTCTGCCCTTGTCGCTTATGCACTCTTTAACTGCGCCAGTGGTAACCATCACCTCCACCGCAGGAACTCTTCCCGATATATCGGTTCTCGGAACGAGCCTCTGGGAGATCACAGCGTTAAGAACGGAAGCAAGCTGCAGCCTGATCTGATCCTGTCTGTGCGGTTCAAACACCGACACGATTCTGTTGACCGTTTCCGGCGCATCCGAAGTATGCAGAGTGGACATTACAAGGTGTCCGGTCTCTGCCGCGTGGAGAGCCGTCTCTATGGTCTCCGCATCCCGCATCTCACCCACAAGTATCATATCGGGATCCTGCCTCAGCGCCCTTTTAAGCGCCTCGGAAAAGGAGTTGGTGTCTGCACCGACCTCCCTCTGGGAAACTGTTGAAAGCTTATCAGCGTGAAGAAACTCTATGGGATCCTCCACAGTGATTATATTCATCTTTCTGGTGCGGTTGACGTAGTCTATCATGGAAGCGAGAGTCGTCGATTTCCCGCTCCCCGTTATACCCGTGACAAGAACAAGCCCCCTTTGTTTTCCGGCTATATCCTTTATGACATCCGGCAGAAGCAGGCTGTCAATATCCGGCACCTTTTCCGGAATAACACGGAAAACCAGCCCAATCATGCCGCGCTGTATGTATGCATTTACACGGAATCTCGCTACGCCGCTCAGGGCATATGCAAAGTCCGCCTCTTTGCGGTCTTTGAACCCGGACTTAAGAGAGGCGGGCATAACACTCCCCGCAATCTTAACCGCGCTCTCCGCAGTGACAGTCTCAAATCCTGTCAGAGTCTCCATATCGCCGTGCAGACGAACAACCGGCGGTCTGCCGACCTTAATATGGACATCCGAAACGCCGAGAGAAGCAGCCTTCGCCAAAACCGCGTTTATATCCATTATTCCTCTTCGGTGACGCGAGTTCCTTTAAAATCGGTAACGGCGAATTTGGCACGAATTTTTGCCTCAAGCTCTGCCGCGGCTTCAGGGTTATCCTTAAGCCACGTCCTTGAGTTCTCTTTGCCCTGACCTATCTTCGCATCGCCATAGCTGAACCATGCGCCGGCTTTATTGATATATCCCGCTTCTACTCCCATATCTATGAGCAGACCTTCGCGGGAAACACCCTCACCGTACATAATATCGAACTCTGCCGTTTTGAAGGGGGGCGCAACCTTGTTTTTAACAATCTTGGCTATACCGTGGTTACCCACAACCTCTTCCTTCTCTTTCAGAGCCTGAGATTTCTTTATCTCTATACGCATTGAAGCGTAAAATTTAAGCGCGTTACCGCCTGTTGTGGTTTCGGGGTTTCCGTAAACAACGCCTATTTTGGAACGGGTCTGGTTGATGAATATCAGCGTTGTCTGAGACTTATTGACAATGCTGGTAAGCTTTCTGAGAGCCTGGCTCATCAGTCTCGCCTGAAGTCCCATATGTGAATCACCCATTTCACCCTCTATCTCCGCACGGGGAGTGAGCGCGGCAACGGAGTCAACGACAATGATGTCGATGGCGCCGCTTCTGACAAGTGTTTCCGTTATTTCAAGTGCCGCCTCGCCGCTGTCGGGCTGGCTGACGAGCAGGTTATCGGTATCCACACCTATTGCTTTCGCATATACGGGGTCGAGTGCGTGTTCGGCATCCACAAACGCCGCCGCTCCGCCCATCTTCTGAGCTTCCGCTATGGCATGAAGAGCGATGGTGGTTTTACCGCTGGATTCCGCTCCGTAAATCTCGATTATCCTGCCTTTCGGGAAACCGCCGACACCAAGGGCTATGTCCAGCGACAGAATGCCCGTGGAAACAACAGGAAGCTTTTCGTTGGGTTTGTCGCCCAAACGCATTACAGCACCCTTTCCGAAATCCTTTTCTATCTTGCCCAGAGCAAGCTCAAGGGCTTTTTTCTTGTCCTGATCCATCTCGCCTCCGATAAGTTTGATTTAACAAATTATATTACTATAAAATCTGTCCTATGAAAACAGCCTTTTAATAACATACTCAAGCGACAGTTGCTGTCGTTCACATATAACTGTACAACACAGATATCTTGGATTAAAATTTTCCCATGGGAAACACGTTCAACATCGAAGAACACCTGAGAACATATACCGCAGGCTTCTCACAGCCGCAGGTGCCTCACGGCGCGTTCCGGTCTTTCATCGACACCGAACTTAAATACTGCGGGCATCTGAATAAAAATTATATTCAGCAGTACGGGCGGATATTCCATCTTTTAAGAGACAAAATAATACTACCGAATCATAATAAATTTAATCTGCTCCCAGTTTTTGAAGAGCTGGCAAACCTTATGCGCAGAAGCGGCATAGTTCTGCCGCCCACAGAGAACGGACAAAGGATAACCAACGCTTTCAAAAACTCATACGGCGATAACGATACCTACTGGAAGCTGAACATCCTGCGCATGGACATGGTCGTAAGATCTTTCATGAACTGCTCTGATAAAGCGGAATTTCTGAAAAAAATGTCACTTCTTAAATCGGCAGAATGTTTCAGAAATAAGGACGAACTGCGTTTCTTCGCACAAAACCTGAAAATGCTCTTCCCTTCTGCGGAAGAATTTATGAATAACTACGCCGCCGTATTCACCAGCGAATATGCTGAACGGGATATCACAGCCTTTAAAGCGGGAATTATCTGGTTAGTGGAAATATCATGGGGCATAGCCTACAAAGAACATCCGGCTCATATGACTCTTATGGAGCCTCTCATCGGTGTTCTGAAAGAGGTTATAAAAAAACAATACGACGAAGCGGTGTTCTATCTGCACTTCCCCCTCAGTCACATATATCTGAACCTCTGCCACACGCAGGCGGAATTCAAAACCTTCAACGAAAAAGTCGAAAAGCCAATATCCGCATATATGTCAGAAAACATGAACAGATGGAACGTCAAACCTGTTCAGCGCGAAAACAGCAATAAGCGCATAGGTTTCGTTTTCGACAGACTGGTGGGAAGTTCACCTGTCAAATTGCTGATATCTCTCCTCAACTATATGAAAGACGAAAAATATGAGCTTTACGTTTACGACATGGGCTATGTTGAAAAGGCACCTTCTCAGAAAGAATACATTGATGAAGTTCTTGCAGTGGGCACAAAATATACCAACGGGCATGAGCTGGCAAACTCCGGTACGGACAGATATTACAGCCATTTTGAAAAATGCTCGGCGTTGAGAGACGCCGTGGTCAGAGATGAAATAGATACCCTTATCGTAACCGGCAACAGAACACAGTCTTCATTCCTTCTGGCATCAAGAACTGCGCCTTTGCAATTGTACTGGGATCACGGAAATCATGAATACGACGTTAACGGGATAGACAAACGCATCTGTCATTTTAACGACAGGTACGAAAACGACTTTGAGTTTTCTCGCTTCACACTGCCGATGCTTCCGAAATATCTTGCTCCGGAAGAAGACATAAAAAAAACGGAGGCGGCGGAGATAAAGAAAAAACTCCCGCAACATAGGGTTGTTCTGGGCAGTATCGGACGCATTATGAAACTTTCAGATGAATATCTGGAAACAATTGCCGAAGTCTTAAAACAGAATCCCTATGCGATATATCTTGCCTGCGGAGACGGTCCCATTGCTGAAAAACGTGTGAAAGTGCGCGAACTGGGCATTGAGGACAGATTCATTTTTACAGGCTGGGTTGACCCTCATATATACGGACACGTTATAGACATCTACCTGAACACCTTCCCACTCACAGGCGGCGAAAGCGTCAACGAATTCCTATCGAAAAACGGAGAAAATATCCTTGTCACAAAGACCGTCGTACCACTGAATCCGGATCAGGAAAAAATCAGATATGTCTGCGATGCATCCGAAGCAATTCATATAAAAACGGCAGCCGATGTTTCTGACAATAACACGGAAAAAGAGACTTCGCTCATAACCATCGGCGCGGCGGGAGACATCGGCAGATTTGCCGAAGAATACATCAAATCAGTTGCTGAGATTATAAGTTCCTGCCCGTCTGCAAGATTTGTTCTTTTCAGCAATTCACCTGAATCATTATGCAAAGAACGGTTCTGTTCTATAGACAGCAACAGATTCATATATATTAACTCGCTGGATATGAAGGTATTTTGCAGAATTACGGATATCTGCTACATACCTGATTACGGCATGCTGCCGAAATTCTTGGATCAGGTCATGGCAAGTGAAGATGTTTATGCGGTTTTCAGCCTCAATTACAGTCCGTACACATCTGAAACAGCCGCCTTAATCTCATTAAACGACTGGGAAAGAAATCTGGGCGGAAATAAGGCATATCTTAAAAGTTTAAAATACAGCTACGAACTTTATTCGCCTTCCGGGGATGTTCTTGAAAACCTCTTTGCGTTCCTTGAAAGCGATGCATACGGCAGCCGTGAAAAAGCGGAAAAAATGTGGTCTGTTTTCAGAAACGTCATTTATAAGGACAAACTTATAAAGCTGGGTTTCAGTGAAAAGGAATATGCCGATTTTGACAAAGAATTCGGAGAACTGCCCATCTCAGCCTATATGCGCAGACTCATGATCAGACTCGTAAAGAACAAGTCTTTCAGATCATTTATGGGTACAACACAGTCAAAAGTTCACAACAACAATTTAGCAATCAGACCGGCAGCGGCGGGTCTCATTGATATAATATGCGGAACTGCTAAATGAAGATACTAGGGCTTTCATTCGGATATCACGACTCTTCAGCAGCGCTAATTGACGACGGCGTCTTTATCGCCGGAAGCCACGAGGAACGTTTCAGCAGAAAAAAACATGACAACACTTTCCCGCAAAAAAGCATAGATTTTTGTCTGAATCAATCAGGATGCGGTATGAACGACATCGATCATATCGTGTATTACGAAAGACCCGATATCAAATTCGGCAGAATAATCCAGATGTCGTCAGAAAACGAAAACAGTGCGTTTGCCGCAGACAGATTTTTTGAATGGGTTCGCACAGACAGTTTTGACATTAAAGGCTATATAGCATCAAAGCTTTCCTTCGACAGAGCAAAAATTGTCTATGTCGGACACCACGAAGCACATGCGGCGGCGGCTTACTATCCTTCTGTTTTCGACAGAGCAGCAGTTCTGACCCTTGACGGTGTCGGCGAATGGGACACCCTCTGCATTTACAGTGGTGAGAACGAAAAACTAACCCCCGTACAAAAACAGAAACTCCCCGATTCCCTTGGTCTTTTCTATGCCGCAATGACATCTTTTCTCGGTTTCGAGGTCAACGAAGGTGAATATAAGGTCATGGGTATGGCGGCGTATGGCAACCCTGCATACAAAAATGAAGTCGGAAAGCTGATTTCATTTAATGAAGGATATATTGAAGTCAATATGGACTTTTTCAATTTCGGACTGTCCGAGGAAAGGATGTACACAGACAGACTTCCTGAGCTTTTCGGAGAACCGCGTGTGCCTGAAAGTCCTTTTTTTACCGAGGATTACATGGAATACGCCCCCGAAGGATACTCTCCGGAAGAGATATCCGAAATGTCGGTCAGAAACAGAAAATATGCCGATATTGCCGCAAGTCTCCAGCATGTCGCAGAGGAAATAATAATCAGCATGGCAAAACATGCCATGACACTTTGCAAAACCAGAAATCTATGTTTATCAGGCGGCGTGGCGCTTAACTCGAAAGCGAACGGAAGAATTCGGAAAGAATTGGATCTGTCAGGTTTCTTTGTTCAGCCATCCGCAGGCGACAGCGGTTCGGCACTTGGGGCGGCTCTTTATTTCTGGCATAATGTCCTTGGCAGAATCGAACGCAGTCCGATGATGGATGCTTATAAAGGCAGAAGCTACGACGAAAGCAAGCAGCAGATTCTTTCCGGCTGCTGCGGAAATGAAAGGATATCCGTTACGGAAAATATAAGCGAACTTGTGCATTTCACAGCCCAAAAGATAGCCGAAGGAAAGGTTATCGGCTGGTTTTGCGGCAGGAGCGAATGGGGACCCAGAGCGCTCGGCGGGCGCAGTATACTGGCAGACCCCAGATATGAGGAAACAAAGCTGACAGTTAACAGAAAAATTAAATACAGAGAACCGTTCAGACCTTTTGCTCCTTCTGTTCTTGCGGAATACGCACACGAATGGTTCCATCTCCCAAGGGGGCTTAAACCCAACGACCCCGAAAGCTATATGCTGACAACAGTCAGAATACGCGACGAAAAGCATGGCAGAATAAACGCTGTCGTACACCACGACGGAACATCAAGAATACAGCTGGTGCATAAATCCGTTAATCCTGAATACCACGCTCTCATTTCAGAATTTTACAGGCTGACAGGCGTTCCCATGCTTTTAAATACATCATTCAATCTTAAAGGTGAACCAGTTGTGGAAACCCCTCTGGACGCCCTGATAACATTCAGCTACAGCTATATGGATTATCTTGTGATGAATCCATATATACTGAAAGCATACGGTGACGAAACCGATGAACCTGCTTTCAGACATGCTGAGGATAACTCAGGACAACCGCATTTCATGCATGCCGGCAATCCTTTCAGCGGATCGTATTTTCCCTATCTGGCTTATGAAACAGCGGGCAACAGCGACGAAACTTCCGCTTTCGGCTTTAGAGTACCCGTTGATTACAAAGAACTTGCAAATCGAGACAACGATTGCAAACTGGTGGCTTTTTTCGGCGGAACGAAATGCTATGACCCTTCGTCCAGTTGCGGCAACAGATTCAGCGATATCCTCGAAAAAATGCTTAACGAAAATGGCAAACACACATATAAAGTTCTGAATTTCGGAACACAGAATTCTGTGATCACCGATCAGATAATGATCTATCTGCTCTTTGCATATGCACTGCACCCGGATATAGCAGTCCATTACGGCGGTACGGAAGACCTTGAGGCGGCGGCATTCTGCGACCGGCATCTGGTCGCAAAAGACGCGGTAATCTACCCTGAAAATGCACGAAAAACAGCGGAAATTATCCACGGAAGCGGAAACAGAGAGAGTGTTCCGAACGGATTGAGTCACGAAGACCTTACAAAAGCATACAAAGAGAGAGAAAAACAGTTTGAGAAAACAGTGCTTGGAAACGGCGGAAAATTTATATCCATACAGGATTCTGAAACAGGAGCCGATTTTATATATACTCAGCTTAAAGCTGCCGTTGAGGATCTTTAGATATGGATATATACAGCATTTGCACCGAAATCATCGACCGATACAGATTCAAAGAGAAAAGCGCAAAAAACAGACTCATTGCCATATGCCGCAACAGACTGGACGGCGAAAGCTGTGAATGTGAAAATATTCTGCGCTCCGATATCGGAAAGATAAAAGAGCACCTGCATCAGTATTTTCATATGCCGCGATTTTCAAAAACAGACGAACTCGATATTATAATCAGGGCAGAAGCGGACAATTTCCTGCACTGTCTTGATGATTTCGACGATATTATGACCACTAAGTTTATGAAAGCGATATGGGAAATATATCTGACAGAGCGTATTTTCGTTTCTGCAAAAGGCGTTGAAAACAGCAGAAAATACTCATCCGCCGTATACAGCATGTTTTAGGTGACTACTTGATATATCTTCATATACCCGAAGGTTTTACCGACAGACAGACATTGGAAAGAGTGCTCGGCGTCATAGCGTACCGATGGAAAAACGTGCCTCTGAAACTCCTTGTCAACGAACGGTCACTGCCTTTGGACGGTTCAATACTATATAAAGAAGAACCTTCGGTGCTTTCACCTATGTGGCTTCACGGCACTTTCGGTATCTCTCCGGATAAATCCGACGTTCTGGTCTCCATGAGAACTGAAATTTCAGACGATTTTAACATTCCGATATATCTGCCCAATATGGACGGCTACGCGGGGTTGAGCGTCATAGGAAAGTTCGATAATAAGGCTTGCAGCCATCTGGACACACATTATTTCTCCAGCATAAGCGCTGCGGAAGGCTATGGACTTTATTACTTTCCTTACACCTTCATGCAAAGAACAAACGGGTTCGGAGATATAAACGAATACGGATTCAGAATCCCCGAAAACTGGCGGGAGGCATCTGCCAGAGGGAAAAACGAAAAACTTATTCTCATCTTCGGCGGGTCGGCTGCGTTTGATATTCTGTCGAAAGTCGGCGAAAGATTCAGCGACATCCTCGAATCACGTCTGAACGAACATTTTAAAAATAAGGATATTTCGTTCAGAGTTTTCAATTTCGGCGCATCTGCCTATGTTCTGCTAAATGAAATGACGGCGTTCACCCTGTTTTGCCATAATCTCATGCCTGATGCCGTAATTTCCCATACCGGATACAATGACCTGATGAACGGTCAGATCAGCAGTATCGGGCTTCAAAGACAGTTTGATATCAACTACATGCAGGAACAGGAAAAATGGGCTGATAAGGTTCAGAGTCGTAAATCCGTTCAGAACTTTGGAACCGTAATGTCATCCGTACCTGCGCATATCGTCTGTGAAACATTTGCAAAACGGGTCTCCCTGTTTGAATCTTATGCCGGATCATACACCGGAGGCAGGTTTATTCTGGGGTTTCAGCCGTTCATAAACAGCAAAAAGGCAATTTCCCCCATCGAAGCGGAAACAATAAGCAAATATGAAAACAACTCTCACAGGTTTTTACATAAGCAGCTCCCAAAACTGTACGACGAATCAGACAGACTGCTTAAAGCCGGCGTTAAAGAATACATCAATTTCCATGAGATATTCCGTCAGTACGGTTCGGGAAGTACAATGTTTCTGGACACAGTTCACCAGCTTCCGGAAACAAACAGCATCATCGCAGAAGAATATTTCAAAAAACTTATCGGTATTTTTGAGGTCTGATTATGAAATATGCTCTTTACCCGTCAGGAATACACTATTCGTCAGTCAGAAAAATTGCCGAAAAATACGCTGACATGGAGCTTGAATTCATAATTGACGATTCAAAATGCGGAACCTGCTTCGACGGTGTTGATGTGGCGGGACTTGACGATGTTTCCGACAGGATAAAGCGCGAAAACATCTGTGTGATAGTCAATTCAGATACGTATGCGGAAGCTATCACGGAAAATCTCCGAAAAAAGGGAATTACAAATCATACGCACTACAAAGACTTCATTGTCACAACCCTTGACCGTATCGCAGAGAACATGGCAAAAGGGAAAAAAGGCAGCATAGGTATATATTTCCAGCACAACATGTATCGCAGGCACCTGGGCGATATCCCTTTCAGACTCAAAGAGATGGGTTACGGAGTAACGGTTTTTTCGGAAGTTGATTCCAAAGACCGCTACTCTGAAGAATTTCAGTTTATCGCTCCTATTGAGGGCTGGATGGTGGAAAACCTTAAGAATATTGATGTCTTCATCACAACCGATATGTTCACTAAACTTCCGAAAGCGTCCCGAAGAGTACATTTCCCCCACGGCATGTTCACATTTGAAAGCTTCGTCAGCACTGACCTTGTTGACAAGGACAACAGAGCCAACATACCAAGATTCACAGAGATTTTTGAGGGATTCGACTATATCGCCTGTATGAGACCAAGCACTATCAGGCTTCTTGAAACCGTCTCGGATTATACCCGCAGAGAAAAATCCACCGTGCTGATCCCGTGCGGATACCCAAGCGTCGATATAAATCTGAAGGAAACCTCTGACATTTCAGATGCAAGGGACAGCGTATTGTATGCTCCGGCAGGCAAATACGTTCCCGGTTCCTCCACTTTTGCAGATTACACATCGTTTCCGAAATACAGCGCAGATATCTTAAATGAACTGGCAAGAATATTTGAAGATAAACGGATAATTTTCAGACCCCACCCGGGTTCACTGAAAGATGCCTCAGAACACATCGCAAGGATAATGGAAGAGACCGCATTGTCAGGCAGGGTGGTTCTGGACTCCGGCAATAATTCTCAAAAAGAAGCTATGTCAAGATCTGTTCTGACAGTAACTGATCACTCATCCACAGGGTATAATTTTGCTCTGACACAACTTCGCCCCGTTGTCTTTTTCCAGAGGGGAAATCCGGACATCACCGCCTTTGTAGGAGAAACGGCTTTTACAGACGCCTATTTCAGATTCCGCAACGAGGTCGGAGTTGTCGTATCCTCCGTAAATGAACTTAAGCAGGGTATAGAAAGCGCTTTCAGAAAATTCGACGAGAAACATATTATGGAGTTCAGAGAAAACTTTTTCTTTAATCCGGGTAAATCAGAAGATTATTTCATAGAGAACTTTGAATCCATTATAAAAGGTACAAACGCCTCCGGCTGGAAAATGGTGTGACATGAGCGGCTATCCGTACACCGAAAGAGACCTTCTTATTGAGCCTGAAAAATATTCGTTCTGCGACTGTTCCGCGCCCGATTTTCTGGATTCATACAGAGAGAACAGAGCGGAAGCTATCAGGAAAATTGAAGTTCTTTGCGGCAAACTGCCGGAAGAAGCGCCAAAGGCAGATGTCTTTGATATGACTCTCCTGAAAAGATTCGAGATATCAAAAAGACTGGACAAAGCAGATTATGACAATGATATAAAGCTGATAACTTCGGCTTCATATGCACTTTCGGCAAGGTGTCTTTCAGTTGGAAAGCCTGAGCTTCTCATATGTTTCAATACCCTTTTAAAGATGAACGACTCTCTGATATCAGCGGCTTATGAACGGCTTTCCGGAGAACAGCTGATCCTTTTCGCATTTTCGCTCATGAACGAATTAAAAATATTTGAAGAGCTTGTGAATGAAAACCATTAACTGTTCTGTAATAGGCACACCTTCTTCAAGACTGTTTATGTACCTCTACGCCATGCGGAATGTGGGTTTTCTCCCCGCACAGATATACCTTTACGGCGCAAAGAAAGCAGTTTCACCAGGTTATGGCTTCTGCGAAAAACTGCATAAAAAACCGGAAATCAGCTTTGAAGAGCTCACCGAAAACATACCGATAATAAACATCGAAGCAGACGACATCAACTCTGCCCTTGAGCATGTTGCTGAAGGGGCTGATTTTTACATATTCGCCGGAAAGGGCATAGTTAAGGAACATCATGTCAGCAGATTCAGGATTCTGCATATCCATCCGGGTCTGCTGCCGCTTTACAGAGGCAGTACGACTATTTACTATTCCCTGCTAAACGAAGGAAAGGCGTACGCCACTGCATTCATAATGGACAAATCAATCGACGGCGGATGTATCGTCGCCGCAAAAGAGTTTGAAATATGCGGATGCAGTGTTGACGGTTCATACGACAGCAGGATACGTTCGGAACTGCTTGCCGACGTTTTAAAGGAGTACGACAGAAACGGCTCATTCAGCCAGACACCTCAACCGCAAAACAAAAGCATGATGTTTTATAAGATTCATCCGGTACTCAAAAAAATAGCCCTTAACAGACAGGATCAGATATCCAATAACAATATCCGGTAATTATCCCCGTTTTTCAGACGATAATTAATAAAATGCACCTCGGAGGAGCAATGCCTCTTTTTTCCATATTGATAGCAACATACAACCGACCGGAAATGCTTGTAAAAGCTGTGGACAGTGTTCTTTGTCAGGACTTCGGTGATTTTGAAATAATAATTTCAGATGACTGCTCAAACGAAGCCTGCTCTGAAAAAGCAAGAGACATTGCCGCAGGCGACAGCAGAATAAGGTATTACCGCAACAGCGAAAATATGGGACCGGTCAGAAACAGCAGAAAAATGTGCATGGATTACCCAAAAGGCGAATACACAATATTTCTGTGCGACGATGATTATTTTACCGATGAAACTTTTTTCAGATCTGTTGCCGATGTTGTCCGTAAAAATCCCGAAACGGGTATGGTTGTCGCCAACAGCAGAATTTTAAATACCTTCGACGGTTCATTTCTGGACGGAATACAAAAAGAATACGGTGTTTTCTACGGCAAAGACTATCTGAGAAAATATGACAATATTGTGCCTAACTTCGGCACAGCCTTTTTAAAGACAGAGCTCATGCAAAGCTATTATGCGCAGGTGGCTGATTCAAACTGGGAATCGGGTCTGGAGATAATGCTTCTGGCCTATTACTACACAACAGTTGCCCATATCAGCAACATGGCTTTCGTCTGGCGGTTCCATTCCGAAGGAACCGGAAATGCCGTCGCAATAAAAGACCCGAAAATCTATGTCAGAGCTATCGACGCCTACTGGAAACTGTTTAAATTGTTTCGCAATGACGGCTATTTTACAGAGACCGAAAAGATGGAAATGGAATATAATTATATGATCCGCCCTCTGAAAGAATTCCTTACGGTTCTTGTCGGCGGCAATATTAAGAGTATTGCGGAAACATCTGATATTTTTGCCGAAAGAGATATGGAGCTGGGTTCTTATGTCAGAAAAACAATCATGGAAAGACGTTCCGGACTGTTTGATAAAGAAAAACCTTTCGCCATATACGGCGCAGGTGTAGCAGGCAAAGAGGCGGCGGAATGTCTCATCAACGGCGGATTTACCCTTGCTTATATAGCCGATGACAGAAAAGAAGGGAGCATCTGCGGAATTGAAATTGTTAAACCCGATTCTGTGGACTGGAAACAGTATAATATCGTAATAGGTGTCGGCGACAGAAAAATATCAGTAGATATACAAGATCGGCTCGAAAGTATTAATGCCGAACACATAAGCAAATTTGAAAATTTTGTTTTTGACTTGTTTGATGATGTTTAAGGAGCAAGGTAACGCCATGCCTTTATTCTCAATTCTCATCCCGACATACAACAGATCAGCTTTGCTTATCAATGCTCTGAAAAGCGTTATGGCACAGGATTTCGATGATTTTGAAGTCATTGTATGCGACGATTGTTCAACAGATGATACAATGTCCGTTATGCAGGAAATATCCGGTAATGACAAAAGAATAAAATATTACAGAAACAACTTTAATCTCGGTCCGGTTGAGAACACTAAAAAACTGCTCTATGATCATGCCGCAGGTAAATACGTTCTGTTTCTCTGTGATGATGACTATCTTTTTGACAGTTCATTTTTCAAAGCAGCCGCAGACGCCATATTTGAAGATCCGGAAGTCGGCGTTGTCATAGCGGATTCAAAAGTTGTCAATTATCATGATAACAGTGAAATAACTGCCAACCTTGAAGGATACGGCATATTTCAGGGGAAGGACTATTTCAGAACCCACAGGCGTCTGGTACCGAATATAAATGCCGCATTTATCGAAACGGAACTTGTTAAAAAGGTATATCGGAGTATCTCCTCTACAAACTGGGAAGCGGGACTTGAAATTCTCTTCAAAACCTACTGGTATTCCAAAGTTGCCCATCTGAACATTACTGCATCTGCATGGGTTCACCATCCGGGCGGAACAGGATTTGCGGCGGCAAACAGAAGTGCCGTATTTTTTATCAGAGCGGTTGACTGCTACTGGAATCTTTACCGTATAATCCTCGAAGACGGAACATTCACAGCCGACGAAATGGCACACGTTGAAAAATATTTTCTCACAAACCCGTTATACGATTTTTTATGCGCCCTCTATAAAGAAGGTATAAGAGACGCGGCAGAAGTTGAAAAACTGTTCAGCGAGAGAAATCCTCTGCTGGGTGAATACCTGCATGAAAAGATAAGCGGACTGACGTGCCGAGGATACGCAAACGGCAAAGGGTTCGCCATATACGGAGCCGGCATAGCGGGAAAAGAGGTTGCCGCGTACCTTAAAAAAGCAGGCATAAAGACAGCTTTCTTTCTTGATGACGGCATAACCGGGGAAGTTTCAGGAATACCTGTCCGTAAAATCTCTTCAATTAATACAGCAGATTATAATATCATCATAGGCATAGGAAACTTAACGGTTTCGGAAAAAATACATGAAGAACTGACTTCACTCGGCGCAGCCAGTATATGCGGATTCAACGATTACATATTCGCCCTTTTCCTTAAAGGCGGGGACAACTGACATGCCTTTCTTCTCTGTTCTGATAGCAACATACAACAGGTGTGATCTGTTACCGAGAGCTGTTGAAAGCGTCATGAGCCAGACCTTTGCAGATTTTGAGGTAATAATCTCCGACGACTGCTCCACAGACCAAACAGCTCAGGTTGCAGAAGAACTGACAAAAAAAGATAAACGTATCAGATATTTCAAAAATGAAAAAAATCTTGGTTCGGTTGCAAACAGTAAAAAGATGGCAATGGAATATGCAACAGGCAAATATTGCATCTACCTGTGCGATGACGACTATTTTACCGATCCGGACTGTTTGGACGAAGTTTATGTGGCGGCGCAATCAAGTACAGATATCGGCTATATCACAGGCTGTTCCGATATCGTAAACGATGACGGAACGTTTTTAAAAAAGAACTGCCACGGATTGCCTTCCGGCACTTATTCAGGAAAGAGGATATTACTAGATCATAAGCTTTTTCTGTCGTTCAACGCCGCATTTACTGAAAGAAATATATTGAAAAAAATATATTCGGATGTTGCAGACGACAACCTCTCTTCCGATGCGGAAATAGTTCTTTCAATTCATGCCTCTGACTGTAAAACAGCTTATATTAACAAAGTTTTTGCCTGCTGGGTGCAAAGTGACGACAGTTACGGGTTTGCTGAGATGGAAAAGTATCCCGCAAAACTCATGTGCTCACTGGACGGATATTGGAAAGCCAGAAACAAATTCAAAAACGAAGAACTTCAGAGATACGATGAACTGCATTTTGTGCCGAAACTTCTGGAAATTATCATGAAACTTGTCGTTTCCGGCATAGATGTCAAAACCGCCTTTCTTTCTATTGAAAAAAGATGTGCGGGAATTGAAGAATATTTTCAAGCAGAAGTTGCTGCAGCAGAACATATTTTCAAACCCGAAGGTAAAAATGCAGTATTCGGCTATGGATTTCTGGGCAGTCTGTTCTGTCGTCTCCTCGATAAATTCAACATCAAATATGACATTATCGACGACAACCCGCAGATATCTGCCGTACGCATGTCCGAAGTAAAACAGAATGAGTATGGCATGTGCGCCATAACCGTGAGCGATTCGGAAGTGTTTAAAAAAATATCCGCAAAATTAAGTGAAAAGAATATTCTGTCGGCAGGTCTGAAAGAGAGCGTCTTTTCGGTTCTTCTATCAGCTCTTTAAAACAAACAACTCTGTACTTGAAAATATCAATTTGGTACAATCAGGTTATACTATTTTGGCGGTGTTCTTTTGGCTAAACTCATCTGGATAACCGGACTCGCGGGAAGCGGAAAAAGTACGATAGGGAATATTATCTACGAACGTTTCAAAGCACTTTCGCCTGCCACAGTATTTCTCGACGGAGATAGAATACGGAATATCTTCGGGGACGATCTGGGGCACGACCCGGACGGACGCATCAAAAATGCCAGAAGAATAGCCGGCTTATGCAAATTCCTTGTTGAACAGGATATCAACGTCATCTGCGCGACCATGTCCCTTTACTCTGAAATTCATGAGTTCAATAGAAATTCCCACACTGAATATTTTGAAATATTCCTCGAATGCAGCATGGATGAACTGAGAAAACGCGACCAGAAGGGGTTGTATTCCATGGCTATGGAAGGCAAAGCCAAAAACATCGTAGGCGTTGATTTGGCTTATGATAAGCCGGAAAAAGCCGATCTGGTTCTTGAGAATACTGCTATGTCAGACATAGAAGGCAATGTAGAAAAAATCCTGAAACTTGTTTTACCATAAGCAGCTTAAGGACACATCGCAGACCCTCGCAGGATAAGATGAAAACAGAAACTTCTGAAAAGAATGAAAAAATAATACTGTCTTCCAAAGCTCAGAATCTTTTTGCGCTGAAAGATCGCGTTAAACAATCTGTAATACTCCCGCTTTTCTGCTTCAAAGTCTCCGATTTTTTTGAAAATGAAAACGCCGTGGCAGACAAAGCCGTGTCTATGTTCGGTAAAACAGACGTAATAATAAGGTCATCCGCAATGTCCGAAGACTGTGCGGAAAGTTCATGTGCCGGAGTTTTCCGCAGTGTGCTTAACGTTTCACCGGATAAAGAAAGCATCATTTCCGCTGTAAGGGAGGTCATAGACAGCTATGACAATTCCGGAGAAAATGAAGTATTCATCCAGCCGATGCTGACCGGCACGGAATATTGCGGCGTAGCTTTTACGGAAGATCCGGAAACAGGGGTCGGTTATTACATCATAAACTACTCTGCAGACGGCTACACCGACACTGTTACGGCAGGGAAAAACAATACCGAAACATGCATAGTTTTCAAAGAAGCAAAAGACATGTGCGCTGACAATTTCATTAAAAAAGTCATCGGTTCATGCGAAGAGATCATGTATCTTACGGGTGAACAAAGGCTTGACATAGAATTTGCATACGCTGAGGAGACAGTTTACATTTTTCAGGTACGAAAAATCACTACTGTTCCGGATGCAGCATTTTCGACGCTGAATCTCTCCGATTCGCTTAACAAGATACACAAAAAAATAAAGAAGCTTAATTCCAGACATCCGGGACTGCTCGGGGACAAAACCATCCTCGGCGTTATGCCCGACTGGAACCCCGCAGAAATAATAGGACTGCGCCCGAAAATGCTGTCGCTCTCCCTTTATATGGAACTTGTAACGGACAGCATCTGGGCATACCAAAGAGATAATTACGGATATCGCAATCTCCGCTCACACCCGCTGATGGTCTCTTTTTTAGGTATACCCTATATTGATGCAAGGGTTTCGTTTAACTCGTTTATTCCTAAAAATCTTGATGACCGCACAGCGGAAAAACTCGCCGGATATTACCTGCGCAAGCTGGAAGATAACAAATTCCTTCATGACAAGGTTGAGTTTGAAATAGTTTTTTCATGCTGGTATCCGGGAATCCAAAAGAAACTGGAAACGCTCTGCAACTGCGGATTCACAAAAGACGAAACAGCCGGGATACGGAATTCTCTGCTGGAACTTACCAACAGGATAATGAAAGAGGACGGCGGGCTTTTCCGCTCCGATATGGCACGGATAGAGACGCTCAATGAAAAATATAAAGAAATATGTGAAAGCGAACTGCCCATTGTCGGTAAAATATACTGGCATCTGGAATACTGCAAAAGATACGGCACCCTGCCCTTTGCGGGGATAGCCAGAGCAGCATTCATCGGTGTTCAGTTTTTAAATTCATTCGAGGAGTGCGGACTTATCTCTTCACATGAAAAGGCGATGTTTCTCTCTTCTCTGAACACCGTCAGCAGGCAGATAAATTCTGATCTGCACAATCTGGACAAAAATGTTTTTCTTGAAAAATACGGACATCTCAGACCCGGAACTTACGACATTCTGTCAAAACGATACGACGAAAGTTTTGAGACCTATTTCGGCGTTGCCGATAACGAAGTACCCGATAAAGAAAATAATTTTGATTTTTCTTCAGAATTCTATTCCGTTCTGGATCAGCTGCTTGATTCGGAAGGCTTTGTCTGCAAAGGCAGAGAACTTGTAAGGTTCATCAAAGACGCTATAGAGGGCAGAGAATATTCAAAACTGATATTCAGCAGATCGGTCAGCATGGTTCTCAAGCTCATCGGCGAATTCGGTGCGAGGGTCGGTCTTGAACCGGAATATCTGGCATTTCTGAACATCAACACCATAAAAAGAATGTATTCATCCATTAACCATCAGGATGTTAAAGATATTTTTATGGAAGATATCAGAACTAACCGTACAGCGTATGATTATACCCTGTCCGTTAAACTTCCCGCTCTTATAACACGCGAGGACGACATCTACAGCTTTATGATAGCTCAGGAGAATCCGAATTTTGTAACTCTGGGACGCGTGCAGGCGGGCGTTGTTGCAGACGGGGAGATAAACTCGTCAGCTCTTCAGGGCAAGATAGTCTGCCTTCCTTCCGCAGACCCCGGATATGACTTTCTCTTCACATGCGGAATCAGCGGGCTTGTAACCTGTTTCGGCGGCGCGAACTCGCACATGGCCATAAGATGCCACGAACTTGGTATCCCCGCCGCAATAGGCTGCGGCTCACGAATATATAAGAAATGCGTATCTGCAAAAAAACTCGAACTGGACGCAGGGAACAGAACGCTGAAGGTGATAGCTTGAAAAAGATAGGTATCACCCAAAGATTTGTTAATATGGAAGAATACACCGAAATAAGAGCCTGTCTGGATATAAGCTGGTTCAGCCTGCTGAACTGCGCAGGATATCTGCCGTGTCCTGTTCCGTATACGGAGGATATCAGCTCCTTCATTCAATCCGTCGGTTTAAACGGAGTGATATTAAGCGGAGGCAATGACCTTTCCTCCGTGTCAGACTCCAATTTGTCGGCGATGCGCGACAGTCATGAGAAAAAAGTAATGGATGTGTGTAATGAAGCAGGAATACCTGTTCTCGGAGTATGCAGAGGGATGCAGTTCATTAATGGTTATTTCGGCGGAGAACTCAAGACAGCGGAAGGACATGCAGGCACACGTCACGATCTTGCCCATAGCAGCGGCAGGTTTTCATTTCTGACGGAAAGATTTAAAAATGTAAACTCTTTTCATAATTATGAGATAGATATACCAGGGTTCGGACTCAGAATACTGAGCAGGTCGGGTGACGGCTGTATCGAATCTTTTGAACACGAGTATCTGAAAATTCTCGGTATCATGTGGCACCCCGAACGAGGTACACAGGAGAACGACATAGAACTTATAAGAAGGTTTTTTGAATGAAACTGATTATTCTTGCTGGCGGCGAAGGGCGAAGACTGCGCCCTCTGACAGATGAAAAACCGAAATGTATGGTGGAAGTTTACGGCAGACCCATGATAGACCACATACTTGATGTATCTGCGAACGCAGGTTTCAGTGATATTGCGGTTGTGTCGGGCTACAAAAGCGAAGTTCTGCACAACCACCTGAAAGACAGAGGAATAACCTTTTTTTTCAACGAGCGTTTCAGCACAACAAACATGGTAGAAACTCTTTTCTGCGCTTCATCATTCGCAGAAGGGGATGATGTGATCATCAGTTATTCCGATATTATTTATAATCCTGAAATCATGCAGAAGCTTTGCTCTGCAGCGGGCGACATGCAGGTTGTCGTTGATACGCAATGGCAGAAACTATGGCAGATGAGGATGGAAGATCCGCTGAAAGATGCGGAAACCATGAAGATAGAGAACGGCAGAATAGTTGAACTAGGTAAAAAACCTGAAAAGATGGAAGATATCCAGGGGCAGTACATCGGATTGATACGGATGTCTCCTGAAACTTTCAAAAAAGCGAAGGAAATCTACAGAAAAGCTCTGCAAGATTCTCCCGATGCCGTAAAAATGTACATGACCGATCTTCTGCAAAGCCTTATTGACACGGGTGTCCCCGCAGTTCCGGTATTCATAAACGGAGGATGGCTGGAGGTCGATTCCGCAGAGGACCTTGAAGCGTACCAAAACAACACCGAACTGCAAAAAAGTATAACAGGTTAAAAGGTTGTATATGATTAATGAATTTATAGAAAACTACGTTAAAAAACTTAAGGGGCTTCTGGACGGAATAGACAGCAATGCCATTGCAGATATAATCAGGATACTGGAAACAGCTCAGCATAAGAAGAGCAATATATACGTTATGGGAAACGGCGGCAGTGCAGCAACAGCTTCGCATATGGTAAACGATCTCGGTGTCGGGCTTCAAAGACGCGGACTGATGTATTTCCGCATATCAAGCCTTGCTGACAACACGCCTGTAACAACTGCTTTAGCCAACGATGTCGGATACGACAATATCTTCGTAAGCCAGCTTGTTAACAGACTTGAACCGGATGATGTTATCATCGCAATTTCGTGCAGCGGCGATTCACCCAATATCGTCCGTGCCTGTGAATATGCGGCAGAGGTCGGAGCAACCATAATAGGCGTCACCGGTTTCGGCGGAGGACGTCTTAAAGAGCTTGCCGACATCTCGTTCCATGTCGACACCCCAAAAGGCGAATACGGGCTGGTGGAGGATATGCACCTTATCCTCGACCACATAATATATTCTTATTACATCAGCAAAGGCGGCTCAAAATGAATAAAGTGATGGTTATCGGATGTAACTCTTTTTCGGGAGCATCTTTCACAGATACATGTCTCAAAGAAGGCTTACAGGTCTTGGGAATAAACAGAAGCGCAGACACCAATCCGGTTTTTCTTAAATACTCGTCAAACCCGAATCTGAACAGATTCACTTTCCGCCCGTATGACCTCAACAAGCATCTTAACGAGATAATTGATGCGGCAAAAGCCGAGCGCATTGACACTGTTGTGAATTTCGCATCACAGAGCATGGTGGGCGAAAGCTGGCAAAAACCTCACCACTGGTATATGACAAACACTCTCTCAACTATAAACCTGCACGAAAGGCTCAGACATCTGGACTTTCTGGACAGATACGTCCATATCTCCACACCGGAAGTTTACGGCAGCTGTTCCGGCGATGTCACCGAAAACAGAAACTACAACCCCAGCACACCCTATGCGACATCCAGAGCCGCAGCAGATATGAGCCTTAAAAACTTTTTCGATACCTATAAATTCCCCGTTCTTTTCACCCGCGCGGCAAATGTTTACGGCGAACATCAACAGCTTTACAGAATTATCCCCAAAGCGCTCCTCTGCTTTTTTTCAGGCAAAAAACTGCCGCTCCACGGCGGCGGACATTCCGTGCGCTCGTTCATACACATAGACGACGTTTCAGACGCAACACTGAAAATTGCAGAAAAAGGACAAATCGGCGACATTTACCACATCGCCACCAGAGAGACTATCTCCATTCGTGCGCTCACACAGAAGATAGCAGCCTATCTCGGCATAGAATATTCGGACGCGGTTGAGATAACCGACGACAGACCCGGCAAAGACAGCGCCTATCTGCTGGACAGCACAAAACTCAGAACCGAGACAGGATGGCAGGACACAGTGGGGCTTGACGAGGGGATAGCCAGAACAGCCGACTGGATAAAAGCAAATCTTGAACTGCTGAACACTCTCCCCGACTATTATATTCATAAGGAATGAACAAATGTTAAAGTTCATAATAAGCAGTTTCGCTGTAAAAGCGGAAGACCTCGGCGACTATTCACCCATGGGGCGAGCGTTTAAAATAATAGAATATTTCGGAGAGTGATCATGGAAAATATACTTGTAACAGGAGCATGCGGATTTAAAGGTACTGTTCTGACAGAAAAACTTCTCAACGCGGGATACGGCGTTACAGCCGTTGACACCATGTGGTTCGGCAACTTTCTGCCCGACCATCCGAAACTTAGAACGATAAAAGCAAACATACTTAAAACCGAAGTCCTTCCCCTTGAAGGGATAGATACCATCATACATCTGGCAAACATTGCAAACGACCCATGCGGAGACCTTAACTCAAAGCTCTCATGGGAGGTCAACTGCCTCGCGCTGATGAACATGCTCGAAAAAGCCATCGCCTGCGGAGTTAAGAAATTTATCTACGCCAGCTCCGGCAGTGTTTACGGTGTTAAAGAAGAGGAACAGGTTACAGAAGAGCTTTCACTCGTTCCAATCTCCGACTACAACAAGACAAAGATGATAGCCGAAAGAGTTCTCATGAGCTATTCCGACAGGATTCAGACAGTGATAATCCGTCCGGCGACCGTCTGCGGATATTCACCCAGAATGCGCCTCGACGTCTCCGTGAACATGCTCACCATGCAGGCGCTCACTAACGGCAGAATCACCGTTTTCGGCGGAAAACAGGTGCGTCCCAACATCCACATACAGGATATCACAGACGTCTATCTTTTCATGATGAACGAAGGAAAAAACCTCACAGGTGTTTACAACGCCGGATTTGAGAATATAAGCATACTCGACATAGCGGAAACAGTCACAAAATACGTTCCGGCAGAGATAGTCGTTACAGAATCCAACGACCCCAGAAGCTATCGTCTGAACTCCGACAAACTGCTTAAAACAGGTTTCAAACCGAAATACAGCATCGCAAAGGCTATCGAAGAGATAATTGAAGCATACAGAAGCGGAAAGCTGAAAGACGCACCCGACTGGTACAACATCAAAACCATGAAGCGTATGGTGGAGGAGAACCGTGACCTCTTCGTATGATGCCGCAGAACTGAAAAACGCATCCGACAGAATACGTTACGGGATTATAAAAAACTCGTCCATGAATCATGTTCCCCATCTGGGTTCATGCCTCTCATGCACTGATATACTTGCGACCCTGCACCTGTCCGTGATGTCTGATGATGATATATTCCTTCTGAGCAAGGGTCACGCCGCACCCGCCCTTTACTTTGTTCTGGCAGAGAAAGGCATAATTTCTAAAAAGGAGATGGAGGACTACGGCAGTGACGGTTCGCTCTTTGGTGAACATCCTCCCGCTCATGGCATAAAAGGCATACATGCAGCCACAGGCTCCCTCGGTCACGGACTGCCTATTCTCTGCGGAATGGCTTTGGCAGCGAAGATTAAAGACGACAGCAGAAGATTTTATACGCTCCTCGGAGACGGCGAATGTAATGAAGGCTCTATTTGGGAAGCTGTGATGTTCGCATCGGCAAAAAAATTGAGCAATGTTACCGCTATAATAGATTTTAACAAGTGGCAGGCAACCGACAGAAGCAGAGAGATCATGCCTCTTGAGCCGTTTGCGGACAAATTCCGCTCATTCGGATGGGAAACAGCAGAGATAGACGGTCATGACCACACCCAGATATTCAAAGCTCTTGCACCTGCTGACAGAGAAAAACCTCTGGTCATAATAGCGCATACGGTAAAGGGTAAAGGTGTCTCTTTTATGGAAGACGACAACAACTGGCACTACCGCACACCGTCAAAGGACGAGGTTGCGGCGGCGGCAAAAGAACTGGGGGCCGCCAATGCGTGACGCATTCGTAAAAGAGCTTGAGAAGCTGGCGGAAACCAACGACAAACTTGTTCTGCTCTCCGGCGACATCGGAAACAGGATGTTCGACAGGTTCAAGGCGGCACACCCTGAAAGATTCTACAACTGCGGAATTGCGGAGGCTAACATGGCTTCCGTTGCGGCGGGACTGGCACTGGAAGGCTTCATCCCCGTGATATACACTATCGCGCCGTTTGCAACGACACGCTGTCTTGAACAGATAAAAATTGACCTCTGCTACCACAACCTGCATGTGATAATCGCCGGAACGGGAGCCGGACTTTCATATGCACCGCTCGGACCGACCCACCACTCAGCAGAGGACATAGCTATTCTCAGGGTCATGCCGAACATGCGGGTACTCTGTCCCTGCGACGCCACAGAAACAAGGCTCGCCCTTGCGGCGGCAGTCAACTCCCACGGTCCCGCCTATCTGCGTCTGGGCAAAAAGGGCGAACCCGTCATATTTCCCGAACCTTATTCGTTTGCTATAGGGAACCCGACACCTGTCATTGACGGAAAAGACGTCTGCCTGCTGGGTATAGGCAACACTGTTCCGCAGTGTCTCGAAGCGGCAAAAATGCTTGAGAATGAAGGCATATCAGCCGCAGTTTACAGCTATCACACGGTAAAACCTCAGAACGAAGAGTTCCTTAAAGATATATTCAGCAAATTTAAAAAGGTCTGCACTGTGGAAGAGCATTTTCTTGCAGGCGGCGGCGGAAGCTCCGTTGCGGAATGGCTCGCCGACAGCGGCATATCCGGCGCAAAACTTATCCGCTGCGGCATAGACGACACATTTATGAAGACCACAGGTTCGCAGAGCTATGCCCATGGGCTTTTCGGTCTGGACAGTGAAACCATACGCAAACGGATACTCGGTGGCAAATGAAAATAGGACTGGATTTTGACAACACAATCGTCAACTATGACAACGCCTTCTGCCGCTGTGCTGAGGAGGAAGGACTCCTTTCGGGTGTGCAGGCGGCAAAAAAAGATGATGTCAAAAGGCTGCTCATAGATTCCGGACGTGAAGAGAGCTGGACAAGACTTCAGGGACTTGTCTATGGTGCGAGGATGGAATATGCCGTTCTCAACAAAGGATTCGGGGATTTCATCAGCACAGCGAAAGAGCTTGGCGCGGAACTGTTCATAGTAAGCCACAAAACCAGATACCCCTACCTGGGTGAAAAATACGACCTCCACGAAGCCGCGTGGGGCTATATCAACAAAAACATAGTATCCAAAGGGTTGGTCAGAAAAGAGAATATATTTTTCCGCCTGACCAAAGAGGAAAAGATTCAGAAGATAGCGGAGCTTAAATGTTCCATGTTCATAGACGATCTGCCGGATATACTCACACACAAACTTTTTCCGAAGACCACTCTTCCCCTCCTCTACGGATTTTCAGATTATCCGGTGTCAAACATAATCCCCTGCCCCGACTGGGCAACAGCAGCAGAAATTTTGCGGAAGTGTACAAATGGATGAGGCTCTGGTCAAAGCGGCAGAACTTTTCGCAGGATACCACTGTGAATTAGCGCCTCTTAAAAGCGGGCGAAACAACAGGGTCTTCCGTTTCGGCTCGGATGGGCAATACGTTCTGAAAGTATTTTTCAAGCACCAAACAGACACCAGAGACAGATACCGTTCGGAAACCGAATTTCTCACTATGATGAACAGCGCAAGGAGTAAGTCCGTTCCCGCACTTCTGCGTCTTCTTCCGGAGCTGAACGCGGAAATTGCCGGATACATCGACGGTTTCAAGGTTGAGCAGGAGAATCTGACAGAAAATGATGTTCTCACCGCCGCCGATTTCCTTCTGGAAATGAACAGCGAAAAGCACAACAGAGCGCCTCTGGGTAATGCTTCCGAGGCTTGTTTCAGTATAAAAGATCATTTCGCTGCCGTTGCAGGCAGGGTGGAACGTTTCAGAAACATGTCGCCAAAGACCAGCGTCGAAAAAGAAGCGGCTGAAATACTTGCATGGACAACAGACAGTCTTGAAAAACTGAAAAACGAATATGCAATGGAACATGACGAAACTGCGGACAGAATAATCTCCCCTTCGGATTTCGGTTACCACAACGCTATAAGGACAAATGAAGGAAGCACAGTTTTCATAGATTTTGAATACGCAGGATGGGACGACCCCGCAAAAACCGTGTCGGATTTTTTCCTCCAGCCGGATTCCGCTCCAGATTTCAGATTCCGCAAATTATTTATGGAAAAAACATCATATCTGGTGAATAATAAAAACGACTTTGAAATCCGATGCGATATTCTGACAAAGCTTTACGCGCGGAAATGGATATTTATAATGCTGAACGAGTTCAGCGCCGACGACCTTCTCCGCAGAAACTTTGCAGACCATCAGGAAACAGCACAAAGACAGGAACAGCAGCTTGCAAAAACTGCTCGCTACATCGAAAAATACAAAGCAATTAATATCTTATAGGTGAAGTATGCGATACATCGACCATCTGGCAGATCTGCACAAAAGAACAACCAGAGACTATCTGGGCAGAATGAACGAATATCCCAAAGCACAGGCTATTGAGAAAGCGAAAAAATACGGATACGACTATTGGGACGGAGACAGAAAATTCGGCTACGGCGGATACAAATATGACGGAAGATGGAAGGTTGTCGCCGAAAAACTTGTTAAAGCATACAACCTTACAAAAGACAGCAAAGTTCTCGACATTGGATGTGGAAAAGCATTTCTTCTCTATGAAATAATGCAGCTAGTCCCCGGAATCAAAGTTACCGGAATAGACATCTCCGAATATGCCATCGAAAACGCAAAGGAGGAGGTAAAACCCTTCCTTCAGGTTGCGGACGCGGCAAAACTCCCCTTTGAAGATAAATCCTTCGACCTGATAATCTCACTTAACACACTGCACAACCTCTTCTGCTACGACCTTGAAAAGGCACTTCTTGAGATTGCCAGAGTGGGCAAAAAAGATAAATACGTCATTGTTGAATCATACAGAAACGAAGAGGAGAAGGTAAACCTGATGTGCTGGGTGCTCACAGGCGAGTGCTTCTTCAGCCCGAAAGAATGGGAGTGGTGGTTCGAGAAATTCGGATACGACGGTGACTATTCTTTCATTTACTTTGAATAGAGGTTCATATGCAGGTTAAAACTACCAAAGCGGCCATTCTGAAAGAACTGAATTCGCCGCTGATAATAGACGAAATAACCCTTCCGGAAAACCTTGCCTACGGACAGGTGCTTGTTCGCATACACTACAGCAGTATATGCGGCTCACAACTTGGCGAGATAAGCGGCGTTAAAGGGCATGACCCCTACCTTCCTCACATGCTTGGACACGAAGGCAGCGGTGTGGTTCTTGAGGTCGGCGAAGGTGTCTCAATGGTAAAACCCGGAGACAGGGTTGTAATGCACTGGAAACCATCAAACGGAATAAACGCAAAACCCGCGAACTATACATGGCGCGGTGCAAAGCTCAATTCGGGGCAGATAACCACTTTCTCCGAACATGCGGTGGTCTCCGAGAACAGACTCACACCCATTCCCGATGATTTCGACATGAAAATCGCACCCCTGTTCGGATGCGCCGTGACAACAGGCCTCGGCGTTATAAAGAACGATGCGCAGGTGAAGATAGGCGATTCTGTGATCATCTTCGGTGCCGGAGGCGTCGGTCTGAACATGATTCAAGGCGCTGTGATGTCCGGTGCTTATCCTGTCATAGCCACAGACATCCACAAGAACAGACTGGAAATGGCGAAGAAGATGGGCGCAACTGTCTGTCTGCTTGCAGACGACAAAGAGGGTCTGGAAGCCGCAATGAAGCAATACTCGATAAAGGGCTTCGACATAGCCATAGACAACACGGGAAATCCCGCCGTAATCGCACAGGCATACGGAATAACATCGCCGGAAGGACGCACAGTTCTGGTGGGGGTACCCAAAAAAGGCAACAACACAGAGCTTTATACTCTGCCCCTGCACTTCGGCAAAAGCATAACAGGCTCACACGGCGGCGGAACAATTCCTCAGAAAGATATCCCCGCATATATCAGGCTGTACAAGGCGGGTCGCCTCGACCTTGACAGGCTTATCACGCACACATTTAAGCTGGATGACATAAACACCGCTCTGGATATGATGCGCAAAGGAGAAACGGACGGAAGATGCCTTTTGGAGATGATATGAACAGTGAAAAAATACTGGTGACAGGCGCAGCGGGCGGAATGGGCAATGCCCTCTGCCTTATGCTCAAGGACAGCGGGGCTTTCGTTATAGCCGCCGACAAGTCCGAATGTGCCGTCTGCGACACGCAGTACACACTTGATCTGACTTCCGAAGGCGCACCTGAAACCCTCTGCAAAAAACTCAACGCCAACGGTCATAAGCCCACATGTGTTGTGCATCTCATGGGCGGCAGGCTGGAAACTGACACACAGCCGCCAAGCGCTGAAACAATGGCAAAGACCATGCGCCTTAACCTGACAGCGGCAACAGAGATAAACTCGTTCATAATCCCCGCCATGGTTGAAGCAGGCGGCGGAAAGATCATACACATCAGTTCCGATGCGGCAGATAACGGCAATGCCTCGCCATGCTACGTTGCGGCGAAAAGCGCAGTTAACGCATATGTTCGATCATCCGCAAGATACTACGGCGAAAAAGGCGTTCTCATATGCGCCGTTGCTCCCGGCATAACAGAGCACCCCACAAGCGACTGGACACAAAAAAAAATCACAAATCCCGATTATTACAATGCCCGAATAAACATGATGCCCCTTAAAAGATTTCTACGCGCGGACGAAACCGCCGAGATAATTCTGGCGGTGATACGCATGAAAGGGATGGCTCTGAATGGGTCTGTAATAACGGCAAACGGCGGGCTTTGAGATGGGCTGTATCCTCTGCGGCAGCGGAGACACCCATGAAATACTCTCCTTAAGCTGTTCCGTATCTTCCGACAGCAGATTTCTTCCTTTCGGATTTTCGCTGGTCAGATGCGGTTCATGCGGAACGCTGCAAAAAAAAGCCGATGAGACATATAAACTTAATATAACAGAGCTTTACTCCCATTACAGATCATACCCACTGACCGAAGGCAGAGACCAGCTGAAATCCTTCGGCAAGATACCTGTCACCCGCGCACAACTGATAGAAAAAAACTGTGCAGACCACCTTCCCGAAACAGGCAGTGCGCTGGATATAGGTACAGGCAGCGGAAGTTTCCTCAAAGTTATGTCCGAAGCCAAACCAAACCTTAAACTTTTCGCGCAGGATATAGGGCGCGACCCCGATTTCTCTGTTGATGTGAAAAAATTCTACACCTGTCCGCCGGATAAAATATCCGAACGCTTCTCTATGATAAGCATGATACACGTTCTTGAACACATCACAGAACCCCACGAGTTCCTTGAGAATGTTAAAGGGCTTCTCACCGAAAACGGCGTTCTGCTGATTCAGGTACCAGACATCTCCTCTAACATATTCGACACGGCTGTCTTAGACCATGTTGTTCACTTTTCAAAAGCCAGCCTGTATTCCCTGCTTAAAGAGCATTTTAAATGTGTAGCCCTTCCGGAAGGACAGGTTGCAAAAGAGATAACCGCAATTGCATCAATGCATGGAAGAGACACAAAACAGCCGGAAAAAGAAACGGTGGATTTTGAAAAATATATCGAATATCTGAAAACAGTCAGCGAAATAAACGAGCCGATGTACGTTTTCGGCACAGCCCCCGTAAGCACTTTTTTCGGCGGATACATAGGCGACAGGCTGGTTGGTTTTCTGGACGAGGACACCTTTAAACAGGGGAAACTGCACCTTGATAAAAAAATTATAAGCCCCTTAGATGCCGAAAACGGGATAAAATGTATACTTCCCTTCCCGCAGGAAATGGCATCAAATATCAGCGCAAGATTCAACAAAATAGACTTTATTACGATTTGTAGTAGTACACTCTGAAAACGGGAGAGTCTCTCATGGTCGAACTGAAAGCGATAGCAGAACATATCCGCAATGCGGCAAAGAATAAAAAATTAGTATTTGTATCAGGTAATTTCAACATCATCCATCCCGGACACCTGCGTCTTCTTAACTTTGCGGCATCAAACGGGAAATATCTCGTTGTGGGCGTAAACCCAGATTCCGATGCCACAATAGTATCTCAGGACGACAGACTGGAAAGCATCCGCTCCATCTCCGTTGTAAACCACGCTTTCATCCTTAACTGTCCCCCGCAGGATTTCATCTCCATACTGCAACCCGACATCGTTGTGAAAGGAAAGGAGTTTGAAAACAAGCAGAATCCTGAACAGGACGTTGTCTGCGAATACGGCGGAAAACTGATATTCGGGTCGGGCGACATAGTTTTCTCGTCCACAGACCTCATCATGAAGGAGTTCAAACTCCACGACGACGTTAAGCTGATCAAACCGCAGAGCTATCTGGAAAGACACGGCATAACAAAAGAATCTATAACATCGGTTCTCTCAAAATTTTCTGATATAAAGGCAATCGTTATAGGCGATTCCATCATCGACGAATACATCACATGCCAGCCACTCGGCATATCGCAGGAAGACCCGACAATAGTGGTCACACCTCTGTTCTCCAACACTTTTCTCGGCGGGGCGGGCATAGTCAGCGGTCACCTGAAAGGGCTGGGTGCAAACGTCTCCTTTTTCACTATCACAGGGGCGGACGAATACAGCAGTTTCGTCAGCGAACATCTGGAAAAATGGGACATAAAACCCTACATTTTTAAAGACGAGACAAGGGTGACAACACTTAAGAAAAGATACAGAGCAGGCAACAAAACACTTCTGCGGGTCAACTCGCTTAAGGCACACGGCATAAGCAAACAGATACAGTCCAAAATTCTCAGGAGTATGGAAGAGGAGATGAAAACCGCCGACCTGCTGGTGTTCTCCGATTTCAGCTACGGCTGTCTGCCCGCAAGCCTTGTGGAAGCTATAACAGCTATGGCAAAAAAATATAACGTACTGATGTCGGCGGACAGTCAGACTTCTTCCCAATCCGGCGACATAACCCGCTTCTCAGGGGTATCCATGATAACCCCCACAGAGGTAGAGGCGCGCGGTCCCATGAAAGACTACGAATCAGGACTTGTTGTCCTCTGCGAAAAGATACGCAAAAAAACAGGGGTGAAAGACATTCTGCTCACAATGGGCGCAGAGGGTGTCCTTATACACACCACCAGAGAAAAACCTCTGAAAGATCAGGACGACTGGGCAACGGACAAACTGCCTGCTCTGAACGAATCGCCTAAGGACGTTGCGGGAGCCGGTGATTCCATGCTCTCATGCGCATCGCTGGCGCTGGCAAGCGGTTCGGACATATGGCACGCCGCATATCTCGGTTCGGTCACAGCGGGACTGCACGTCACAAGAGTGGGTAACACACCGATAACCATGGCAGAGCTGATGCACAACATCGAGGTGAATTTCAAATGAAAGCCCTCCTTTTGGCTGCAGGACTTGGGACAAGGCTGTACCCCGTGACCAAAGACATGCCCAAGTGTCTTGTGCCTATAGACGGAAAACCGCTGCTTTGGTACTGGCTCACACTGCTTAAAAAAGCAGGAGTGGATGAAATAATTATAAATACACACCACTTCGCCGGACAGGTGGAGGATTTCATAAAGAATCAGAAGGTCTTCGACAACGCCGTATGCGTATACGAAAAAGAACTGCTTCTCACAGGCGGAACCATCCTGAAAAACAGCCCCCGTTTCGGCAATGAGCCTTTTATAGCCGCTCATGCAGACAACCTTTCCGTTTGCAGCTATGCCGATTTCATTCAGGCACACCGCAACAGACCGACAGGCACAGACATGACCATGATGACCTTTATAACTGAAACACCAGAAAGCTGCGGTATAGTGGAATGTGACAGCGAAGGCAGAGTTCTTAAATTCCATGAAAAAGTGCAGAATCCGCCATCCAGCCATGCAAACGGCGCCGTCTATATACTGGAACCTATCGTAGTAGATTACATAGCATCTCTCGGCAGAGAAAAAGTCGATTTCAGCACAGAGGTCATCCCTGCTTTCATGGGCAGGATAGCAACGTTCAATAACAATGTTTACCACAGGGACATCGGCACACCGGAAAGTCTGGAAATTGCCAGAAAAGACATAAAACAGCTCGGAGAATATCTGTGAACAGAACAGCCAGCGTAGTCATGACGACATACAACAGAGCAGATATGCTAATGAGCGCCGTTTCTGCGGTTCTCGGACAGACCTACACAGATATTGAACTGGTAATATCCGACGACTGTTCCACCGATACCACAGAAGGCGTTATTCGTTCCATAAACGACCCGCGTGTCAGATACGTCCGCACCGAAAAAAATTCGGGATATACTCTTAACTCCCTGAACGGAATCAGACACGCATCAGGAGCATATATTATTTTCGTAAGCGACGACGACAGAATCTGCGACGAGCGATTCATAGAGGACGCAGTAGCGCTTATCGAAAAAGGCGCGGACATGGTTTTTTCCCGTGTCAGGCTGAAAACCGAATACGGCGACATAGTTAACAATCACCCGTTCAAAGCGAGCTGTACTCCCGCAGAATTCATCCAGTCCCTGCTCGATATACGCCTGAACCACCCCGAACATTTCTGTTTCAGCAATTTCCTGTTCAAAAGAGATATGCTGATGCAGACCGCTCCGTTCGTGTCCATGTTCAAAGATTCCATAGCTGCCGATATCGCAACAATAATCAAATACGCGGCTGACTGCGAAAAAATCGCTTTTCTGGACAGAGTAACATACGAATGGACAAGAAACTCCGAAGAGAGTTTCAGCCACAGTGGAAAGGCGAATCTGATAAAACAGACGGAACTTAACCTCTCCGCACCCTTAGACATGCACAAATATTTCAAAGATAAAAACCTCTCTGCACCTCTCAGGGCAGTGATAAATACATATCTCGACCGCAGAACAGAATACACGTTCCTTGCTATTCTGGCTGACAGGGACGCCTGTTCAAACGAACAGAACTTCCGCCGCGCTCTGGCACAGATAACTGACGGACAGACTGCCTACATCTGTTTCAAAGGTTGGGTGGGGCTGGCTCTGCATGAATACATGGAGAAGGCAGACGTCCGTTTCGGCGGATTCATAGACGATTTTAAAAAGGATGCGATGAGCTTTGAACAGTTTGCAAAAACCGCAGAAAAGCCGTGCAGTGTGATAATCGCCGGATACAAACATAAAGACGTCCTGCGGGCTTACAAAAAGCTGTGGAAAATCCCGAATATCAAAATAATTGATATCCTTCAAGAGGAACAATGATATCCGCATTCGTACCAACCCTGAACAATGAAAACACCATCCGCAGGGTGCTTAGCGCCATAAAAGCGCAAACAGTGCAGCCGTCTCGGTTCATAGTCATAGACAGCGGTTCCACAGACAACACGGAAAGCATTTGCCGCGAAGAGGGTTTTGAGTTTTATCCGCCGTCACATTTCGGCATAGACGGTATCCTCGGTCTCGGCAGAGCGAGAAACCGCATACTGGAACTCATCGATACACCTTATCTTCTCTCCGTTGACAGTGATATCATTCTCCGTCCCGACCACATAGAAAAACTTTTGCCTATACTAAAGAACAACCCGAAACTTGCAGGTGTTGCGGGAAAGCAGATAGAGCTTAACCGCACGGAGATGGGCGACAGATGCCGCGCTCTTGTGGATATGCGCGACCTTTACAAACCGCTCGGTTCCGAAACAGACGAATACCGCGAATTTCTGCTTGGTTCAAACAGCATATACAGAACAGAGGCGCTTCATAAAGCAGGCATAGCCGAAAACGGCAATAAACACAGACCTTTTGACGACAGCCTGATGTCCAACTACGAAGATGTGGACATCGGCATAAAACTCAGAAAACTCGGTTACGAACTGCTCTGGCACCCAGACCATCACACATATCACCTTCAGAAAGATGATGTCGCCTCATATCTCAACCGTGCGTACCGCTACAGAGTGTTCAAATGGTCGATGAATAGCGCATTTCAGGATGAAACCCTCTACCGCAAAAAGGCGGAACACAACATCAACTACACCCGAATGGGTTTAGACATTATAACTGAAAAATCCCGAAGCTATCTGGTGTATCCATACATACTGGCAGGCTTCAAATTTTTTCTGGAAGACATTTTAAGATTTCAGGAAGATGCCCCTGCCGCGCAGAGGATTTATAGTTCCTTCATAAAATCCCTTAACCATTTTACATCCGACAAAATCCGTCAGGGCGTTCTTGATTTCAACAAGGACATACTGGATAAAATAGCACTCACCCCCTCAGAAGAAACTGATAAAGAGATATTCGAGTGGTTCCGATCACTTGCGACCCTTGATGTACTTCATAAAAAATTCCCCGCCATGCACGACACAAAGCTGACGGAAACAGATACCGAACTCAAAACAAAGGCTGTGGAAGCATCAATGCAGCGTATGGAGTATGAAAAACAGCTCAATGCATACGGCGATTTCAGGGTAATGACCGTCAACCTGCCTTGGAGACAGAACGGCAGGGCAGGCGTTAACGCAGGAAGCCGCTGGCCGCATACATACGATATGTCGCGTTATGAGGCGAATTTGCAGCCCTACATACCCTATCCATTCTTCATGGGACATCTTTTCAGCCTGCTGAAAGAGAACGGGATTAGCGCATGGATAACGGATGGCGTTGCAGAGGGATACGCCCCCGAAGAGATTATATACGAAGCCTTCGGCTACGCACCGGATCTGCTGATAACCGAAACATCCGCCCCGTCATTTGAAAACGATATGGCACTTCTGAAACAGATAAAAGAGTTCCTGCCACATACAAAGATATGCGTTACAGGCTCGCACGTAGGTTTTCTGAAAGAAAATATTCTGGATGAGGAACATATCGACTTCGCCATTCAGGGAGAATACGAACTCTCCGCACTTAAGCTTGCGAAATGCCTGAAAGAGGGAAAACCTTACGGACATATTGACGGGCTGATACATATCTGCGGAATCAATCCTCCCCGCAAAACCACCGATTTTGCCGCATTGCCACGCCCCGAAAGGCTCATCACTCCATTTTATAACTACAACGACAGACCCGTTAACGCTCTGGCATACCCGTCTTTCCAGACTCAGCTTTCCCGCGGCTGTCCGTACAAATGCTGTTTCTGTCAGTGGGTGCATACAATCTACGCTAACGGATACAGGAAAGCCGATACTGATACCATTGTAAAAGAGATTCTCGACGCGCAGGGAAAATTAGGAATCCGGTCATTTTATCTGGACGACGAGACATTCAACATAGATAAAAAGCATTTACACCGTTTCTGCGATTCGCTGGGGGAGAACGGCGTAAAACTGCCGTGGATGGCTATGGCGCGTGCTGACGGCGGGCTTGACGAGGAACTTATCATCCGCATGAAAAACAGCGGTCTCATAGGGCTTAAATTCGGCATAGAGAGTGTGGATGAAACCGTTCTGAAAGAGATAAACAAGAAACTCGATATAATAAAATGCGAACAGACCCTTTCGCTGTGCAGAAAACACGGGATAGAGGTACACCTTACATTTTCCATCGGCTATCTTGCTGATACCAAAGAGACCATACAAAAAACGTTCGACTGGATGCTCGCACAGAACCCCGACTCGCAGCAGGTTTCAATAGTTACGCCATTTCCCGGCACTCCCATGTATAACGAGCTTATCAAAAAGGGTGTTTTGGTCGATGATAATCTTACGGACTTCGACGGTCACAATACCCATGCCTTCCGCGGAAATCTCGAAAGTGACGAGATAGTAAGGCTGAAAGACAAATGGGTTAAGGACTGGACGAAACACAAAAACAGAGGCACAAATTGAACATTCTCATAACAGGCGGCTGCGGCTTTGTGGGCAGCAGTCTGGCACTGAATATAAAACAGAAATATCCCAAATACGAAGTAACCGCGTTGGACAATCTCCACAGAAACGGCAGTGAACTTAATATCCCGATACTCCACGAGGCGGGGATAAACTTCATTCAGGGCGACGTGCGCCGACCGGAAGACCTTGAACCGCTCAGCTATGACCTCATGATAGAGGCGAGTGCGGAACCGTCTGTGATGGCGGGACTTAACGGCGACGACAGGTATCTGATGGAAACAAACTTCGGCGGGCTTTTCAACTGCGTCCGTTCGGTGCTGGACAACAATGCAAAGCTGATCTTCCTGTCAACCAGCAGGATATTCCCCATGTCTGCCATAAACGGGCTGGAATATATAGAAGAGGCGTCACGCTACACCATGAAATACGGACACGGCATAGCAGAGAACTTTCCGAAAGAAGGAACGCGCTCCCTCTACGGTATGAGCAAGTATGCGGGCGAGCTACTGATCGCAGAATATATAGAAATGCTGGGACTTAAAGCGATCATAAACAGATGCGGGCTTCTTGCGGGCAAAGGTCAGTTCGGCAAAACCGATCAGGGCGTTGTAACACACTGGGCGGCAAGCTATATCTACGATAAGCAATTAAGCATCTTCGGAAACGGAAAACAGGTGCGCGATATTCTAAACGTGCGCGACCTCTTCCGCCTGATCGACATGCAAATACACAGCTTTGACAGATTTCGCAGTGAGCTTTTCAACATAGGCGGCGGGATAAATAACTCGCTGTCCATATTTGAGCTGGATGCGCTTTGTAAAAAACTCATAGGCGCTAAAGAAGTGCCGTTCATGCCGGAACGTGTTCTGGATATAAAATACTACGTCACTGACAATACAAAGATACAAAGTTACGGCTGGTCGCCTGAAATTTCGGCTGAGGAAACTCTGAAAGAGATAGCAGACTGGATTACAGAGAACAAAGAGGAACTGAAATGGATATTTGCCTGATAACCGGAAGCGGAGGACTGATAGGCTCGGAAGCGGCAGAGTTTTTTTCCGCTCATTTCGACAAAGTGATAGGCATCGACAACGATATGCGCTCATACTTCTTCGGACAGAGTGCGTCAACATCGTGGAACGTTTCACGTCTGTCGGAAAAACTGAAAAATTATGAACATTTCAACATAGACATCAGAGATTTTGAAAAACTGGAAAAACTCTTTGCAGAATACGGTACGGACATAAAATTCGTTCTGCACACAGCGGCACAGCCGAGCCACGACTGGGCGGCAAAGGAACCATTCACGGATTTCGGCGTTAACGCCAACGGCACGCTGAACGCACTGGAAGCCGCAAAAAGACACTGCCCCGATGCGGTCTTCATCTTCACATCCACAAACAAGGTTTATGGAGATACGCCTAACCTTCTGCCTCTGGTTGAGCTTGAAACACGCTGGGAAATTGACAAAAGCCACCTTTATTTCGCAAAAGGCATAGACGAAAGCATGTCTATAGACAATTCAAAGCATTCCATTTTCGGTGCGAGCAAGGTCGCGGCGGATGTCATGGTTCAGGAATACGGACGCTATTTCGGCATGAAAACCGCAGTTTTCCGCGGCGGATGTCTCACAGGCCCCAACCACTCCGGCGCACAGCTTCACGGTTTCCTGAGCTATCTGATAAAATGCGCAGTCACCGATACGCCCTACACCGTTTTCGGCTACAAAGGCAAACAGGTGCGCGACAACATACACTCTTTCGATATGATAAACGCGTTCCACAGTTTCTATAAAGCACCCCGCTGCGGCGCAGTGTACAACATGGGAGGAAGCAGACATAGCTGCTGTTCCATGCTGGAGGCGATCGCTATGCTGGAAAAGCTGACCGGCAAACCATTCCGCCACACATACACAGAGGACAACAGAAGCGGCGACCATATCTGGTGGATAAGCGACGTTTCAAAATTTAAAGCCGACTATCCTGAATGGGACTACACATATAATGTTGAACAGATTATTTCCGAAATATATGATACTATGAAACAAAGATTCTGAGGTTCATTTTGAGAGAATACAACATTGAAGACATCTCCTACACCATTACTGAATACTGCCCGGGACCCTGCCGTTATTGCTCCATATGGAAGCAGGAAGACAGACGCGGCGAAGAACTCACCGACACTGAGCTGGACAGCATCTTCTCCTCAAAACACCTCGATCTGAAAAAGGTTCACCTCACAGGTGGCGAACCCCACATGAGCGACACATATCTGCGCGTGGTGGACAGTATCTACCGTTTCCATGACAGCGTGGTCATAGATTCACCCATAACAGGCTGGTTTCCCGAAAGACACGAGGAAATAGCGAAATACGTCCTCAAAAAGCATCCGCTCTACCGTCTTGACATATCGCTGGACGGTGACGAGGAGACCAACGCAAAAATACGCCTGCGCAAAGACGGCTTTAAATCTGCGATGGAGACCCTTGAGCGGCTGAAAAAATTAAAAGGGCTTGTTCTGCGCTTCCAGTTCACCATTTACAAAGAGAACCTCCACCTCATCGAATGGATATACAACTTCGCAAAAGAGATGGGCGTCGGGCTTTATATCGGCTACGGAAGGTTCAGCAGTGAACGTTATAAGAACACTCAGGACAACCTTGAAAAATGCACCCTGAACAAAAACAGCTTCATCTGGACTGACGACGAACTGAAACAGATAGACGAACAGCTTGTAAAAATAGGCTACGACAAGGGACGTTACAGAAGCAAATATTTACTGCAAAAAGCGGTTTACGAAGGACAGAAGATAGACTTCAACTGCTATATGGGCGGTCGGAGCATCGACATCGACCCATACGGCAATGTGTTCCCCTGTCTTCTGTGGCTGAACTATCTGAAAATGGGCAATGTGCGCAAAGCCGGCGGTCTGGACAAGGTTCTCGAAGGCGATCAGGCGCAGGATGTTCTTACCATGATACGCTCGAAACAGTGCCACGAGGACTGCCTTTACACCTGTGCGAACAAAATGACGCTCATCAACCCCGAAATACCCGCTGTCGGCATGATAAAGTATCAGGGGAAATACGGATACATTTTCAGCGAAAAGGACGTTATACCCGTCAAACCCTGGTGGTATGACGAATACGTCCAAAGGGGCATAATTTGATCTGGTTCGACCTTGTTACGCCGAAATCCGTTATGTTCTTCCGCCCCTTCATTGAGGGCATAAAGGCGCGCGGCAAAACCGTTCTCGTAACGGCGCGGGAGGGCGACGGCTACAAAGAGGTTGTGGATCTGCTCAACCTATACAAAATAGAGTTTGTGAACCGCGGATACTTCGGAGGCGCGAATCTTGGCGACAAACTTAAGGCATCAATCCACCGTCAGCTTGCTCTGATGGAATATATAGAGAAATGCAGTATCACGAAGCTGGTCTGTCTTTGCAGTGTGGACGCGAACCGAGTTGCTTTCGGGCTTGGGATTCCGATAGTCAATTTTTATGATATCCCTCTTTCAGACCATACGGCAAATTTCCGTAAGGCACTCCCGCAGGCAAGGCTCACCCTGCCCCTTTCAACTAAGGCATTCAGACCCTATATGGTACCGCAAAGCATTTTTGAGCGTTTCTCACTGGAACCCGAACAGATATTTTCATACAATTTCCTCGACGTTGTGGCATGGCTCCACGACTTCAGACCGGATATCAACTTTTTCAGAGATTTCCTTAAATCACGCGGACTTAACCCGAACAAAAAGACCATAGTAGTGCGCGAGGAAGAGTTTAAGGCGTCATACGTTGGGAAGAAATATCCGGTACTTTATGAAGGGCTTGAGCTGATAAAAGAAAAAATGAACGTCAACATCGTCCTTATCCCCAGATATGAGGCGGAACCACTTAAAGCTCTTTTCCCCTATGCCACAGTCATTGAGGAAAAGATGGTTATCCAGCACCTTCTGGCGTTCGCCGACCTTTTCATCGGCGGCGGCGGAACGCTTAACTCCGAAGCGTGCTATTTCGGCACACCCGTAATATCCACCCGCTCGTTCATCTCTCACTATGACAAACTGCTGATTGACAGCTCGCTCATGGAAAAAGCGGACACAGCGGAAGAGCTTCTTGAAAAAGCACAGCAGATAATATCAAAACGGCACGATCCGAAACCGCTGTTCGATACCATGTCTTTTGACATGGACAGCATTATTGAGGAGATACTTGCTTAGGGCTGATACTTTTTCACTAAATTATTGAGTTCTATCAGCGCCGTTTTCATTGAACGGATGCGTATTGCGTCGCGGTCGCCGGCAAAGTTATATTTCTTCGTTACAACCTCTCTGCCCACACACCAGCCGATGCATACGGTACCCACAGGCTTTTCATCCGTACCGCCGCCGGGACCCGCAACACCTGTGACCGAAACAGAGCAGGACGTGCGAAGCTGGTTCGCAACACCCACCGCCATGGCACGCGCGCACTCTTCGCTGACAGCGCCGTGGTTGATAAGTATATTTTCCGGAACGCGCAGAACGCGCATCTTAACATCATTGCTGTAAGATATCACACCGCCCATGAACACGTCGCTGGAACCTGCGATATCGGTTATCTCTTTGCCTATCATCCCGCCGGTACAGCTTTCTGCAACTGAAAGGGTCAATCTCTTTTCCCTGAGCGTCCGAAGAACAACGGCTGCTATATTGTCGGAACCGTAGCCTATAAAATTATCAGAGAATCTGCCTCTGACGCGTTCCGCATACTCCATTAGCATCGCTTCGTCAAAACCTCTGAGTTTCACCAGAATCTCGCCTTTCGCGACATTGATGATACATTCCATGCCTTCGGGAAAGCCGAATTCCCGCAGAACGTCGTCAACCTCCGATTCGGGAAGGGAACCTATGCGGATATCAATACTGTGGCGTTCGCGCATTTCAAACCGCTCCCGCAGAAACGGCATAACGTGTTCCTCAAACATCAGATACATCTCATAGGGAACGCCCGGCATACTTATTATGATATGCCCGTTCTTCTCCATACCGAAGCCCAGAGCTGTTCCTCTGCCGTTGGGAAACAGTATACAGCTCTTCGGCAGCATCGCCTGACGGAGATGGCTGTCTTTTATATTGACCCCGCGCTCTTTCAGGCGGTTTATCATATGCGTCTTGGCAGTTTCGTTCATCTCTGTTTCAACGTCTGTCGCTTCGGCAACAGTCTCTGCCGTGAGGTCGTCAAACGTAGGTCCCAGCCCGCCGGTGGTGAATACGCAGTCGTATTCTTCAAGCGCCTGACGGAAAACTGAGACTATCATCTCTTTATTGTCGGGGATAAGTCTTACCTGTTCAACATCGAATCCGGCTTTTACAAGCCTTGAACCAAGCCACGCGGAATTGGTGTCAACGATGCTCCCCTCCAGAAGCTCGCTTCCAACCGCAAAAATCGCACATCTGACCATAGATCACCTATATATGAGAAAAGAAAAATATGTATCCGAGATAAAACAATCCCAGAAGTATGATTGAGTATACCGCCGCCATGATGTCATCTGCCATGACGCCAAGTCCGCCGTCTATCTTTTCAAGTTTTTTGATGGGATAAGGCTTCCATATATCAAATATCCTGAACAGCACAAAACCCAGAGGAATTGTAAACACGTTCGCAGGGATAAATAAAAAAATCATATAATAAGCGGCTATTTCGTCTATTACGACTTCGGAAGCATCCTTTTTACCCGTCAGCTTTTCATATCTGTCCGCCGCCCAGACACCGCCGAACATCAGAACAATAAATACAAAAGCCTTAAAGGGATAAGCAAGCTGTTCTGTAGCCAAAACCGGAAGTATCGCAAAAAGCGTCCCGAAAGTGCCTGGAGCCTTCGGAGCAAGCCCCGAACCAAACCCAAGCGCAACTATCTTCGCAAATCTGTCCATTTATATTTCCTGCAGTTTGAGAGCTTCTTTAAGGTCTATCTTGCCCTCATAAAAAGCCTTTCCTGTAATAGCGCCAAGAATACCTTTCTTACCCTGAAGCGCCCTTATATCGTTGATGTCTTTGAGACCTCCGGAGGCTATTACGGGATATTCTATACTCTCCGCCAGTTTCAGCGTCGCTTCAATGTTTATGCCTGTGAGCATCCCGTCTCTCGATATGTCGGTATAGATGACGCTTTCCGCAGAATAGCCTTCGTAGCTGTTGATTATCTCAACTGCTGTGACCGTACTCTTTTCGTACCAGCCTTCGGTTGCAACGTATCCGTCCTTTGCGTCCACGCCCAGAATGATTCTGTCGGGATATTCGCTCATTGCCTCTTTAACGAACTCAGGGTTCTTGACAACCACAGTGCCGAGGATTCCGTATTTAACGCCTATCTCGAAATAGGCTTTCAGCTTTTTCATATCGCGTATGCCGCCGCCTACTTCAATATCCATTCCGGCGGTTGCAACCATCTTCTCGATGAGCGAGAAATTGGTTGTTTCGCCCTTTTTCGCACCGTCAAGGTCAACGATGTGAAGTCTTTTTACTCCCATTTCGGCGAACATTTTCGCCGCGTCCAGCGGGTTGTCGTAATATACGGTGAAATCGTCCATGTCCCCCTGTTTAAGGCGCACTGCCTTAGCGTTTAAGAGGTCTATGGCGGGTATTATCAGCATTTCCATTCTCCGAAGTTTTTAAGCAGGTGCAGACCGAGTTTCTGACTCTTTTCAGGGTGAAACTGGGTCGCCGCCATATTGTCGCGGATTACCATAGCGGAAAAATCTATTCCGTATTCGCAGGAGAGCGCTTCAACGCCCTCTTCCTCCGCCTTTACACAGTAGGAGTGTACAAAATAGAAATAGTCGCCTGTATTGATACCCGCAAGCAGAGGGTGGTTCATCTTTTTTGTTATGCAGTTCCAGCCCATCTGGGGGATTTTCATCCCTTTTGCGATTATCTCTTCGGGAAATTTTCTGACCGTTCCCTTGAAATAGCCAAGCCCTTCGTGTTCGCCAAATTCAAGGCTCTTCTCAAAAAGGAGCTGCATCCCGACACAGATACCGAGGAAAGGCTTTCCTGTCTTGATGAACTCTGACGCCGCCTCTTTAAGCCCTGAATCTATCAGCCCCGTGCGGCAGTCGGCAAATGCGCCCACGCCCGGCAGAACGGCTCTGTCAGCCTTTATAACCTTGTCGGGGTCGGAAGTTATCTGCGCGTCAAAACCGAGAGACTGCAACGCCTTCTCGACACTGCGCAGGTTTCCCATTCCGTAGTCTATCACTGCGATCATTTATATGTACTCCGTTAGATATTGAAAAGATGTCAGAGACTGCCCTTAGTGGACATTATCCGGTCTGACTCAATGCGCACCGCATCCTTAACGGAGCGCGCGAAGCATTTAAACATCCCCTCAATGATGTGGTGAGTGTTTCTTCCGTATCTTTTAATGATGTGCAGGTTTATACCCGCTCTGTCGGCAAACGCTTTGAAAAACTCTTCAGTAAGTTCCGTATCGAAGTCCCCTACCTTTTCCGCAGGGATATCCGCATCGAAGTTGAGGTAGGTTCTGCCGGAAAAGTCCACCGCACACTCGATAAGTGTTTCATCCATGGGCAGAAGGAAAAATCCGTATCTGCGGATGCCCTTCTTGTCGCCCAGCGCCTCGCGGAAAGCGTCGCCCATCACTATTCCGATGTCCTCTGCGGTGTGGTGTCCGTCGATGTGCAGGTCGCCTTTTGCCTTAAGCTCCATATCGAAACCGCCGTGGCGTGTGAAAAGCTCAAGCATGTGGTTCAGAAAACCTATTCCCGTGTCAACGACGTATTTCCCGCTGCCGTCCACATTAAGAACAATGGATATTTCCGTTTCCGTTGTCTTCCTTGTGATGCTTGATTTTCTCTCTGCCACCGCAAACACCTCGAACTTTTATTTTACTTTACTGTCCTGATATATTATCCTAACATGACGTAAAAATAAATATCTATTGCAGATGTTTTCCCTTTTATGAGAGACAGCATATAAAATGAGATACCGTAAAACGCTCACCAAAAACTATGATCTGAATGAAAACGACGTCGACAATCTTCTTCTTATCAAGCCCATGATATCGAAATACAAAGACGAGTTTATCGAAGACTTCATGGAAAAGATGAGAACCTATTCCGTTAACGAAAAGCAGATAGCCGCGATGGAAGCTAACAGTGCAAAGCTCGCACAGTGGTTTGATTCGCTGTTTGAAGGCTACGCCGACAACGCCTACTTCGCCTTTGTAGGGAAACTTGGTGTTTCACTCAATAAATACCGATTTGAACCGGAGTTCATCTCCTCAATGATAAGTTTCGTGCGCCTCTGGATGCACGAAAAGATATTCAGCCTTATTGACGACGACATCCGCAGAAAGGGCATACTTCTCTCCATGCATAAGATGCTCGACATCAACAGCGAAATAATCATCAGCTCATATTATGAAAAGCTGGTCAGCACATACAACCCTGTACACAGCTACCGCAACAGAGTTGTCGATCTCAGCGAAAAGTTTTCGTTTCTGGTACACGCCCTCATGGTCATTACTCTTATCGGTCTGACCCTTACGGCGGGTATCGCGTTTCTCCTTGAGACCATACATCTTTTCGGCGAACAGCCCGACCACGCGCTTATAAACGCGCTGGGTTCACTGCTTATAATCTGGGTACTGGTGGAGCTTCTCCACACGGAAGTTCAGATGCTGAAAGGCGGAAAATTCAAAAACTCGATATTCATAAGCGTCGCCCTGATAGCCTTTATCAGAGACCTCATGATAATCACGCTTAAACATGAAACAACAAACATGCTCCAGCATGGATTCATTCTTGCGGCGATAACCGTTCTCGGTATAGTTTACTGGCTCATTGTCCGCACGGAAAATAATAATTAATCGGGGTTTTTAATGTTCAAATCTGTTATGAAGAAAATATTCGGCTCATATGCCGAACGCTATATCAAGACCATGCAGCCCATGGTCTCTGCCGTTGCCGCACTGGAACCGAAGATGCAGGAACTCACCTTCGACCAGATAGCGGAAGCGGCGGAAATGCTCAAGGAAAAACTTAAGAACGGCGCAACAGAAGACGACATTATGAATCAGGTTTTCGCCCTCGTCCGCGAGGCAGGACGCAGAACCCTTAACATGCGTCACTTCGACGTTCAGCTTATGGGCGGATACGCTCTGCACAAAGGCAAGATTTCCGAGATGAAGACAGGTGAAGGTAAAACCCTCGTCGCAACCCTCGCTATGTCTCTTAACGCTATGGGCGGAAAAGGCGCACACCTTGTAACTGTTAACGACTACCTCGCAAGACGAGATGCACAGTGGATGAGCCCAATCTATCTGGCGCTGGGTCTTTCCGTGGGCATAATAAACCACGAACGTTCGTTCCTCGTTGAATGGGACGACAAAGAAGCATTTACCACCAAACTTATCGAAGTTACAAGACCCGAGGCTTATGCCGCAGACATCACATACGGAACGAACAACGAATTCGGTTTCGACTATCTCCGCGACAACATGAAACCGCCTCACGAACCCACTGCACAAAGAGAACTTAACTTCGCCATCGTGGATGAGGTTGACTCAATCCTTATCGACGAAGCGAGAACACCCCTTATCATCTCCGGTCCCACAGAAAGAAGCACTGAGAAATATTATAATGTCGATGTGGTTGTCCGCCAGCTTCGCGCGGAAACTCACTATAAAGTTGACGAAAAAAACAGAACCGCACAGATGAACGACGAGGGCATCAACTTCGTTGAAAGAGAACTGGGCATTGAAAACCTTTACGATATCAAACACGTCGATATTCTGCACAATGTCAACAACGCACTTAAAGCTCATGCAATCTTCAAACGCGACGTAGATTACGTTGTTAAAGACGGTCAGGTTATAATTGTCGATGAGTTCACCGGACGACTTCAACCAGGCAGACGCTATTCCGACGGCATACATCAGGCTTTGGAAGCGAAAGAAGGCGTACAGATAGAGAGCGAGAACCAGACCCTCGCCTCCATCACATATCAGAACTTCTTCAGAATGTACAAAAAGCTTTCCGGTATGACAGGTACGGCTCTCACAGAAGCTAACGAATTCCTGTCTATTTACAACCTCGGCGTTGCCGTTATCCCCACTAACATGAAGATGGTGCGTAAGGACTTCACAGACGTTATCTTCCGTACTGCAAAAGAAAAATACATAGCCATCGTTGATGAGATAGAAGAGATGAATAAGACCGGCAGACCAGTTCTTGTGGGTACAAGCTCCATCGAAAAGTCTGAACTCATCAGCGATCTGCTCAACCGCAGAAAGATAAAACACGAGGTTCTGAACGCAAAGAATCACGAACGTGAAGCGGAAATTGTTAAAGACGCAGGTCTTCAGGGTGCCGTTACCATCGCCACAAACATGGCGGGTCGCGGTACGGATATTAAACTGGGTGACGGCGTAAGAGAACTCGGCGGTCTGCACATCATCGGTACGGACAGACATGAATCAAGACGTATCGACAACCAGCTCCGCGGTCGTGCCGGACGTCAGGGCGACCCCGGTTCGTCACGTTTCTTCGTTTCCCTTGAAGACGACCTTATGCGCATCTTCGGATCCGAAAAGATATCCTCTATCATGCAGAAACTCGGTATGAAAGAGGGCGAATCAATAGAACACCCAATAATAACCCGCTCTATCGAAGGCGCACAGAAGAAAGTCGAGGCGTTCCACTTTGAAATAAGAAAACACCTGCTGGACTATGACAACGTAATGAACCAGCAGAGAAACGTCGTTTACAGCCTGCGCCGTGATATAATTTCCGGCGGTGCCGCAGAAGAGATTATTGCCGAAACCATTGACAATGTTTTAGACGCAATGCTTGAAGCACACGTCAATGCAGCAGATAAACCCGATTATGAAGAATTTCAGAAAGAGATATTTGAAGTTTTCGACATAGAGTTTACTTTTGCTGAGGACAGAAGACAGCTTCACAACGAAATGGAGCGCCTGAAAGGTCTCGTTAAAGCCAAACTCGAGCAGAAAAAACAGGATTTCGGCGGTTTCTTTTCCGACGTTGCAAGGTTCCTCTACACCTCCATACTCGACTCAAAATGGAAAGAAAACCTGCTCCAGATGGATCATCTGCGTGACTCTGTCGGTCTGCGCGGTTACGGACAGAAAGACCCGCTTAACGAATACAAACGTGAAGCATACAACCTTTTCGTCGCCATGATGAACAAAATAAACAGCGAAGTCATACGCGTTCTGTTCCATGTAGAGATGAACCAGAAATCAGACATTGAAGCAGCCGAACAGAATCAGGAACGGGTTCAGACCAAAGAGGAACAGCGCGACATTTTCGCCGAAAAACCCCAGCAAAGCGAAGAGAAACGCACACCCATCAAAAGGGAATATCCGAAGGTCGGCAGAAATGACCTCTGCCCCTGCGGCAGCGGAAAGAAATATAAAAAATGCCATGGCGCAAACGAGCCGGACGCTAACGAAGATTAATCTAAGTCAAAATCAGCGGAAGTCTTTGAAAAAAGGCTTCCGTTTTCTTTTAAATACTTTTTCAGATAATCCGCTCTTTCCTGTTTCATCTTAGCCAGATAACCGTCCATCATCCGCGGGTTAAGTTCTATTCCGAATCCGTCTTTAACAACACCGCTTTTGAGCCGTTCCAGAACCATATCTCCGACATTTCTTTTAAAGTGACTGGTGTCATAATAATATTGCATTTCATTGGATGAATGTGGGATTTTCTCTGTTGTGATATCATTATAGACAGCAAAATCTATGATTGGAAACGGCTTTTTGCCATGTTCTTCTGCCGATTTGTATACTGCATCAACAACATCCTTTTTCCATTTAAGCCAGCTGTCATACCCGACATTAAGAGTCGCCACTTCCCATTGCAGCACGTGCGAAGGGTTGAAAACAAGCTCAACTTCAATATTGTTCTTATAACATTCATCCAATATTGTCGAAAAATCATCAAATGAATTTCTTTTAGTATCACCGTATCTGTAATCTGAGGACATATCGGCATACAGCTGAGTATATTTAAGTAAGGACATAGCAACGCTAATGTTATCCAGAAACATATTTTTTTCTGTCGATTCTGCGACTCCTCTTGCAGTAAAAGTCCTATGAGTTCTTTTTAATGTACCCAGTGCTTTTTTTATGCTGTCTTTAACTGCGTCAAATCTGATCGTATAAGTATAAAACCATATCTGCTGCTGCTCGTAGTCATCAAAATTTTTCTCGCGTACATGAAGCTGAGCATTGAACGATAGATAATCAAGTCCAATCAAAACTTTTTTTAAGTTTCCCTGTTTTAAAGCAGAGTCAAAATACTTATTTACTTCATACATGCTGGCACCGCCAACACCAGCATTATATGTGTTATTATCAAAATAGGCATTTATAGTGTCATACCCTGCATATGCCCTTGAGCTACCTAATATAAGATATGACGGTTTAAGTTTTTGAATCTGCTTAAATTTGATATATCGCATATTATAATCTGAAAAACTATTATAGTCTCTGTTTTCAATTTTCCCTAAATCATGAGGATCAGAATACCAGACAAAAACAGCTGTCGATATTCCTATCAATAACACTGATACAAAAAAAGTTAAAATCCATTGCTTACTTTTCATCAGTTACCTCAAAACACAAAATAAATGAACTGAGGCGATTTCATGTTAAACAATATTCCTATGGCAAAGCAAACTGCCGCCAAAACAGCTGTATTATAATTCGATTTAAAATTATTCAGTCTCTGAACAGAATTTACGGGATAGAGAATAATTCCCATGCCCAAAGTGATTATTAAGAGTTTACGCCAGATTATGAGGAAATAACTCAATGACTCATTAACGGAAAAACTGCTGAAGGAGAACATGGCACTGAACATTCTCCCCACTGCGCTCATATTGTCAGCGGTAAATATGGTTATTGATACACTGACGAAAATAAAAGTTATAAACCATGCGGCAAGATCAGGCAGCTGATACGATATTTTCTTCTTCCAGAAATGATTGAACGCCACAGCAACTCCGTGTACTGCACCGAAAACAATAAAAGTCCAGTTTGCACCATGCCACAAACCGATTATAACCATTGAAATGAATATCGCGGTCATAGCCTTTGCAAGGCTGTAACTGCCGAAAGCCCGCAGGATAGGCATAAAAACATATTTATTTACAAATTGCGAAAGTGTTATGTGCCATCGCCGCCAGAAATCTGCTACCGAATGTGCTCTGTATGGTGAATCAAAATTAACGGGAATTCTGATATTAAAAAGCAGACCCAATCCTATAGCCATATCTGCGTAACCGCTGAAATCAAAATATATTCTTATTGTTGCCGCAAAACTATAGCACCAGGCGGCAGCAAAGCACAAAGGATCTGTTCCGTTAAAGCCCTCGGTTACAAACTTCGTAAGACTGTCTGCAATAAAAGTTTTTTTAAACAGACCAATTGAAAAAATGAAAAGTCCTTTTGCAATATTATCATAATCAATTTTACCGACGTTTTTACACTCAAACTGGGAAATAATATCTTTGTGATGAGTGATCGGTCCAGCTATCAGTTGGGGGAAGAATGTTACGAACAAAGCATAGTTGACCAGACTGTACTCTTTCGTCTCTCTTCTGTATGAGTCCACGAGATATGCTATCTGCTGAAATGTAAAAAAAGAGAGACCAAGTGGAAGTGCAATATGAAGCAGAGTCAGCGAACTGCCTGAGACATAATTCAGATTAGTTATGAAAAAGTTATAATACTTATAGTAGAACAGTAACATTATATTTGCCAGAACAGCCAAAGTGAGAATGCTTTTCGGCGTAACTCTGAAAATGCGTCTTTTTTCACTTAAGAATCTTCCTGCAGTGTAGTTAAAGATGATCGACAGCAGAATCAGAGGCAAAAAAGCTATATTCCAGTAGCTGTAAAAAAAGAGAGAGGCCGCAAGCAAAAAAAATCTTGAAACACCTTCTGAAGTTTTAGAAGACAACAAAAAATACGCACAGAACGTCACCGGAAGAAAAACAAATATGAAAACATCACTGTGAAATAACATTGAGAAACCTTCAAAAGGGTTGTCCTGGGAGATTATGAATACAGTGTGATCTTAACATGAGTTGAATTTGATTGTAAAGCAAACGATTGAAAGTAAAATGACCGATAGAGGCCTCGCTCTACCGGTCACTTCTCATTAAGACAGCCGCTTTATCCAAGCAACCATACATTCTTAATAGTATTTGTACTTATCGTTGAGTTTACGCTGAAGTTTCTGCTGTTTGCGTTTTGCTTTAAGCAGTTTTTTTCTGCGAACCTCTGTGGGTTTCTCATAGTAGGTATGAGTTTTAATCTCCCTAATGAGACCCTCGCGCTCTATCTTCTTTTTCAGAAGTTTAAGAGCGTAGTCGACGTTATCGCCGTCAACCTTTACAATAGCGTTTATTGCCACTGTAATCACATCCTTTTCTATAAATTTAAATTAACACTATATCCAACACCTGATCAATATGCTCGACCAGATGGATACGAAGCACAGTTCTAACATCACTGGGAATGTCTGTCAAGTCCTTATCGTTGGCTTTCGGCAAAATAACCTCTTTTACACCCGCTCTGTGTGCGGCGAGAACTTTTTCTTTAACACCGCCTATCGCCAATACACGTCCTCTTAATGTTATCTCTCCTGTCATGGCGATATCGCAGCGCACCTGACGCTCGGAAAGAGCGGAGAGAATCGCAGTTGTCATCGTAATGCCCGCACTGGGTCCGTCCTTAGGCACAGCGCCTTCCGGAACATGGACATGAAGGTCAAACTCCGAAAATCGTTTAGCGGGTATCTGAAGCCTTGTGGCACAGCTTTTCGCAACTGTAAAAGCTGTCTGTGCCGATTCCTTCATAACGTCACCAAGCTTGCCCGTGAGCTGTAATTTGCCGTTTCCTCTGTATATGGCGACCTCTATCTGCAGGATATCACCGCCGTATGGTGTCCATGCCAGTCCGGTTGCAACGCCTGTTTCAACTGGCGCGGGTATCGCTTCGGAGCGGAACTTCATCTTCCCCAGATACTTATCCAGATTCTTTTCATTAACTTTAACAGCCTTAAGCTCCGGATTTTCAACTATCTTCTTAGCGGCTTTTCTGATTATAGAAGCAATCTCGCGCTCAAGGTTTCTTACGCCTGCCTCTTTTGTATATCCTCTGATAACGCCGTATACGGCGCTGTCTGCTATCTTCACTCTTTCGCTGTCGAGGTTATGCTCTTTGAGCTGTTTCGGCAGAAGGAACTTAGTTGCTATGCCGAATTTTTCCTTTTCAGTGTAGCCTGTTACAGGTATCACTTCCATTCTGTCCAGAAGGGGTCTTGGTATACCGTCAAGGCTGTTCGCAGTTGTAATGAACAGAACTTTTGAAAGGTCGAATTCCACCTCAAGATAGTGGTCGACAAAGGTTGAGTTCTGTTCGGGGTCAAGCACCTCAAGCAGAGCAGACGACGGGTCGCCTCTGAAATCCGCACCCAGTTTATCAATCTCGTCCAGCAGAAACACGGGGTTCATGCTTTTCGCTTTTTTGACGCTCTGAATAATTTTACCCGGCAGTGAGCCGATATATGTTTTCCTGTGTCCGCGTATCTCCGCCTCGTCCCGCACGCCGCCAAGGGACATACGAACGAACTCTCTTCCCATGGCTTCCGCTATGGAACGAGCCAGTGAGGTCTTGCCCACACCGGGAGGTCCTGTAAAGCAGAGTATTGCACCCTTGATATCAGGTGCGATCTTTTTGACTGCGAGGTATTCGAGTATGCGTTCTTTCGGTTTTTCAAGTCCGAAATGGTCGCGGTTAAGTATCTCTTCCGCGTTCTTAAGCTCAAGCTTGTCTTCCGTATAGTTGCCCCAGGGCATAGAGAGTATCCAGTCCAGATAGTTGCGGACAACGGTAGCCTCTGCACTCATAGGGGACATCAGTTTCAGTTTCCTGAATTCCTTTTTAGTTTTTTCCTTAACAACTTCACTGAGCTTCGCGGAGGTTATCTTTTCTTCAAGCTCGTCAATGTCCGCCTTGAAATCGTCGTCTTTGCCAAGCTCTTCGTTGATCGCCTTGACCTGTTCGCCGAGGTAATACTCTTTCTGAGCTTTTGACATCTGGCTTTTAACTTTCTGGCGGATGCGGTTATCCATTTTCACAAGTTCAGTGTAGGTCTGCACAAGCTCAATGACCTTTTCAACACGTTCCTGTGCGCTGTCTGTCTCAAGAATTGTCTGCTGTTCAGTATTTTTCACAGGCATATATGAGGCAACAGAATATGCCAGCCTGTTAATATCGTCTATTTCACTTACAGTGCTGAGAATATTTTCGTTAATCTTCTTTGAAAGTTCAGAATAGGTTCTGAAATTTTCCGCCAGCATTTTGAAAAGCACCGGTTCTTCCGAATGTTCTATTTCGCCGTCTGAAAGCATGCTGGCATTAACAAAAAGGCAGTCGCCTTCGTCAGCCACAGACAGTATGCGTCCCCGCTGCATCCCTTCCATCAGGAGTTTAACTGTTCCGTCAGGCAGTTTAAGTACCTGCAGTATCTTTGCGGAAACACCTGTGGTGTACATATCTTCAAACGCGGGGTCGTTTATCTCTTCGTCCTTTTGAAGAACGAAAAAGACATAGCCCCCTGTCTTTTCAGCAAGTTCAACGGCATTGACAGACTTATCACGCCCTACAAACACCGGAGTTATCATATAAGGAAAAACCACCATGTCCCTGAGGGGGATAAGCGGATATTGCTCTATTCTCTCCATTCATCACCTGTAATTTCAGATAAATAAAGCAAAGCTCCCCGAAGGGAGCGTTGCTTTTATGTATAATAAGTTGATTTTTACAAAAAGGGCAAGGGTTACTTGCTGGAAATGCTTTTACGCGGTCTCTTTTTTATTTTCATACATCAGGATGGGTTTTGCGTTATCGTTTATCACATCCTCATTGATGATACATTCGACAATATCGCTGTCGGAAGGCACATCATACATGATTTCCATCATGGCTTCTTCAAGGATTGAACGCAGACCTCTCGCACCTGTCTTTCTGTTCAGCGCCTTTTTGGCAACTGCTTTCAGAGCGGAGTTTGTGAAGGTCAGCTTAACGTCGTCAAAAGAGAACATCTGAATGTACTGTTTGATGAGTGCATTCTTAGGTTCCTGAAGTATGCGAACCAGAGCCTCTTCATCCAGATCCTCAAGAGCCGCAGCTATGGGGAGTCTGCCCACAAATTCGGGGATAAGACCGAATTTCACAAGGTCGTCGGGACGAAGCTGTCTTAAAAGCTCAAATCTCGTATAGTCTTTTGTTCCGACGGATTTTTTTGTAAATCCGAGTGATTTTTCGCCTATACGTTTTTTGATAAGGCTGTCGAGGAACTCAAAAGCACCGCCGACTATGAACAGGATGTTTGATGTATCAACCTGAATGTAGTCCTGCTGCGGGTGTTTGCGCCCGCCCTGCGGCGGAACGTTGGCGATTGTGCCCTCAATAATCTTAAGAAGCGCCTGCTGAACACCTTCACCGCTAACATCTCTCGTGATGCTGGGGCTGTCGGTCTTCTTGGCTATCTTATCTATTTCGTCGATAAAGATGATGCCGTTCTGTGCTCTGTTAACGTCGTAGTCGGCATTTTGAAGAAGTTTAAGAACAACGTTCTCAACATCCTCGCCAACATAGCCTGCTTCTGTCAGTGTAGTTGCATCGGCTATAGCGAATGGAACATTAAGCACTCTTGCCAGAGTTCTTGCAAGAAGGGTCTTTCCTGTTCCTGTGGGTCCGAGCAGAAGAATATTGCTCTTTTCAAGTTCAACTTCGCTCTTCTTGCCGTGGAGAACTCTTTTATAGTGGTTGTGTACAGCAACGCTAAGCACTTTTTTGGCTTCCTGCTGACCTATGACATATTCGTCAAGCTTCTCTTTTATCTCCGCCGGAGTGAGAAGTTTAAGAGCAGTGTCCTCTTTGATGCCGTCTTCGAGGTCTTCTTTAAGAATCTCGTTACAAAGCTCTATACATTCGTTGCAGATAAATACGTTGGGACCTGCAATCAGTTTTTTTACTTCGTCCTGAGTTTTTCCGCAGAATGAACAGGAGAGTGTTTCTTTTTTTGATTTTGCCATGGACACACCTCGCGTGGACAACAAAACGACATCCTGCCGCTCTGCCGCCTGAATTAAACGCGAACCTAGTCCGCGTCGGATTGTTTATCTACACAAATATATGCATATGTGTAAATATTTCAACCCCTCTTGGTGAATACATCGTCTATAAGACCGTACTCTTTAGCCTCTGCTGCTGACATGAAGTTGTCTCTGTCGGAATCTTTCGCAAGCTGATCAACGGTTTTACCGGATGCGGAAGCAAGAATTCCGTTCAGAACTTCTTTAACGCGAAGGATCTCTTTCGCGTGAATCTCTATATCTGTCGCCTGACCCTGTGCGCCGCCGAGAACCTGGTGGATCATGATGCGCGCGTGGGGAAGAGCGAATCTTTTGCCTTTCGCACCTGCCGCAAGGAGAACGGCGCCCATGCTGGATGCCTGTCCGATGCAGATTGTGGATACGTCGGGTTTGATGTAGTTCATAGTGTCAAGTATGGCGAGACCGTCTGTAACAACGCCGCCGGGGCTGTTGATATAAAGGAAGATGTCCTTATCGGGGTCTTCCGCCTCAAGGAAAAGAAGCTGCGCAACAATGGAGTTTGCCACTCCGCTTTCCACCTGCGAACCTAAGAATATGATCCTGTCTTTAAGCAGACGGGAGTAAATGTCGTAAGACCTTTCTCCTCTTCCTGTCTGTTCAATGACATAAGGGATATAATAGCTCATATTACGCTTCCTTGGCAGCCTTTGACGCCTCAGCTATTTTCGCGTCTCTTTCCGCCTTGCTGATAACTTTTTCGGCTATTTTGTTATTAGCAGTAAGATAGTCATAGACCATGTTGGTGAAAACTGTGTTTCTGAAAGAAGCTATGCCGCCGTACTGCTCAAGTTCTTTTTTGAAATCATCAACAGATCTTTCAAATTTTTCCGCGTATTCCGCGATTGCCTTATCAACGTCCTCGTCTGTGGGGTTGATATTGTTCTTTTCGGAAATCTTATTAATAACAAGAGCGCTTTTTATCTGTCTTTCGGCAGCGTCCATGTGCTGTTCGGCAATTTTTTTCTTATTCATTCCGAATTGTTCGGGGTTCATGCCGTACATGCTGTATTGGCGAAGCGTCTGTTCAGCAAGTTTTTCCGCTTGTTCTACAACCATGACAGCCGGAATATCGAAAGGGTTCTCAGAAATTATTTTTTCAAGCATTGCATTGTAAAGAGCGTCTTTTGAAAGGTCTGCCGCTTCAGCTTTGAGGTCTTCCTCAATAGCCTTCAGAAGAGCTTCTGCTGTTTCGTATTTTTCGCCTATGCTTTTTGCGAATGCATCGTCAAGTACGGGAGCTTTTTTCTGTTTTATTTCATGCAGGGTGATTGTGAAAACCACAGGCTGACCTGCGAGAGATTTCTCATGATATTCAGCGGGGAAAGTTACAGTGATGTCTTTAACATCGCCGACTTTCATACCGATGATCTGCTCTTCAAATCCGGGGATGAATGTGTTAGAGCCGATTTCAAGTGAGTAAGCTTTTGCGCATGCAGAGGGGATAACCTCGCCGTTAAGCTTTCCTTCAAAATCTATTACAGCCATGTTTCCGTCAGCGACTTCGCCGCCTTCAACGGTTTCAAACTGAGCCTGACGTTTCAGGAGGTTATCAACAACATTATCGACATCCTCTTTTTCAACGCTGTTTATCTCTTTGGTGAACTCAAAACCTGTATAGCTTACGACATCAAATACGGGGAAAACGTCAACACACACTTTAAAAGTGATGGGAGAATCGTCGTCTTCAAATTTAACGTCTTTAACTTCGGGCTGTCCCATAGCTCTGATACCGTTCTCTTCGATTGCGTTCTTAACTGCTTCGTTGATGACGTGTTCAAGGGCATAGACACGGATAGCGTGTCCTTTTTCTTTCATAACGACATCTTTGGGTGCTTTTCCTTCGCGGAAACCGGCAACTTTGACAGTTTTTGCAGCTTTATCGAATTCTTTTTCAAAAGTGTCTTTATAGACCTGTGCAGGGATCTCCACACTGAGTTCTTTTTGTGACTTCTCTTTGTCGGCAACAGTAACTTTCATTGTTTTCTCCTTGGAATCTATCAAAGAATATAACTGACTAATTTGGATTTTTAAGCGGGTGACCGGGCTCGAACCGGCAACCTCAACCTTGGGAAGGTCGTGCTCCACCAGTTGAGCTACACCCGCGGAAGGCATGATATGCGAGTGAAGGGACTCGAACCCCCACGCCAAGGACACTAGATCCTAAGTCTAGCGCGTCTACCAATTCCGCCACACTCGCCAAACCGGTAACAAAAAAAGGTGGCTGACGGGGATCGAACCCGCGACAACAGGAATCACAATCCTGTACTCTACCGACTGAGCTACAGCCACCATGCAAGAAAGCGCACCCATGAGGACTCGAACCTCAAACCTACGGATTAGAAGTCCGTTGCTCTATCCTGTTGAGCTATGGGTGCGTATCGGTCTTACGAATCACGAAACTTATCAAAAGACCTCCATTAAGTCAATAGCTAATTTGTCCTGTTTATACATTACTCCTTGATTTGAAATCAAAAACATCATATTACAATTCTACACGAGGTTAAGATGATTACATACAATGATACTCCTGTTTACATAGGCACTGCGGGGTACAAATTTGACGACTGGCTGGGTACGTTCTATCCTGAACAGTTTCCCAACGAACAGATGCTGAAGTTTTACAGCCGTGATAAGGGAATTGATTTCCTTGAACTGACATTCACTTTTTATAACGACCCCACTGAGGAAATAACTGCAAACATCGCAGAGAACGCATCAGACGAGCTGGCAATATCCGTGCGGCTGGGTAAACGCTTTCTTAAAGAACCCCCGCTGAAGGAAGACGCAAGCGAGTTCAAAAACGGTCTCTCTCCTATATATAATAGAGTGAAAGCGTATTTTGCCGATTTCTATAACGGCTTCACTCCATCAAGGGCAAATTTCGATCACATCCTGCGTCTGCGCGACACATTTGCCGATAAACCGTTCTTTGTTGAGCTGGCAAACCGCGGGTGGGCAAGACAGAAATTTCAGGAAGAACTGAAAGAAAACGGCGTAGGCGTTATCAATGCAGATTTTCCGCCATCGGCAGGACTTGCACCCTATTCCGTAAAAGCCTTCAACAATATGTCCTACTTCCGACTGTACGGCAAAAGCCCCGAATGGGAAGGTCCCCAGAAACGTGACCTGAACTACAGATACAGCATAAAGCAGCTTGAAAAGTTCAGGAAAGATATAGATATTGTAGCTTCCGTTTCAAGCTCGGTCTTCGTTTCTTTCTGCAACTCTGCAATGGGAAGTGCAGCGGCAAACGCCATCGACCTCAGAAAAATGCTTGCCGGGGACTGATATGGGCATAATATTTGACGAATATTCCAAAAAATTCCCCAAATCGAAAGAGCTTTATGAAAAAAGCAGAACGCTTTTCCCTAACGGCGTCTGCCACGACATAAGAAATTATTTCCCTTTTCCGCTGGTAACAGACCGCTGTGAAGGCATCCACATGCATGATGTGGACGGCAACAGCATCATCGACCTCTGGATGGGGCACTACGCCAACATACTGGGGCATGGCACAGAAGCCCAGAAAAGGGGTATTGAACGCGCCATGACTGCCGGAGTTCATCACGGCACTCTTAACAGATACCAGATAGAATATGCAGAGCTGGTTCAGCAGGCTGTACCGGAGCTGGAACTCATGCGTCTCTGCACATCCGGCACCGAAGCAACCATGTACGTTACCCGAGTCGCCCGTGCATTCACAGGCAGGCATGTCATTGTGAAGGCAGAGGGTGGATGGCACGGCGGTAACTCCGTATTATCAACCGGCGTCGTTCCTCCGTTCGTAAAGGATAAAAACGCACCCGAAGGGCAGAAAACCGTCACTGTGCCTTACAACAACGTTGAAAAGACAGCGGAAATACTCCGCTCATACAATGACGAGATAGCCGCAATAATCATAGAGCCCATGATGGGTTCCGGCGGCGGTATAACTGCAAGTCCCGCATATCTGAAACTTCTGCGCGACTTCTGCGACCTGACAGGAACTCTTCTCATCTTTGATGAAGTTATCACAGGTTTCAGATTCCGCTACGGCAGCATATGGAATATTCTCGGTGTTAAACCTGACCTTTTCACATTCGGGAAGGCAGCGGCAGGCGGCATACACATAGGTATTTACGGCGGACGCAAAGATGTTATGGACACCATAACCGTACAGAAACTGTTCGTCGGCGGAGGAACCTATTCCGCAAATCCGGTGGCTATGTGTGTGGGGATAGAAACTCTTAAAGAACTGCAAAAACAGGACTATGAAAAACTCAATGCGGCAGGTGACGCCTTCCGGAAAAAACTTGCGGCTATGACTGCAAAACTCAGCCTACCCGCATATGTCACAGGTTTCGGCTCTTTCTTCTGCGTACACTTCACAGATCAGAGATTCAGCGAAATAACACCTCAGATAGTTATGGCACACTCCGACCGAGAGACGGAAAACCTGTTCAAAGTGGCAATGCTGATAAATAATGTGTTCACAATGCATTCCGGAGGCGCATTTTCATTTATGCATCTCGATGAAGTGACGAATAGTAAACTTACAGAGGCATACAAAAGATCGTTTGAAATGATATAGCCTCTTCGGGGGTAACTTGGCTTATATAAGAAAAAAAGCCGCCGCCATAAAGTATGACAACAAGACCGACAAGGTTCCTAAGCTTATTGCAAAGGGCAAAGGGCTTGTGGCGGATAATATCATTGCGAAAGCGAAAGAACACGGGATTTATATAAAAGAGGACAAAGACCTCGTTGAGGCTCTGTCCACACTCGATCTTTTCGACGACATACCCGTTGAACTGTATAAGGTCGTTGCCGCACTGCTTGCGGAGCTATACCATATCAACGGAAAGATAAAAGAGCAGAAAGCACAGGCAAAAGCGCCCGTCAGTAACGAAACCAATCAGAACAATTAATAGCCCAAAGGTTTCAGGATGAAACCCGCTTGCGTGAGCGAAGGAAGGCTTGCCGACCTGAGCGTTACATAATTTTGGCAGGGATGGACAAAATTATGCTAACCTTCTAAGTGTTCCTTGATTCTGCGCAGAAGTATCTCTATCTTCTTGTCCTTTGTGAAATATTCCTCGGCATACAATGATGCGAAGTTCCTCTTGTATTCTTCATAAGCCGTCAGAAGAAAAACAACCTGTCCCTCTTTGACAGACTTGATATCTTTCAGAACCTCAAGCCCCGATCTGTCCGGCATGTTGACATCCAGAAGAACAAGATCATATTCGCCAGCCCTGAACATTTCCAGACCGACCGTACCGTTTTCGGCAGTGTCAACCTTGAACCCTTTCTCTGAAAGGAGATTCTGATAATGATCTCTGATATGCTCTTCATCATCAATAATAAGTATCTTTTTCATTCCTGTCCCCTTTTAGGCAGCAGAAGCGTAAAGACCGCTCCTTTCTGGGCATCGGAAACATAAATGTCCCCGTCGTGTGCTCGCATGACTTTTTTACACAGCGCCAGCCCCAAACCTGTTCCGTCTTTTTTGTTTGTATAGAACGGCTCGAATATTTTTTCGCGAAGTTCCTCAGGAACACCGTTTCCGGTGTCGGCAACTCCTATTGTAACATAGCTTTTGCTCTCGGAAGCGCTTATGATGAGATCGCCCCCTTTTTTCATCTCCTGAACCGCATTGGTTATAAGGTTCATGAGCACTTGCTGTAAAAGCCCTCTATCTGCATCAACATACATCCCGTTTCCGATATTTACAACGACATTTATTTGTTCAAATGAAAAGCAATTTTTCAAAATCTGAATAACTTCCTCTGTAAACTGCACCAGATTTATCTTTTCGTATTCAAGCTCAACTCTTTTCGTATAGGAAAGAATATCACCGACTATCTTTTCAAGCCTGTTAACTTCAGACTGCACGATGCTTATCCAGTGGTGCTGGTCTTCTGAGAGACCGCCCGCCTGCTCAACACGCTTCGCAAATCCTCCGATGGCTATCAGAGGGTTTTTAAGCTCATGAGCAACTGTGGCGGAAAGGCTGCCTATCTGAAGCAGGTTGTCGTTGTTGGAAGATATGCGCTTCGCTTCGTCCAGCTCCGACCTTACCAGTTCAAGCTGTTTCACAGCTCTGAAATACTCAATTGACAGTGAGCAGATGTTACCGAAAAGCCTGAGCGCATCTTTGTCCGCTCTGGAATATGTCGGCTTGCAAACCATAAGAACACCGATCGGCTTACCGCCAATGCCCAGCGACGAAACCAGAACTTCATCGCAGAAGTATCTTTTCAGCGGATCGTATTCATCGGATGAATTAAGGTCAATGGTATCGGTCTTGTCGAAAAACATAATGTCTGAGAGCCTGTTTTTAGTTTCAAAGCCCACTTTCAGGTTGCGGAACAGAGTAACGTCTATTTTCATGTCACTGTTGCAGAATATTCCGCCGCGCAGTTCAAGTAAGGCCTCGTTAAGAAACATTATTCCGGCTCTTCCGAACTGTCCGTTTATTATAACAGACGAAATAAGCTGGTGCAGAACTTCGTCCAGATTTTTTCTGTTCGTTATCGTTTCAAGTATTTTCGCCCCGGCGACAACCCTTGAAAGAGCTGCCCCGAAAGGTGCAAAACTGTATATGTTTATTATCTTTTTAAGCATTTCCGTCTGAGCTTCAGACGGGAATATCTGCTTGTTCGTGAAAACGGACGCAGCACAGCCGCCGGAAACAAGGCTGTATTCCGTCATTTCGGAAGAGGTGTTTCCAGTGTGAAGAATGGTTCCTTCCGTGTCTCTCACCAGAAGACCTTTAATCTCGGTTTGCAGGACGGATTCGAGTAAACCAAGAAGGTCTTGAGTCGCTGAACGCCCCATTGGCTGCTCCGATAGTTGAAAATAAAACAGGGGAACGTCTTTTCAGACGCTCCCCTTGCGATTTGTTATTGTTTCAGTGCTGCATGAGCTGCCGCAAGCCTTGCCACGGGAACGCGGAAGGGGGAACAGCTTACGTAGTTGAGTCCCGCTTTCTGACAGAATGCTATCGACTCAGGGTCGCCGCCGTGTTCGCCGCAGATGCCTGTTTTAAGATCTGCCCTGATACTGCGTCCTTTGCTTACGCCCATTTCAACAAGCTGACCGACGCCGCTGACATCAATGGAGACAAAGGGGTCTTCTTTATATATCCCTTTCTCAACGTAGATGGGCAGGAATTTGCCCGCGTCATCACGGCTTACCCCCAGAGTTGTCTGGGTGAGGTCGTTTGTTCCGAACGAGAAGAACTGTGCGTGTTCTGCTATCTCGTTCGCTGTGAGCGCCGCTCTGGGAAGCTCTATCATCGTACCGACGAGGTAATCCAGCTTAACGCCGTATTTTGCTATTACCTCCGCGGCAACTTCGTTTGTCATATCTTTCAGTATCTCAAGCTCTTTGTATGAACCCACGAGAGGAATCATAACTTCCGGTTTAACAACCTTGCCCTGTTTAACAAGCTCACATGCCGCCTCGAAGATGGCATAGACCTGCATTTCATAAATTTCGGGGAAGGTGAGACCCAGACGGCATCCTCTGTGACCAAGCATCGGGTTGAACTCGAAAAGCTCAGTCGCCTTAGCTTTAAGGTGGTCTGCGGAAATACCGGAGGCCTTGGAAACGCGCTCAATCTCCTCATCTGTGTGGGGGATGAACTCGTGAAGAGGCGGATCCAGCAGACGGATTGTTACAGGCAGCCCTTCCATTGCGGTGAACAGTCCGAGGAAGTCCTCTTTCTGATAGGGTTTAACCTTCGCAAGTGCCTTTCTGCGTCCCTCTTCGTTGTCAGCAAGTATCATCTCGCGCACGGCATCGATACGGTCGCCGTCAAAGAACATGTGTTCCGTACGGCAAAGACCGATCCCCTCCGCTCCGAAATCCCTTGCCACTCTTGAATCATGGGGGGTATCAGCGTTTGCGCGCACGCCGAGGGTTCTGAATGAGTCTGCCCATGTCAGTATCTCTGCGAACTCGCCTGAAAGTTCGGGTTCTATAAGTTTCGCCGCGCCGAGTATAACCTCGCCTGTGGAACCGTTTATGGTTATGATGTCACCCTCTTTAACGGTGGCGCGCCGGCGGTGAAGAATTTCTGTACATCGTTGATGCGTACCGCGCCGCAGCCTGCGACACAGCATTTTCCCATGCCTCTGGCAACAACAGCCGCGTGGCTTGTCATACCGCCTGTGGCAGTAAGGATACCCTGTGCGGCGTGCATACCGCCGATATCTTCGGGTGACGTTTCAGCACGCACAAGGATAACTTTTTCGCCCTGTGCCGCCCAGCTTTCAGCCTCTTCCGCAGTGAAAACGACCTTTCCAACAGCCGCGCCGGGAGAAGCGGGAAGACCTTTTGCGATAACGTCGTATTTAACGCTGGTATCTATCATGGGGTGCAGAAGCTGGTCAACCTGCTCCGGAGCAACACGGAGTACAGCCGTTTTTTTGTCGATAAGTCCTTCCGCAACCATGTCGAAAGCGATCTTAACAGCCGCTCTTGCGGTTCTTTTGCCTGTTCTTGTCTGGAGCATGTAAAGAGTTCCCTTTTCAATGGTGAACTCAATATCCTGAACGTCTTTGTAGTGGTTTTCCAGTTTTTTATAAACTTCTTCAAGCTGTGCAAAGACTTCCGGCATAGCTGTTTTCAGTTTCGCTATGGGTTCCGGGGTTCTGATACCCGCAACAACGTCCTCGCCCTGTGCGTTCACAAGGTATTCGCCGAAGAACTCTTTGTCGCCTGTGGAGGGGTTACGGGTGAACGCAACACCTGTTCCGCAATCGTCGCCCATGTTTCCGAAAACCATGGACTGCACGTTTACTGCAGTTCCCCAGTCGTCGGACATTTTGTTTATTTTTCTGTAGGTTTTCGCTCTCTGATTGTTCCATGAGTCAAAAACCGCATCGATAGCATATCTGAGCTGCTCTTTGGGATCCTGTGGAAATTCCTTTCCGATCTCCTCAACAACAAGAGCCTTATATTTTATAACAAGCCCTTTAAGGTCGTCAGCGTTAAGCTCCGTATCCTCTTTAACACCTCTGGCGTTCTTCATATCCTTAAGGATATGCTCGAACTGGTGGTGTCCGATGCCCAGAACAACGTCAGAGAACATCTGAATGAATCTTCTGTAGCTGTCATAAGCGAATCTGGCATTGCCGGAGGACTTTTCAAGCCCCTTGACAGATTCGTCTGTCAGACCGAGGTTAAGAACTGTGTCCATCATACCAGGCATTGAAACCCTTGCGCCGGAACGGACTGAAACGAGGAGAGGATTGTTCACATCTCCGAATTTTTTTCCCATTGCAGTTTCAAGTTCTGTAAGAGCCGCAATCACCTGATCCCAAAGACCTACGGGATAGCTCTTGTTATCCTTGTAATACTGCACACAAGCTTCTGTCGTAATGGTAAAGCCGGGAGGCACGGGTATGCCGATGCTGGTCATTTCAGCCAGCCCCGCTCCTTTCCCGCCGAGAAGGTTTTTGTTCTTACCGTCCCCTTCCGTGCGTCCTTTACCGAAAAAGTAAACCCATTTGGTGCTCATTGCGATAAACCCCCTGTTATATGATTTTTGTCAGATCGCCCAGCAGATTGAACAGACCTATCAAACGGTTCAGCAAACTTAATCTGTTCTCCTTCACCTTCTCATCCTTCGCCATAACCATGACGTTCTCGAAAAAGCGGTCAACAGGGCCGCTGAAGGTCAAAAGCTGGGTCATCGCCTCAGTGAAGTTCTCTTCACACACCTCTCTATTAATACCGGCAGCCTTTGTGTTAATAAGTTCTGCCAGTTCCCTCTCGTGGTCGGACTCAAACAGTGCGGCGTCATACTCTGTGCCAGTATGTCCGCTCTTTTTAAGGATGTTGTTGATACGTTTATATCCGGCTGCGATGCTTGCAAACTCCGCAGTCTCTCTGTACTGCGCAAGGGCTTTCGCTGCCTTATCTATTTTGATTATATCACCGGAAATGCTCGCTGCACAGTCAACACAGTCAGAAGCTAGCCCTTCCGTTGTGAGCATTTGACGAAAACGCTGAATAATGAACTCATTCACGGCATCAACTGTTTTCTGTTTATCAAATTTTATATAGTCCGCAAGGATATCCACACTCTTTTCAACAAGAGCTGAAATGTCAGCACGCAGACCTTTCTGGCGGATGATGTTCAGGATGCCGATGGCGTTTCTGCGAAGCGCATAGGGGTCCTGATTTCCCGTAGGAATAAGGTCAACTGCGAAACAGCCGACTATCGTATCCAGCTTGTCCGCCATGGAAACAAAAGCTCCGGCATCTGTTGTGGGAAGGTCGTCGCCTGCGAATCTGGGCATGTAGTGTTCATCTATGGCAGTGGCAACGGTTTCATTTTCGCCCTGCAGTCTCGCATAGGTTCTGCCCATGATACCCTGCAGTTCTGGAAACTCATAAACCATAGAGCTGAGAAGGTCAGCTTTGCAGAGGAATGCCGCGCGGTCTGTGTCCGCTTTTGCGGCGGGTGCGAACTGTTCTGAGAAAAACACGGCAAGTTTGCGGAAACGTTCCATCTTCGCATATGAAGTGCCGAGTTTCTCCTGATATGTAACTTTTTTAAGCTCTTCGACGTGCTTTTCAAGAGGATAGACCTTGTCATTCTCCCAGAAGAAAGCCGCGTCGGCAAGTCTTGCGCGCAGAACCCTTGCATAACCCGCTTTAACAACAGCAGGGTCTTTCGGGTCGTGTTTGAAACACCGATGAATCTGTTAACAAGTTTGCCTGATTTATCTGTTACATAGAAATATTTCTGGTGATTTTTCATGGAAGTGATGAGAACGTCTGCGGGCAGGGACAGGTATTTTTCCTCGAACTCGCCCATGAGCGAAACGGGATACTCCACAAGCCCCGCAACGGTGTCCAGCAGACCTTCATCAAGGTCGACCTTGTAACCCGTCTCCTTCTCGATATCGGCAACCTGTTTCTTCACAAGTTCCCTTCTGGCTTCAGTGGAGACTATCACGCGGGCTTTTTCAAGCACTGTCATATAGTCCGTAAAATCTTTAACTGGAAATTCCGTATTAAAATGGATGCGGTGTCCCATGGTGGTATTGCCGCTTTTTATGCCGTCTATCTCAAAGTTTATTACTTTTCCGCCGAAGATGGCAAGGAACCAGTGGATGGGTCTGGCATAGCGGAATGTTCCGTCACCCCATTTCATTGATTTCTTAAAAGGGATGCCTTTGATGATATTCGGCACCAGAGTTTCAAAAAGCTCTGTGGTATCTACACCTTTCGTCTTTTTCACGCCGCTGAGGTACTCGCCCTTTTCGGTGGTCTCTTTTTTCAGCGTACCAAAATCAAGCCCTTTTGACTTGGCGAAACCTTCGCCCGCCTTTGTGAGCTTGCCTTCCGCATCGAAAGCCACAGACGCGGGAGGTCCCATAATAACCTCTTCGCGGTCAGGCTGTTTTTCGCTCAGTCCCGTAATGTGTATATAGCTTCTTCTGGGCGTTCCGTCAGATTCAACTGATGAAAACGGAACTCCTTCTTCGGTAAGTTTTTTTGTGAATTCTTTGACAAGGTATTCGCTGGTTCCTTGAATGAAACCCGCAGGTATTTCCTCGCTACCTATTTCAAGCAGAAAATCGGGCATTGTAACACCTAAACATGATTATTTTAGTCCTAGCATCCTACAATAGATTCAGATAATTTCAAGAAGTTTATACCTTTATATATATAAGATGCAAGAATTTGTGAGGTGTTCATCAGGCACGGGTTTCAGAGATAGGATTTATCAATATGGAAATAAAGGAAACATGATTTAAGGAGCAACCCCTCCCGAACCCTCCCTTTGAGAAAGGGAGGGCGGAGAAGGATTTATATTCCATTATACGAAAGAGTATTTCAGTGTTTTTTCGACTTCTTTTACCTGAGAAAGTCCGTTGAGCAGTTCCGCCAGTGAGTCGTAGCTTCCTTCAAGGAAAGCCTTTCTTGCGTTGGGTTTGATTTCAACGGCATATTCCTTGCCGTTGAAGCTGACCTTTGATGAGTCAACGTCGATGACCATCTCCGCAGAAGGATTAGCCTCCGCATCCGCCATGAGAGCGTCACGGGTTGCCTTGTCGGCCACAACGCAGACTATGCCCAGCATTGTGCAGTTGCCGAAGAATATCTCGGCATAGCTTCCCGCGATAACAGCGTTGAAGCCTGCGCGTTTGATAGCCTGCGGAGCATGTTCACGGGATGAACCGCAGCCGAAGTTATCGCCTGATATTAT
>NZ_JAJOIL010000023.1 GCF_021209385.1 Seleniivibrio sp. | reverse complement strand
TTAGCCTTTATCTACTTCGCATAACTTCGTTGTCCTCAAAAAAACCTTCCTCATGTATATCTATATACACTCGTCGCTTTTTTATCGTCCGCCTTGTTCTGCTTGCATCTAAAGACTAAGTATAAAATACAGGCTCCCTTGTCTTGCTCCTCCCTTTGAGAAAACATTCGCTTTATCTTTACGAATGTTTCTGCACCGAGCTTGCTTAAAATGGAGGTTGGGAGGGATTTACATTTCTCTTAACTGTCACTGCGAGAAGCGTAGCGACGAAGCAGTCTATTACACCTCGTATAGCTCGCTTCTAGCCAAAAATCACTCCTTTCGTCGTTCAAAATCATCCTTGTACTGCTCGCTTTTGAGAAAAATATCCCGTCATTGCGAGGAATAACGTGACGAAGCAAGCTAGTCTTACTTGTTCAGATCTGCTTCGTTCTTCTGCGTCAACCTTCCTAAAAAGATGCCTCACATACTTACATGTATGCCCGGCACTTGTTTAGTCAGCTTTCCTTGAATAACTCGCATCTCAAAAGCATAAGTCATCGTCTTTGCGAGAAGCGAAGTTACGAAACCTTTCGAAGCGAAGCGCAGAAATGCCGACCTTATTTCGGCATCATCTATTCTTGCTTCTTTTATTAATATGTTGAAATATAAGGTACTGCTAAAGATTCATTATCTATTGGTTGGTCGTATTACACTTTATGCTCATTTGAAGCTGCAACAAAGTTTTTATGGCGTTATCAATTATAGAACAAGTTATTTCTTGCTCATCAATATCATATTTTCCATCTTCCAATGACATTTTTACAGATTCAAATGTTGCGACTGCCTCTTTAAGGACATTGGCGGATTTTAGAAAAAGATCAGTATTTTTATCTTTTGAAAGTTCAGGAAGTTCATATACAAAGCAGTTCAGCTCTGAACTAATCTGCTGTAATGTTTCTAATGCTCTAAATTCAATTAAAAGACCCAAAAAACTTTTTAATCTGATAGTTCGTGTACTGTCATGACAGAGACGCTTTATAAATGCTTCATTATGTCCGGAGATATCAGCAATTTTTGAGTCTCTTACACCATTTCTGTGTAATTCTTTTATAAGAATCATTCTAATTTGACTTGCAAATAAATCATAATCTTTTTTCATTTCTCACCATATTGGGGAGGTTTTATAACTATCGCTCACTATAAAAAAATAATAGCACACATATGATAGTAATGTGCAAGACGCACAATAAAAAAAATGGAGTCCAGAATGACAGACAGAAAAACCAGCCCGAAAGCGGCAACGGCAGCATCCAAAGTTCTTACAAATCCCAATACGTCAAAAAACAGTAAAACAGCAGCAGGAAGTGCATTATCACAAGCCGCTGGCAAGAAGAAGTGAGGTTAGAGTGGCAGTTTATAATGTAACATACGATCTTAATGCTACAGGGCAAAACTATGATGGATTAATCGCTGAAATTAAAAGATCTGCAAGCTGGTGTAAATATCAAAAATCCGCATTTTTGATTTATACTGGTGAAACGGCACAACAAGTATGTGACAGGCTTAAACCATTCATTGATAAAAATGATTATCTACTTGTTATAAACTGCTGTGGAAGTCGTCAAGGTTGGCTTTCACAAGAAGCTTGGGATTGGATAAACAAATATGTCCCTAGTTGCTAGAGGAGGGCTAACGCCCTCTTTTAGTTTAATATTACATATTTTATTTTAAAATCATTTACGTCTTCATCTCATATCAAACATATGCCCTTCTTCGGTTTTTCAAAACAGTATTAAACAAAGCTTTTTATGTAATTCATAAATTCTGCATATTTCAGACGCATTTATCACATCATATTTTCCCTTTATAGGCATCGAGTATTGCTTTAAATTTCCGATATATAAGTTACTCAAGGAGGCTCGTATGGACTTAACTACACTTGCGATGGCGGGAACGGTGCTTTCAGCCGGAAAGATACTCTATGAAGTCGGCTCAGCAGTCAATAACATGTTTTCTGACGATGACGAGACAGAAGCAGCAGCGCCCACAGTGCTGAGTGGTCTTACCCCAGAGGGTGTAAACAATGCAGTGGAAGGCAGCGAAACCGGCTCTGTAGTTGATTTTAAAGCGTAGAACACAAAATAGTCTGATTTTCCATACGACCTTAACACATTTTAAACGCCCCCCAGAAGCCATTCTGGCACAATAATTGATATCTCCGTATTCATTGATAATACGGAGCACTCGAATGAAGAATAATGAATTTTTTGTGGTGATGATCTCGGCATTGGCTCTATGTGGTTGTGCCACAGGTGCCAAGTATGACAACGACGCAATATCTAAAAGTTATAAGCATGAAGTTGAGGAATACAACAAAGCAAAAGAAGAGCGCAAACTCTCTCAAACGCCGTCTCTCTGGACGAACGGTGGCAACAACAGCAGTCTCTTTCTGGATTATAAGACCAGAAGTATAGGAGAGATCATCACAATTAATATTATGGAGTCTTCATTCTCCACAAATTCAGTGGATACCAATACCACTAAAGAAGAGACTACCACAAGTTCCGCAGATTCAATCTTCGGCATACCCATGAGCAAGAACAGTACAAATGCAAATTCAAACAGCAAGTTCAAGGGTGGTGGAACAAGGAAGAAGAGTGACTCTGTAACAGGTACAATGTCCGCACGGGTAGTGGATATTATGCCGTCCGGTAATGTTGTGCTGGAAGGACATAAAGAGATTCTGGTGGACAACCAGCAGCAGACCATAACCCTGAGCGGCATAGCAAGGCTTAAAGACATAACACTTGATAATACAATCAACTCCACCGATCTGGCGGATACTAAGATATCATACAACGGCAAAGGACAGCTTTCCCTTGCCAGTATACCCGGTTGGCTTCTTTCGATTCTTGGGTGGATATCACCTTTCTAAGATACGATTTGTCCCGTCACTGCTGACGCTGAAAAGGTCAGGCGGACTTCTGTTCTGTCTGACCTTTTTTTATGACCAAACCCAAATGTGAATAAATTGTGTAAACTACTCATGTATGTGGAAAATGTGCATAAAATAAGGAGGTCATTTTTTCCGCGCAGGGGGTAATTCTTTCCTAAAATAAAGGGAAATTCAGTTTTAAGAAAAACACTGAAAATGGCACGTATGTTGCTTTTATATAGCTATGAAATGAAAGATAAGTAATTGTGAAGAAAGCGTGAATTCTCTTTGAGCAAGAGATGTGCATAGAAAAATAATTATATAAGGAGGAGCATATGCAAGTTGCAGGCTCAACGGCAGCGATTGCCCAAACTAACGAGGTTAAAAATAACCAAAGCGTGAAAACTGCGCCGGCGCAGAAGGCACCCATTCAGGAGTATGACAAAGCGGAGATATCCGACAGTGCCAGAGCGATGATGGCAGCGGCTCAGAAAGGGAAATAAGCATTTCTGACAAACACCGCCTAAAAGCCGCAGAAAAGCACAGAAGAAACAAAATCTGACCTCTTTTCTGCGGCATTCTGGAAAATAAGGACAAGATGCCCAGCCGGGCATGGATTTGATGAAAAACCCGTTTGCAGGACACAGTGAAGTTGCGTCCTGCTGACACGAAAAGGAGACAACATGCAAAGATCGTTATGGTCGGCAGCATCGGGTATGACAGCACAGCAGATGAACATAGATGTGCTGTCGAACAACCTGTCAAACGTAAATACTGTCGGCTTTAAAAAATCCAGAGCATTCTTTGAAGATCTCTTTTATCAGGAACTGAAGGCGGCGGGAACCTATTCGGCGGCGGGTATGTCCCACCCCACAGGTATTCAGGTCGGTCTTGGTACCAAGGTTTCTGCGGTTGAAAAGGTGCATACTCAGGGCAGCTTACAGACGACGTCGGTGGAGACCGACATCGCGATAGAGGGCAAAGGTTATCTGCAGTTCACTCTTCCAAACGGAGACGTTGGTTATACAAGGTCGGGTTCGCTGAAAATAGACGCGAACGGGAACCTGACCAATGAGAACGGTTATCTTCTTGAACCTGCGGTGACGATACCCGACAACACCTCATCTATATCTATAGGAGAGGACGGTATCATAAGCGTTACACTCAGCGGCGAGACGGAGCCACAGGAGGTCGGGCAGATAGAGCTTGCAGAGTTCATAAACCCGTCCGGTCTAAGGTCCATCGGTAAGAACTTTTATATGCCTTCAGGCGCCAGCGGCGAACCTGTGACAGGTACCCCCGGAGAGAGCAACTTCGGCACAGTGGAGCAGGGTACGCTGGAGATGTCAAACGTCAGCGTGGTTGAGGACATGGTCAACATGATAACGGCTCAGCGCGCCTACGAGATAAATTCAAAGGCGATTCAGACGTCCGACGACATGCTGCAAATACTCAATAATCTGAAAAGGTAATAACTATGCTTAGGTTTCTGTTTCTTTTTTCCGCGATGATTCTTTTCAGCGGATACAACTACATTGGCAACGAAGTGCTGATAGATTCCGATTGCATCAAAGTTGCGGATGTTTTTGAAGGTTCCGACATTGACGAGAACGTCGTATGCGGTCTGGACTACGGTCAGGTAAAGATCGTCAACAGGCTTATGAGCCAGACGCTTATCACAAAATACGGTCTCAAAGGTGAAGTAGCAAAAGAAGTTGTTTTCAGGCGTAAAGGTGTGCTTCTCACCGAAGAGAGACTGAGAGCGGATATGAAAAATCTGCTGGTGATAATGTATCCGGATATGGAAATAGAGATAGATGCCGTCAGAATGGGCAGACCTTATTATCTGCCTGAGAATATGCAGTATACCATAGACATTCCGCGCAACAGGTTCGGAGATATCTCGGTAACGCTGGACAACGGCGCACGAAAATACACCTACAGCGTGTCTATCGTGGCTTATTCGGATGCATATGTTGCAATCAAGCAGATCAATAAGGGCGACAAGCTTATTCCGGATGAAAACGTAAAGCTGAAGAAAGTAGACCTTTTCAGAGCCAGAGGCAATGTCATGCACGATATCGAGGGATATTCAGCCCGAGCATATATCGGAGCCGGAAAAATCATCACTGAGAACATGGCGGACAGAAAGCCTGATGCGGCGAAAGGCTCTCCTGTTTTCATTCTGAAAGATCCCAAGGATGAACCGAAGGCTATGCAGGGAACGCTGCTTGAGGATGCGTATCTGGAAAAGAAGGTGCATGTGCTGGATATCAACAGCGGAATGATACTTACGGGAACATATGTTGAGGCAAAAAAAGTGCTTATAGAACGTCAGTAAGGAGGCGTTTATGAAACGGTTATTATCTGTGCTGATCTTTGTTTTAATGGTGCAGAATGCTTACGCGCTTGTAAAGGTGCGGGATATATCGAACGTAGAAGGGATAAGGGACAACCAGCTACTCGGTTACGGGTTGGTTGTGGGTCTTAACGGAACAGGCGACAAGAGCGGTACGGCGTTCACAACTCAGTCGCTTGCGAACATGATGGAGAGAATGGGCGTGTCCGTTTCAAAGGATTCAATGAAGATAAAGAACGTCGCGGCAGTTATGGTCACTGCGAAACTGCCGCCATTTGCAAAAGCAGGTTCCAGAATGGACGTGGTGATATCGTCTGTTGGCGATTCAAAAAGCCTTGAGGGCGGAACACTGCTTATGACTCCGCTCAGCGCTTCAAACGGAACCGTGTATGCCGTGGCGCAGGGTCCCGTATCAGTTGGCGGAATGAATGTTTCCGCAGCAGGAGCAGGTGCAATCAAAAACCATCCGACGGCGGGAGCGATACCGAACGGAGCCATAATTGAACAGGAAGTTCAGTATCAGATGAATGAAACTAACATCGTGCTGAACTTCAAAGAGAATAACCTTTCAAATCTCGTCAGGGCAAAGGACGCTATCAACAGCATTATAGGCGAGAAGGTCGCAGATATAACGTCTCCGTCAACTATGGTCATAAACGTTCCGGAGGCACAGAAGACAAACTATTACAGTTTCATGGACAAGGTGCTGAACACGGAGATAGAACCTGCCGACCTTGCCAAGGTTATAATCGACGAAAGAACCGGAACAATAGTAATGGGTGCGGACGTGCGGATAAGTACAGTTGCGGTGTCACACGGGAACCTGACCATCACCGTTAAATCCACAGTAGATATGTCGAAACCTGCTGAACCGTCGCAGAAGACTGAAGTGGGAGTAAACGAAGATAAGGGACAGCTTATGATAATACCAGAGGCTCTCAGCATAAGTGACCTTGTGAAAGCTCTGAACTCTGTGGGGGTTACCCCCAGAGACATGATATCCATTTTGCAGGCTATAAAATCAGCGGGAGCGCTCCACGGCGATCTTCAGCTTATGTAACGGCATATAAAATACGTTGTACGGCGGTGAATATCGGGATATTATCCTGTAAATCTCAGAGGATAAATCTATGAAATATAACCTCTCCGTACCACACTTGAGCAACGATAAACGCGAACTGAAATATATTGCCGAAGCGATGGATAACAGGAACATCGGTCCGGTGGGAAGATTTATTGCGGAGTTTGAATATGCTGTGAAGAAGCTCACCGGCGCAGGCTATGCGCTGGGTGTCATAAACGGAACGTCCGCCCTGCACCTTGCTCTCACTGCCATGGGAATAGGGAAGGGAGACGACGTGATGGCATCCACCTTCACATATATCGGTTCCGCCGCGCCCATAATGTATGTGGGAGCGAATCCGGTGTTCATCGACAGCGAAGGGGACACATGGAATCTTGACCCGAATCTTCTTGAGGACGCACTTAAAAAGCGTGTTAAAACGCCGAAGGCGCTGGTTCTGACACATATATACGGTCAGCCTGCGAATATGGACGACATCCTTATGGTGTGCGACAGATTCGGGGTTCGGCTGGTGGAGGATTCAGCAGAGGCTATAGGAGCCACCTTCGACGGCAGGCAGTGCGGAACGTTCGGCACTGCGGGTATATTTTCGTTTGCTGGCAATAAACTGCTGACAGCGGGCGGGGGCGGTATGCTTCTGACCGACGATAAGCACCTGATAGAGACAGCGTCATATTTTGCGTCCAATGCGCGTGAACCCATGATGCATCACGAGCATAACAGTATCGGGTATAACTATCGGCTGAGCAATCTCCACGCGGCTGTGGGGCTTGCACAGATGGAACTTGCCAACGAGCGCATCGCGGCAAGGCGCAGGATTTTTGAACAGTACAGGAAGGCCTTTGCCGGAGACAGCCGAATAACACTGATGCCTCAGCACCACAAGGCGAAAGGTAACAGATGGCTTACTGCTGCGCTGTTTGAAGGTGTTGAACCCAAAATGCTGATGGTGAAACTTGCAAATCAGGGGATTGAGACGCGTCCGCTCTGGAAACCGATGCATACTCAGCCTGTTTTCAAAGATGCGGACAGATATGTCAGCAGGGTATCCGAGAAGCTTTTTGAATCGGGGCTTTGCCTGCCGTCTTGCTCAACCATGTCCGACGATGATGTGCGTGCGGTTGCGGCGGAAGTTATCGGTATGCTTGATATTATCGGCTGATGGAGAATTCCGCCAGCAGGTCGTCCATAAAGCGTTTGTCACTGTCGTCTGCGTTATAAAAGAAGAATTTACCGTATGCTCTCTGTACGTCGAGCATTGAGATTATGAATGTGTATTCCGCTTCAATATATTTTGTTCGTGCGTTGAAATGCTGGGTTATCAGAGCCTTGCGCTCTGAATATTTTCGGAGTGCCGTAAGGTCTTTGAATTTTTCATCCGCTTTTTCCATCGCCGCTTTTTTCAGAACATAGTCGTGTCCGGCAAGAACCGCCTTGTCTATTGCCTTGGCGATACTTTCTTTCACCACTTCCTTTACCTGTGCTTTTCTGTTGAAATAGGTCAGCAGTTCCGACTGCTTTTCCGACAGTTCATTCTGTTTTTTTGTGCCGTCGAAAAGCGGGATAGATAGCTTAAGGCTCATATTCCACTGGTTTTCGTCCATAGTTTTGAAATATTCCGGATCTGTGTCCTGCCCTTCAAAATATCGTGTGTATTCTCCGTTGATGCTCACGTCGGGAACGGTGAATTTCCTTTGTGCGGAGAGGATGTCGCGCTTATTTATCTTTATGAATTCGTCAAGCGCCATAAGCTGAGGCGACGAAGAGAGAGCCTTGTCGGAAAATTTTGATACCAGTGTTTCTATGTTGACGCCCTCTGTTGAAAAGAGGAGCATCAGCTCATCGTTAAGCTGTGTTGCGAAGATCACTTCATAGGGCAGAAAAGTATAGCTGCCAGTATTTTTTATGTCTGTGACAAGATCTATATCTGTAAGCACTGACTGAAGAGAGCCTCTTACGGCAGTGTCGTCCAGTTTGTATATCTGGCGTATTTTGAATTTTGCCGCTGCGTCGGAGTATTGTTTGTTGGCTTCCGCATATGCATTAAGAAGAGTTCTGTATCTGATAACGCTGCAGTATCTTTTTGTGGCATCGGCAATAATGTCAGTACGCAGAACCTCGGCGACCAGCCTCTGTGCCTTTGCCCTGTTTTCGTTTGTGGACATTGCGGCAAGCTTTGAATCGGAGAATAGAACCTGACTAAGGCGAACTTTAGCACTGGGTATCTTATAAAGCGGAATATCTTTAAAGTCGTCTCTGGATTTATCCGCGGAGCTCATTGTTGCCGAAGCCCTTACGCTTGGCACAAAGCTTTCCAGTGCTTCGTCTATCTTGTCAATTGCTGCGTCCCTGTCCTGTTTCACAAGGTTATATTCAGCATCCTGCGAAAGCGAGCTGTCGATAACCTGAGACAGCAGCAGGGTGTTCTCCTGTGCAAAAGCTGATACTGCGGTGAGCAGAACGAAAAGAATAAGCAGTCGGTTCAATCTCGCCTCCGTGTATGCTTACGATTATATCTATGATGATTGCTAAAGTGTCAAGAACGTTCGGGGAAAAAGCACATTGCAGATAAAATAAGTTCGTCTGATATTATAAATATCAGGAGAAGAAAATGCTTACTTACGATTATGTATTTCCGCTTTTGAACGGACAGATGCAGGATCTGATGGAATACGAAGGCAAGGTGGTGCTGATTGTCAACACCGCGAGCAAATGCGGGTTTACCCCGCAGTATGAGGGGTTGGAAGAACTTTACAGACAGTTCAGAGACGAAGGATTTGTAATCCTCGGTTTTCCGTGCAACCAGTTCGGCGAGCAGGAGCCGGGAACGGAGGACGATATAACAAATTTTCTGGAATGTAACTATACCGTGACCTTTCCCATATTTAAAAAGGTGCTGGTGAACGGTGAAAACGCCAACCCGCTCTTCAAAAAACTGAAAGATATGGCGCCCGGAACAATGGGGACAAAAGATATAAAATGGAATTTCACTAAATTTCTGGTGAGCCGGGACAGAAAGAATGTAATTCGGTTTGCCTCAACAAAAACACCTGACAGTATCCGCGGTTATATTGCGGATGAGCTTATGAAAATATAAAGCCGGAGCGGAAATGACCGCTCCGGCAGTTTTTTGTTTGTTTAAAGGTACTTTCAAGGTACCCAGCGAAGCATGAAAAACGGAAACTAGTAGCGGTTTCCGCCGCCGTATCCGCCTCTGCCTTCGCGTCCGCCTCTTCCCTCACGTCCTCCGCCGCCGGAGCGTGCGGGGGCGTTCCTGTCTGGGGCGGGCTTCGTTAACAGTAAGGGGTCTGCCGATAAAATCTACACCGTTAAGTTCTTCGATGGCAGCGGCTCCCTGCTCATCGTTTGCCATTTCAACAAAAGCGAATCCTTTTGAACGTCCGCTTTCGTGGTCTGTGATGATTCTCACAGAGCTTACATCGCCGAACGACTCGAACATATTGCGAAGTTCGTCCTCTGAGGCTTTGTAAGGAAGGTTTCCTACATAAATGTTCATGATACTTCTGCTAGTCCTATAAACTTATTTCGCCATGCCTTGCCAATCGAAAACCGGTCATGGCGAAGGTTGAGCGGTGTCCGATCTCTGCCGTCCCCGAAGGGGGCGAATTCCTGTTAACGGCTTCAAAGCCCTTGCCTGTGGCAGTTTGAGCAAATCCGCCGTATCATACCGAAAAAGTAACAGAGAAATTGAACGTTCGCAAGTTTATTTGAGCAGACCGTGTTCAACGGTCTGCTCCGTGAATAACGATATTATGAGAGTTTTACTTTTCTGACAATGATTTCATCACGCTGTACACCCCTGTGATATTTGATCGCAGGTTCACCTAAAAGTAAGGCGTATGACAGCTGTACGTCGTCTTCGATACCGATGTTTGTGAGAATTTCAGGGAAGGCGGCAGTAAGCCACATAACAAATCCTGCCCAGACTGTTCCGACACCGAGTGAAGCCGCAGCAAGTTCGGCGTAGGTAAGTGCGATGAACCCGTCCGCAAGGGGTGTCGGGGCTGTTTTCGGCGTTACTGAGAATATTATGTGGGGTGCGCCGCGGAAAATAATGTCTTTTCCGTTTCTGAAATGTTTTGCCATTACACCGAAGATAGCGGTATGTTCGTTCAGTTTGCCCTCTTTATCCGCTTTTTCTATGACGGATATAACCATCTCTTTGAATTTGTCCATCTGCTCTCTGCTGTCAACAACAACAAGCTGAACCTGATGGTCGTTCTTTCCAGTAGGGGCGTTAGCGGCGGCTTTGGTTATTTTGTCCAGTTTTTCTGCGGATACGTCTGTATTCTTAAATTTTCGGACAGTACGTCTTGTGCGGATGAGCGCGTCGACCTGTTCAAAGTCCGCTGCTTTGTCAGGGCTTACGCAGGTATCGGGATCCACACCCAATATGGACACTGCCGCTGTGGGACAGATGGCGAGACAGTGCTGGCATTTGTAGCACTTCTTCTCGTTCTCAGGTTTTATGAAGGGTATTTTGTCCGTGAGCTCGATTATCATTGCGGGGCAGTCTGCCACGCATGCCTTGCATGATGTGCATTTGGATTCGCTTACAATAAAATTTAACATATATTACCTCATTATATCCCGAATGCCTGCTCAAGTTCAGGCGGCAGTTCGGGTCTTCCTTTGCTGTTTACAGCGGTTCCTGTAATTCTCCCCTTCAGCACAAGTTTGCCGTCGGAGTTAAAAATGTCCTGTACGAAGGTGAAGCGGAGTTTCGATTCCCGCTCAACGTCAACGCAAACGGTAAAAGTGTCGCCGCTTCTGAGCGAAGATTTATATTCAAGCTCCGCCCGGATTACCACCATTATTATGCCTTTGGCGGTCATTTCTGCGAAATCTATGCCCAGAGTATGAAGAAACTCGTGGCGGGCATGCTCCAGATAGTTCATGTAGGTTGCGTTGTTGACGATACCCTCCATGTCACATTCGTAGTCTCTTACTTTAAAATCGAGCCTGAATCTGCTGTCTTTCATATCTCCTCCTCTAAAGCATTTTTGCGCGGTGCATGAATTCTTCGCGTATGAACGTTATCAGAGTCTGTGCCGACTGCGACCTCAGATTCTGTGATGTGACTATGGAAAGAGTATTATCCGGCAGTGGCGGCATGTTTGTGAGTCTGGTATAAACCCCTTCGTCGCCAAGCACACGGGAGACGCCCACAGGAGAAACCGCTATGCCCGCGCGCACTGCTGAGAGCAGTGCAAAAACGCTGGTGGCAACAAACGCTATGCGGTATGGTATCCCCGCCTCTTCAAGAGCGTTTATGCTCCATTTTCTGATATGGCACCCTTCGGGATATACTGCCAGAGGCAGAGGGTTCATCTTTGTTGCGCACATGCAGCGGGATGCGACCCATACAACCTTTTCTGTGTATATCTTTTCAAACGGTTCCGGCATGTCGGCGCATATGGCAATGTCCAGATCGCCGCTGTCTATCTTTCGGAGCATGGTCTCTTTCATGTATGTGGAGAAATCTATTCTGCTGTTGGGGTATCTGGAATAGAATCTGCGCAGTGCGTTCGGCAGAAACGAGGAAGCGTAAAGCTCCGGCGAACCGATGCGGATGTGGTCGTAAATGTCAGGATTGGCGATGACGGACAGTGCGTCGTCGTGGGCTTTCAGTATGCGCACGGCATGCTCAAGCAGACGCTCGCCGGTGGGGCTTATGGAAAAGCTTTTCCCCTGTTTAATGAACAGATTTCCCGTCTGTTCCTCCAGACGCTTCATCTGCATGCTCACTGCGGACTGGGTCATGTTCAGAAGGCATGATGCCTTCGTATAACTGTTAACCCTAGCCACCGTCACAAAAGTCCTTAACAGGTCTATAGATAGTTCCATTCATCACCAAATTTGATAGAAAACATAAAATACATTCGTTTGACTGATGGGTTTTTATACAGTAGAAAATTATAAATTGTAACAGGAGGTGTGTTATGCAATCGCAGATTGAAAGAAGAGAGGAGATTTTTACGCTGGCGAAACAGATGAGAGCAAAGTTTCCTGAGTTTGAAAAAAACATGATGGCGAACGACGCTCTTGTTTACAGCGACGGCGCACTTCCCCAGTCTGTCAAGAGGATGATGGCTATGGTGGGCGCTCTGGTGAGCAGATGTGAGGGGTGCATACTTTCCCAGACCATGCGTGCAATAGACAGCGGGGCAACTGCGGCGGAGATAATCGAGGCGTGTCACGTTGCCATGATGCTTGGCGGAACCATGGCACTCGCCGAAAGCACGAAGGTTCTGGCTCTTCTTAAAGAAAAAGGCATGATAGATTAAAAAATAAGGGGCGGAATAACCGCCCCACTGTCTTTATATGAATTTTGCCGCCTGATCAAGTGCGTCGTCAATATGCGGACAGATGTTCTCCCGTCCTATCTTTTCAACGAATTCAGCTTTCTCGAAAGTATGCATTAAAGCGGGTGAAACACCGGACAGTATCAGGCGTATTCCTTCACTGTCAGATTTTTTCAGCACCTCTTCAAGAGCCATCACTGCCGTTGCGTCAACAAACGGTACCGTACGCATACGAAGGATGATGACCTTCGGTTTCTTTTTTACGATGCGCAGGGTGTCCTTGAACTGATTTACCGCGCCAAAGAAGAACGAACCGAATATCTCGAATATTTCCACCCCTTCGGGTATCCTGTCCTTGCTGAGAACGTCGTGTGCCTCGTATTCTTCATTAACCTCTTTGCCGAGGTTTTTGACCTCTGTTGCCACCGCCATACGGTTCATGAACAGCAGGGCAGAGAGCACAACGCCTGTTTCGATGGCAACCGTAAGGTCGATGAACACAGTAAGCAGGAATGTTACGACCATTATGAGTATATCGGCGGGCGGGCTTTTCAGAAGTTTCAGGAAATGCCGCCATTCGCTCATGTGGTATGCGACTATTATGAGAACCGCCGCAAGGGTCGGCATAGGGATGAGTTTTGCCCATTTACCGAAGAACAGCAGAATGAAAAGCAGTGTGAACGCGTGTACCATTCCCGAAATTGGGGACGTTGCCCCGTTCTGTATGTTCGTTGCGGTTCTGGCTATGGCTCCCGTTGCTGGTATGCCGCCGAACATGGGGGAGAAGAAGTTTGCAACACCCTGACCCACAAGCTCCATGTTGCTTCTGTGGCGGGTGGATGTCATACCGTCTGCAACCACGGCGGACAGCAGGGATTCTATCGCCGCCAGCAGGGCTATTGTTATTGCGGAGGGGAACACCGCTGTTACTATGTCGAGGTTAATTGTCGGGAACGCAGGCAGAGGCAGTGACGACGGAACGTCGCCGAACTGTGTCTGTATGGTGTCCACCGGCAGTTTGAAGATGGTAACTACTGCCGTGGTGACGATTATCGCAAAGATGGATCCGGGGATCTTTTTGGTAAATTTCGGCATTATCAGTATGATGGCAAGCGCTGCCGCCGCAATCGCTATGGAGTATGAGTTGAATGTCGACGCCGATTCAAAATATGCCTGAACCCTGTGGACAAAGCTTGCTGACGCCGGATGCGAGTCCAGTCCGAATATATCCTTAATCTGTGTTGTGCCGATAATAAGAGCGATTCCCGATGTGAAGCCAACAGTCATGGGGTAGGGGATGAATTTTATAACGCCACCCAGCTTGACCGCGCCCATTGCCACAAGCATGATGCCCGCAAGCATGGTTGCAACGGCAAGCCCGTTGTACCCGAACTTAACCACTATTTCGTATACCACCACAATGAAAGCGCCTGTGGGACCGCCTATCTGTACCCTGCTTCCGCTTAAAAGGCTTATTATGAAACCTGCGATGATGGCTGTGAAAATGCCCTGCTCCGGTTTAACCCCCGAAGCGATGGCGAAAGCGATGGCAAGAGGCAGTGCGACTATGCCCACCGTTATGCCGGAAACAGTGTCCTTAACCAGCCGTTTTGAGTCGTAACCCTCTTTAAAACAATCATAAATTTGCGGGATTAAACGAGAACTCATCGGATATAAACCTCCCTATCCGTATAATTCTTCGTTTGTGGTAGAAATCGTGGGGTCGGATGGCTTTAAACCATAAGTTAAAAATAGCGGGTTAAAGTCAGGTGGCCTCAGACAGGTACCAAAACGGTAATCATATCCTTGACGTTGTGAAACTTCGATAAATTAGTAAAAAGTAATAAAATATGCAAGTAAAATCTATGCATGAAAAATGAAAAAGATTTTTAACTGAAATAGAATAGCCGTTTTAAAAAATATGCTGTCAAAAAAACTGTGTCTTGCTATAATGCGGTCATTCAAAAGGATTAAAGAGGGCAATCAATATGGACAGAGTTACTTTGGCTGTGGGCGGCGGGGGAGCCTCCACTCAGTCATTTATTTCGGACGTGATATTTTCAAAGCTCGGCAATCCTCTGCTGAAAAAAGCGGCTGATGCGGCTCTGGTTGAAACAACAGGCAGAACAGCGTTCACCACTGACAGCTTTGTAGTGCGTCCTGAATTTTTTCCCGGCAGCGACATAGGCAAGATAGCCGTTTGCGGAACAGTGAACGACCTGCTTGTGTCCGGTGCCATACCCGAATACCTGTCGTTCGGTCTCGTTATCCCCGAAGGATATCTGCTGAAAGACCTTGAAAAGGTCATCGACAGTATGGCGGCAACCTGTGAAAAAGCGGGTGTTAAGATAGTATGCGGTGACACGAAGGTTGTTGAAAGGGGCGCTCTTGACGGGCTTATAATAAATACCAGCGGAATAGGAAGGTCGGTGAAGGATTACACCGATTATGCGAATATAAAAGATGGTGACAGGGTCATTCTGACATCCGATGCGGCAAGACACGGCATGAGTGTGCTTCTGGCTCGCGGCGAGCTTGGGTTCGACGGCGAGATAGATTCGGACTGCGCTCCGCTGAACGACGTTTTCGAGGCGGTGCGTCCGTTCGACGTGTCGTTTGCAAGGGATGCCACCCGCGGAGGCATTGCGGCAGTGCTTAATGAGATAGCCGCCATGTGCGGTGCCGGTTTTGTTATGGACGACGACAACATAAACGTGCGTGAGAATGTTCGCTACCTCTGCGACATGCTGGGCTTTGACCCATTGTCGGTTGCCAACGAGGGTTTAGCTGTTATAATAATCAGAGAGAAGGACGCGGAAAAGGCTCTGGAAGCGCTGAAAAAAACCGAAAACGGAGCGGGTGCGGCAATAGCCGGAACTGTTACTGCCGACGGCAAGGTTGTACTTAAAACCTCCATCGGCGGACGCAGATTTATAGAAATGCCCAGAGGAGAGCTTTTACCTCGGATATGCTGACGGTTTCAGGATGAAACCCGCTTGCGTGAGCGAGTGAGGCTTTGCCGAAATGAGCGTTAGCATATTTTCTCCATGGAAGGAGAAAATATGTAATTTCATCAGTATGCCTAGAGGAGAGCTTTTACCTCGGATATGCTGAAGGTTCATGTTTATTCTCCCTCCTTTAGCAAAAGGAGGGGAGGGGTGGATTTGATTGATATTGAATGTAAATCCCCCTTAATCCCCCTTTTTTAAAGGGGGAGATAAGAAATGCAATAAGGACATGTTATGATAAAGATAGACTGGGAAAAACAGAGCGGACTTATACCCGCTGTTGTGCAGGATGCGGAGACCAAAACCGTGCTGATGCTTGCGTATGTGAACGAAGAGGCGCTCAGGCTCACTTTTGAGACAGGCTATGCTCACTATTATTCCAGAAGCCGCAACGAACTCTGGAAAAAGGGAGGCACCTCCGGACATGTGCAGAAGGTTGAACAGGTGCGGCTGGACTGCGACGGCGATACGCTGCTTTATATAGTCCACCAGACGGGACCCGCCTGCCACACAGGCGCTAAGAGCTGTTTTTTCACAGTGCTTGACAAAGCCGGAGACAACTTATAATGGCAGGTCTTCTTTTAGGTGTGGATGCCGGAGCGGCAAACCTTAAAATAGTTGAACTGAAAGAGAAAAAAGGCGAATACAGCCTTAAGAATATATTTCTGCGGCAGATGCCCGCAGGGGTGATTGTCGACGGCACGGTTCTGGATCACGGCGCCGCCGCACATGTTATAAAAGATAGCCTTGCCCACGCTAAAGGCTTTGCGAAGGATGCCGCGCTTGGCATGCGCGGACGCGACACTGTTGTGAAGCATATGGAGATAGCGTGGAACGGTAAAGGGAATTTTCAGGAATCGTTCGTCTGGAATGCTGATCAATATATAGGAATTGCGTCTTCTAAGGCGACTTTTGACGCTCAGCTTCTTTCATATGATGCCGAAAAAGGGATGGCGGACGCTGTTGTTGCCGCCGCGAACAGGGACAAGGTCGCCGACTGTATAGCCATGGCGGAACTTGCCGGGCTGAAACCGGTCGTCGTTGACATAGAAGCGCTGGCGCTGGTCAATCTCGCTTCAAATGTTTTCGGGCGCAAAGCCCACCCCAACGCCATAATAGACCTCGGACACGACTGCACGAATATAATATTTTACGATAACGGCTTTGTGGACATGGTGAAATCCATTCCAAAAGGATGCAAGTCTCTTCTGGAGGAGATAGCGCAGGATATGGATGTGGATATTGACAAGGCGGGCGAGATAATCCGCGATAAAGAGGTCATGACAAACGACGTCGATGCACAGGCGGCTGCCATGTCGTTCGGGAGCAACCTTGGCGCGGAGGTTGAAACCGCCGTTGAAACATACATAGCGGACAGACGCAAAGAACCTGTGGATATACATATCTGCGGTGCCGGAGCGAACGTTCAGGTGCTTGTGGATCAGATGGAGATAGCCATGCGGATGTCGCTTCCCCAGCTCAATCCGTTCGCCCGTATAGAGGTGCCTGAACAGCTTAAACCCATCGTGGATAAGGCGGGAGCGCATGCTTTTGCCGTTGCGGCGGGACTTGCCATGAGAAAGGCATGAAGAAACTCTTTCTGCTGTCGATTCTGCTTTCTGCGCTTTACGGATGTTCTTTCAATAACCTTAATGACGAAGCGGCTGAAGCCGCCACCAGACTTAAAATCGCCACGCACATTGACGTAAGATCAGCACGCAAAGGCGACACTCTCACCGTTGACTTTAATGTCAGCGGTCAAATGAAAAATTTCACATCAACAATTGATGAATCAGGTAAAAACGTTGTTGTCAGAACGGAAGATATCAGCGTTTACATTATCAAAAACGAACTTGCCAGCCCTCTTGCGGAGGTTCAGCCGTGGCTGGATGCAGACAGCAACTATATGGTCAAGATGAGGCTGAATCTGAAATGCAGTATGACCCGCGTGGATACGGACAAGGGATTCCGTCTGATATTCAAACTGCTTGAACCGGACAGAGAATACGACGCTATGCAGGCTTTCGGAACCTGGCAGCAGTCATATGCCGCCGCAACCAGACTTGCAGGTATAAAAAATAAAGCGTCATCAACTGAAATGACATTCGACGGCACACCCGTTTATTCGACAGGCAATAACGGCAATGCCGATTATATGGACATCTACGGAGTGCGGATACCCGCCGGAAATATCAAATACGACGGCGTGGTTTCCTCGGACGTTGCGGGCGGAAAGACCAGACTGATCTTTAAAGGTAATGCCTCTTTCTGCATTGACGGAACGCATATGACGCTGGGTAAAAACTGCGGCGGCGGTTATATCTCTTTGTTCGGCGTGACCAAGCGGAAGGATAATAAAGGAAATGAAAAATTCATGTTCAGGCTGACAGGCAGACCGGAGATAACCGTTAAGACCATAACTGGCGTAACGGGACTGGGTATGAAGAATGTCAGGCTGTTCGGCACAGGACTGGTCAGGTATGATGGCGACGCTGTATTTAAAACGGAAGTGCGCCGAAGCGGCGGGCTTACATGGATAGTGTTTGTGCATGATCCTGCGTATAAGTTCCGCAGATTCTATTCATCCGGCGACGTGCTGAACGTCGTATTTTATAAGGGCTGATAAATGGATAAACTGAAACTGTTCATCATTGCCGGCGAGAAATCCGGCGACAACCATGCATCCGCAATGGTGCGGGAGCTGAAAAAGATATGTGATGTCGAGTTCGCAGGAACCGGCGGAGCAGGACTTAAAGAGCTGGGGCAGAAACAGTTTTGCGATATAAACGATATGAACGCCATCGGCATTGACGAGGCGCTCAGAAAACTGCCGTTTCTGTTCAAAGTGAAAGATAAGCTCATCGCAGAAATGAAGGCGGACAGACCGGACGCGGTTATTCTGGTGGATTATCCCGGATTTAATCTGCGCTTCGCCAGATATGCGAAAGAGCTTGGTATTCCGGTCATTTTCTATATCTCACCGACATTCTGGGCATGGAACTATAAAAGAGTGCATAAACTCAGGCAGTTCTGCGACCTTGTGCTTTGCATCTATCCTTTTGAGCCGGAACTTCTGAAAAAAGAGGGCGTTAACGCGTCCTATGTCGGAAATCCGCTTAAGGGACAGATAAATATCAAATGCGCCGATAATGGGGAATTTCTCGAAAAAGGGCATTTTGACGGTGAAAAACCTGTGATAGGTCTTTTGCCGGGCAGCCGACGCAGAGAGGTGGAATCTCTTCTGCCCCTGATGGTGCAGACGTCAAAACTCCTTCCGCAGTATGACTATGTTGTGGGAGTTGCGGATACCATTGATGAAAAGCGGGTGAGAGAGCTGATCAAAGGTACGAACATCCGGCTTGCCACGGGACTGACTCACGATATTATGAAATATTCGCACCTGCTCTGGATATGTTCCGGAACTGCAACTCTGGAGGCGGCGATAATCGGAACTCCGATGGTTCTGCTTTATAAGACGGGAACGCTCACCTATATGCTCGGACAGCTTCTGTTCCGCCTGAAATTCATAGGTATGCCGAACATCATAATGAAGAGGGCGGTGATCCCCGAACTGATACAGGGCGACGCAAACGTCCGCGCGCTGGCGAATTTTACAAAGAAGATAGAAGAAAACTACGAAACTGTAAGAAATGACCTCGCCTCTGTAGGCAGTTATTTTCCCGATACAGACTCTTCTGCGGACACTGCCGCGGAAATTTATTCCTTTCTCAAAGACCTGAAAAAAGGAAATTAATTCCTTCTGCTTTTAAAAAATCCTTAACTATCAATCGGTGCCTGTTTGGCACGATTTTTTCTAACACATTGACGGAGGTGCCTAATGGAGAATCTGTCAATGTTAAAACTTTTCAATTCGGCGGTGAAGGCGGCGGCAACTCAGTCGTCCGGTTCATCCTCTTCCACAGGCTCGTCATCATCAGCCTCGGATAGCGATAAAGCCGGATTTGAAGACGTTTTCAAATCCTATCTGGATAAATCAGGCTCCTCTGCATCGAAAAAGACGGAGGTCGTTACGACCGAAACGGTTGCTGATGCACAGCAGACAGCAGCGGCAGAGCTTGCCGATAATGCACAACTGACAGTACAGGACGCAGACACGCCCGAAAAGGTGATTGATAGTCTTAATATAAGCGATGAAGCGAAAACCGAACTTAAGAATATGCTTGCAGAAGCGGACACACAGGAAGAGGCGGACGCTTTTGTCCAGCAGCTTCTAACAATGCTCCAGCAGACGGGAATGACAGTTGAGCAGGTTGAGGATGTAATGACCGACCTTGCATCATCCATCATATCTCCTTCTGCGGGTACACAGCAGCAGGCTTCATCAGTTATTCTTGAATCGGTTCTGGATTCAATCGTAAAAATTCAGGATTCCGGTCAGGAACCCACAGCCAAATTCGTACTCCCAGAAAAATCAGAAACTTTGAAACTGCTTGTTGTTGATCAGACAGTGGAAAAACAGCAGGAGCATGCTTCGGAAAAACCTGCCGTTGTTCAGCAGTCAGGAGAAAAGGCGGAGAACAGTAAGTCTGCCACGGAGCGGGCGGTTCAGCAGTCCGCCGAACCAGAGGCTGCGGAGGCGGAGGCAGAACCTGAGAGCGGAGTGAAAGTTATCACTGCACAGGCAGAAACCGCAGAAGCGGAGGAAGCCGTTATCGACCTTGCCGCAAAACGCATTGAGGCAAAGGCAGACGCCCAGCAGCACAATACAGGTGATTTTTCCGCAAAGACACCCATGACAGAAAAAGTGATCACCAGCGAAATAAAAATAGAGAAACCGCAGGACATAATGAAGTTCGCGGAACTGGTGGAGATAGCCAAATCCCAGAACGTAAGCAAAATCAATGTTCAGCTCAACCCGCAGGAACTGGGAAAGGTTAACATCGAACTTACGGAACATTCCGGCAAGGTCACAGGCAAAGTGACTTTTGAATCGGAAACTGCGAGAAACTATTTCTCAAACAATATGGAAGCGCTTAAGCAGCAGCTTGCGGATAAGGGAGTGGTCATAGAGAACCTTGAGTTTCTCTTTAAAGATTTTGACCACCATGAATTCGCAGGATGGGAAAACGGACAGAAGAAGGGCGGATCATCATCCGGCTCCGGTTCTTCTGACGGTGCATTGACAGAAGAAGAAGCCGTTCAGGAAGAGAACGGTTCTGTAATATACGCCTGAAAACAGCGGGAGATATAAAATGATAGTCTCAAGCGGCAGTACAGTAAACACGGATAGATACGATACTTCAAAAATGGATATCGACAACGACCATGGTTCTCTGGATCAGTCGGATTTCCTGAACCTGTTTGTAACACAGATGCAGAATCAGGATCCCACAGAGCCTATGGACAGTTCGCAGATGCTCCAGCAGACGGCGACCTTTTCGCAGGTTGAGAGCATGGCTACCATGAACGAGAATATGGAGAAGATACTTGATGTTATTTCCAATTCCTCTGTTCAGAACCAGATGGCTTCCGCTTCAAACTTTATCGGAAAAGTTATGGAGTATGAGGGCAACGATACTACCCTGACGTCGTCAGGTGCGGCAATCTCCTTTGAAGCTTCATCTATCCCGGCGAAGACCAGCGTAACTATACGCGATGAGGACGGTAAATACATCCGTACTCTTACCCCCTCCGTTACAGACACCGACAAAAAATTCCTTGTCTGGGACGGAACGGATGCGTCCGGCAACAAAATGGATACAGGTTCCTATACATTCTCCGTTAAGGCATATGATGCCGACGGCAAGGAGATAGAGGTTAAGACCTATTCAAACGGACAGGTCACCGGCGTTGCAACGGATTCTGGCAAACTTATTTATGAGGTCGACGGGACATACGAGGTGGCAGCCGAGGATGTCGTTTCCGTCAGAGATCTCACTAATTAACGAGGTGCGGTTATGATGCGATCACTTTACTCGGCCATCAGCGGTCTTGGTGTAAACCAGCAGGCGATGGACGTTCTGGGTAACAACATTTCAAACGTTAACACAATAGGTTATAAAGCTGGCAGAACCATATTTCAGGATATGCTGAGCCAGACGATATCAGGCGGTACGGCAGCCACCAGTTCTGTGGGAAGCACAAACCCCTCGCAGATAGGTCTCGGTTCCGTTCTTGCCACAGTTTCAAACATTTTTACAGACGGTACAAACAAGACCACTGATGTTGACACCGACCTTGCAATTCAGGGTGACGGTTTCTTCATTCTGGAAGGAAAATCGAACAACGAATTCCTTTACACCAGAGCGGGCGATTTCAACTTCGACTCTCTGGGCAATCTTGTTTCAGCCAGCGGCTACAGCGTTCAGGGCTGGATGGCAGATCCTGAAACAGGAGAGATAGTCACCGACACGAACACTGAAGATATCGTTGTCGGAACTGAGTATCAGGCTGTTGAAGCAAAAGCGACAACTGCGACCACGGTTGCAGGTATTCTCAGCACTGATGCGGATCCAAACGTTCTTGAGTTTCCCACTCTTCTGCACAGCGCGGAAGCGGGCAACAGCATATTTGCAGTTTACTCTGCAAACGGCGTGAAAATGGACGTTGCGGACGAAGAACCCATAAAAATAAAAGCTCATGCCACAGACATTACGGATATGAGCAATGTTTTCAACGATACGGACGTGAGCCTTGGTATAACATCTTCAGCAAATAACAGTCTTCTTGTTTATATCAACAACACAGCTGAAACCTTTACATACGGCACAGATTTCACAACGATGGGCGATCTTGCGAACGCACTTGAAACAAGGCTGAACACCATAGCAGGCGCGGCAGACTTCACAGTTTCAGTTGCAAACGGAAAGCTTAGCGTTGCCAAAACTGCGGCAGGCGGCGCAAACGTCACCATCAACTCTTTCAGCGGTTCCGCACGTCTTGCTGTGGCACTGTCCAACCTTGCGGGAACTTACGACGATACGTCTGATGTAAGAACCAGTGATCAGCTCTATTTTGAAAACACAGTATATGCCGGCAGGGATTTCACGACACTTTCTGAACTTGCTGCAGAGATAGAGGCATCCATTGACGGAAACGTCCTTAACGGTGCGGATTTCTCGGTTACATACGATAACACCACAGGTCAGTTCGTATATTCAAACACCGGAACGGGTACAGCTCCCGATCTGACAGGTTTTTCTTTTGATAAGGCATACAGCGGTACCGACTTTGAGCTTAACATGGTAGCAAGCGACCCGCTGACAGTTGCGAAAGGAGCCACAGGCAGAAGTATGACCTTCCTCAGAGAGGCAAAGGACTCCGACGCCCTTCTTAATCTTTACACAAGCAACGGTTCCTCTCTCGGTCTTACAAACGACGCGGTAATGCAGTTCACCTCAGGAATAGGCGGCGAAAACCTCACAGGAACAGGCAGTCAGGCTGTATATTCCGTGGGAACCGACGGTCTTGCGGGAACGACGGATGACGTTTACTACACGCTGCAGGATCTCAGGGTGGCGCTTGCCGATTACCTCGGCTATAACTCCTCTTCTGAATCCGAGCTTGCGCAGCACATCGGCAGTTTTGACGAAAACGCCGGAAAACTTGTGCTGACATCCAATTCTGGTATCCCCAACGAAATAGATTTTCTTAAGTTTGAGATACTCGGATCCGGAAACTACAGCAACTTCTACGACTACTATGACTATTCGACAACCCAGAACGCCACTGGCGGTGTTGTTACAACTTCACAGACCATCTATGATGCACAGGGTAACGAACACACTTTACAGTATAATTTCGAGATGGTGGATGCCATTGACAACCTCTGGAAGCTCACTGTGACCACGCCGGAGACAAATTCAACAGTTGAGTTCAACGAATCCAACGGCGGAAGTGTATACCTTCACTTCAACAACAACGGTTCGTTCAACTATATGGCAACAGAGGCGGGAACAAGGATTGCGTCCCTTACTGCAAACTTTGATCCTAATAACGGTGCAGGAGTTATCTCGGATATCTCAATTGACCTCGGAACACCCTCGATGTTCGACGGCGTATACCTTTCATCAGGTGACGGCGGTATAGAGAAAACAACTCAGGACGGTTACTCCACCGGCTCACTTGAGGACGTTCTCTTCAACACTGCGGGCGAGATAATCGGTTATTATTCAAATAGCCAGGTTGTAAAACTCGGTCAGATCGCTCTTGCGACTTTTACAAACCCCAACGGTCTGCTGAAAGTCGGCGATACAACATTTAAGTCAACAACCAGCTCCGGTGACGCATCTGTCGGAACACCAGGGACAGGCTCAAGGGGAGATATTGCGTCAGGTGCGCTTGAAAACTCCAACGTTGACCTTTCAAGCGAATTTGTAAACATGATCACCACGCAAAGAGGGTTCCAGGCGAACTCAAGGGTAATCACCACTTCGGATGAGATGCTTCAGGAGCTTCTTTCTCTGAAACGTTAATCAACTGACATAAAGGCTGCGGGTACTCACCCCGCAGCCCCCTTTTAATCACCATTTCACCATTATTTCTGTTGACTGCAATGGCTTACATCCTGTATCTTTATAATAATTATAAAACTGTCCTGAAAAAGCGGAAGACGTTAATTACATTTCGGAGAAGTTATGGACATAGCAACCATTGTCGGAATTCTGCTTGCATATTCTCTTGTTATTGCTGCGCTTCTGATGGGTGCGGGTATCGCCCCCTATATAGATATCCCTTCTGTTCTTATAGTTATCGGCGGTAACGCCGGCATTATTATGATGTGTGTCCCTCTGGGGACTTTCCTCTCTTTCGGCAAAGTGACGATGAAAACGTTCAAATATACTTTGGACGATGCCCCGAAACTTATCGGTCAGCTTGTCGAGTTCGCAGTTAAAGCAAGACGCGACGGCATCCTCTCTCTCGAATCCGCAGGCGACGAGGTTGGGGACGAGTTCCTTAAAAAAGGTATCAGGCTTGCGGTGGACGGCACAGAGCCGGAAGTTATAAAGGGCATCCTTGAAACAGAACTTAACTACATGTCGGAAAGGCATAAAACGGGAGCTAACCTGCTCGGTTTCATCGTGGATTACGGTCCTGCGATGGGTATGATCGGTACTCTGATCGGTCTTGTTGCGATGCTCCAGACCATGGACGACCCCAGCTCTATCGGTCCCGCGATGGCAGTTGCCCTGCTTACCACCTTTTACGGTGCGATGATGGCGAACCTTTTCGCCGGACCCCTTAAGGCAAAGCTGGAAGGACGCTCCGCTCAGGAGACCCTTATCAGAGAGATAATGATAGCAGGCATTATGGCGATACAGGCGGGTGACAACCCCCGTATCGTGGAGCAGAAGCTTAACGCTTACTTGGCTCCGAAGGAACGTAAATCTCAATTTGAGTGATATTTCCGGAGATTTTTCAAATGGGCGAAAAGAAGTGTCCCGAATGTAAACCTGGCTCTCCTCTTTGGATGTCAACCTTCACGGATATGAACCAGCTTCTGCTGACGTTCTTCATCCTGCTGCTCTCCATGGCGTCTATGGACCAGAGGAAGATTAAAGTTGCTCTCGGTTCTTTGCAGGGTTCTCTCGGCGTTCTTAAAGAAGGCTCACAGACGGAATATACCAAAGACGACATCATGTCGCGTCTGTCATTTGTGAAAAACGTTCAGTCCATGAAAAATAAATTAAGTGAAAACATAAAGACATATGCGCAGCAGGCAAACCTGCAGCAGAACATTACCGTTTCCGAATCCAAAAAAGGCGTCGCAGTACGCATCATGGATTCGGCATTATTCGCTCCCGGAACCGCAGATATAAAAACGGAGGCTTACCCGCTTCTGGATAAATTTGCAGCAGTTATTTCTGAATCGCCGTTCAACGTTGTTGTGGAAGGGCATACCGACGATCTGCCCATCACCACTGCTCAGTATCCCACAAACTGGGAACTTTCAACTGCGAGAGCTGTCAACGTTGTGAAGTATTTTGTAAACAAAGGTGTTGATGCGCAAAAGCTTTCCGCATCCGGCTACGGGTCGTACCATCCTGTTACACCAAACATTAGCCCCGAAAGCCGTGCGAAGAACAGGCGCGTTGAGATCAACTTTGTCAGCCCGGAATTGGCAGAGTCTAACAAAAATCTGTTTGATGCCGAGGAAGAGGCACAGGCGACACAAGGAGGAAAGTAATGGCCGCAGAAGAAGAAAAAACCGCTGAAGAGGGCGGAAAAAAGAAGAAAGGCGGGAAGCTTAAGCTTATTATAATAGTCGTAGTGCTGCTTATAATTCTGTTGGGAGGCGTTTTTCTCGGATATAAACTGTTTCTGGCGCCGAAAGACGCCACAGCTGAAGGAGAAATGCCGAAAAAAGAGGTCACAGCCGCTCCGACAAACGAAGTGGGAGTACTTTATCCTCTCGAAACCTTCATCGTCAACATGGCGGATAACGACGGTTCAAGATATCTGAAAGTTACAGTTCAGCTTGAGCTGGATAATACCGAAAAACTGAAAGAGGAACTGGATAAGCGCGTTCCGCAGCTTCGCGATGCGATACTCACCATTCTGTCTGCAAAAACTTATGAAGAGGTAAGCTCCGCACAGGGCAAGCTTATTCTTAAACAGGAAATACTCCGGAGGCTGAACTCTCTGCTTCCGTTCGGACAGATAACAAATATCTATTTCACAGAATTTGTGGCACAGTAGGAAATATGAAAGATACTCACATTGCCAAACATGAATTCGGAGAGGTTCTTTTCGACATTAAGGTCGAGCTCGGACGCAAGATGGTGAAAGTCCGCGAGCTTCTGGGCTGGGAAAAGGGAACCATACTGAAATTCAACAAAACGTCGGGCGAACCCGTGGATTTCCTTGTGAACGGAAAACCGCTGGCTCTTGGCGAAATAATGGTTCTGGATGACAAATTTGCCATCCGTATCACAGAGATACTGGACAAACAGAAACTTACCGAGATGTACAAGAATGGCATGTACCGTTAGATATCTCCTGACAGCGGTTCTGTTTCTGGTCAGTCTTACCGCCAACGCGGCGCATCTGACGTATGAGATAGACGACGCTGGTCTCAGGATACAGATAGATTTTGATCAGGGGTATTCCAACGTGAATACCCTTAAACTTGACAAGAGCTTCGTGGTCAGCTTTGAAACTCCTGAACCCATAGTGTTCCAGCAGGAGTTTTGGGATATGCCAGTGGAGAAGCTGTTTGTTACATCTGACGACACAAGAAAAAGGCTTATCACTGATTTTGCCGGAGAACTTGTGGTTCCGGAAATAGTCTCTCAGCCGAAACTGCTCAAGATAACCTACGCATTTCCGAAGATGCAGAAAACCGGCGATCCGGTTGTCGGTACGCAGGCCTATGCAAGAATGATATGGGGGCTGCTCATAATCCTTGCGGTGATGCTTGCAATCTTCTGGGCGTTCAGAAAATATTTCAAGAGACAGGTGTTCACCGACATACCCGGCACAGGAAGACTTCTGGGAAAAGCGGATATAGACCTGCGCAAAAGCCTTTATTTCTACGAAATTGACGACAAAATATACATTCTGGGAGTCACCGATACTTCCATGACACTCATCGAAAAGGTCACGGAAGAGGACGAAGTGACCCGTATCAAGGCGGGATTTACCAAGAAGACCGAATTTGTGAACTATATGAAGTTCTTCAAGAAAAACCCGGGAGTAAAAGACGAGGTGGAGATTTCCAGAAACTCCATTTCGGAGAGGTTGAAGTCATTAAGAAAGCGCTGATACTACTACCGTTACTTCTGATACCCTTCACAGGAGTTCTGGCGGCGGATCCGGTTCCGTTTCCAGCATTCCGTTTCGGCATGGAACAGGCGGCAACCCCGCAGGATGTTTCCGTCACTTTGCAGCTCGTATTCTTTCTGACGATAATTTCTCTTGCACCGTCGATACTTATACTAATGACATCGTTCACGCGCATAATAATTGTGTTCTCTCTGCTCAGAACTGCGATGGGTACCGCAACTGTGCCGCCCAGTCAGGTTCTGGTGGGGCTGGCACTTATTCTGACCTTTTACATCATGCAGCCTGTGTTCAACGAGGCATATACCAAGGGGTACCAGCCGTATATGGCGGGGCAGCTAACTTTTGGAGAGATGCTTACTCAGGCGAAACAGCCCCTTAGAAAATTTATGCTTAACAATACCAGAAAGAAGGACGTGCGAACCTTCATAGAAATAAGCAACCAGCCCAGACCGAAATCTGCGGCGGATATCCCCGACACAGTTCTGGTGGCGTCGTTTGTGGTGAGCGAGCTTACCACCGCCTTTCAGATGGGGTTCCTGATATTTCTGCCGTTTCTCATCATCGACTTTGTTGTGGCGAGCGTCCTGCTTGCCATGGGTATGATGATGCTTCCGCCTGCGATGGTTTCGCTGCCTTTTAAAATAATGTTGTTCATACTTGTTGACGGGTGGGGACTCATTGTTACGTCGCTCGTCAAAAGCTTCTGGTGATAACCTATGACACCCGATTTAGTAATCGACATGCTTACAAAAGCTTTGCAGCTTTCACTGCTGATCGCGTCGCCCATGCTCCTTTTCGGGCTTGTGATCGGTCTGATAATCAGTATCTTCCAGTCCGTTACGCAGATTCAGGAGATGACGCTTACCTTCATTCCTAAAATAATCGGCGTTATCGTGGCTGTTATGCTGTTCGCTCCATGGATGCTTGATCAGATAATGACATACACCATCCAGCTTTTCGGCAACCTTCATAACTATATAGGTAAGTGATATGAAACGTCTTCTGTTTTGCGTCCTGCTGTTTTCTTTCGGGGCTTATGCCGCAGAAAGGGCTGTGGTGCGGATGCCGGACACGCCTGATGATATGTATTCTTCCAGCCATGCGCTTGTGATCGGTGTTTCAGACTATAACGGCGGCTGGCCTAAACTGCCTGGCGTCAAGCAGGATGCGGATGCTGTTGCGGCTGCACTCACGGCGCAGGGATTTAATGTCAGACGTTCCGTAAATCCCACTGCGCAGGATATCAGAATTTCCGTTGATGACTTTATATCAAGATACGCTGATGATCCCAAAGCAAGAATACTCATATATTTCGCAGGACACGGACACACCATTGACGGCACAGGATATGTTGTCGGGCGGGATGCAAAAGACCCTGCGAAGGATTTGAGCGGTTTTAAAAAAGGCGCGCTTACAATAGATTATTTTGCATCAAGAGCAAAAACAATGGATTCCAGACATGGGCTTTTCGTTTTCGACAGCTGTTTTTCCGGTACGGTATTCAAGGCGCTCCGATCAATTCCTGATTTCAAAACAGAGATGCTTTCAAGACCCGCAAGGGAGTTCATTGCGTCGGGTACTGAGAATCAGCAGGTTCCCGACGACAGTGTGTTCCGTAAGCGTTTCATAGACGGTATCAGCGGTTATGCCGATGCAAACGGCGACGGGCTTGTGACAGGAAGCGAACTCGGACAGTTCGTGCAGAACGAGGTGTCGGACTATTCCGCCGGTACACAGACCCCCGTTTACGGCAAGCTGTCTGGTAACGACGGCGAATTCCTGTTTTTCAGAGGCAGAACGCAGCAGACAGTTTCCGCTCCAGCTCCCGCGTCGGACGGAGAGAAGGAACAGCTTCTTGCCGTGATACGCAGAAGCCCCGGTTCAATAGAGGCGAACAATGCCCTGAAAAGACTGCGCGAGATAGACGATTCACTGAAAAATCAGCCGCCTGTGACAGCTCCGGAACGAAAAGACAGAGTGACGACGGTTACGTCAACGGTTATCTATAACCGACCAGACAGAAATTATCCGTTTGTAGTGATAGCGCCTGTGACTGCATACGTCGGCGGACACAGAATAACAGCGGCTTTTTCTGTTGAGGCGGCAAACAGCAACGGATACAGAAATTTGCTGAACAGAAAAGAGATGCTCCGATCTGTAATGGGGCATAGAATAGAAGAGGCGGGGATATCACCGAACGACAGCATGACTGCTGTCAGGCAGAAGGTCAAAGATGCTGCCGCTAAAGGAATGAACTTTGCATGTCCTTCCTGCGGGCGCCATGCACCTGTTCTTAAAGGCTTGATGATAAGGTAGTTTTAGGTACAACGTGAGACAGGTTTTCAACGCTTTCCCATGGGTACTGCCGCAGGAACACGAACTGGTACAGAAACTGTATTTCAGATACGGCAGACTGCGCAAACTTTCAAAAAATGCGATACTTAAATGCGGCGGCGAGTGCAACAAACTTTTTTATCTTAAAAAAGGACTTTGCATGTACATGGTCAACTATGACAGGGAAAAACCAAGGGTACTCGCGCTGATCCCTCCCGGACGTGCTATGGGCGATCTGACCTGCCTTTCCGGTGAAATTGTCAATGTCACTACAGTCGCTAAACGCGAATCGGAAATACTTGTTCTTCCGCCCGATATCCTGAAAACACACATGCGAAGCAGCGTTGAACTTATGGACGCAGTTCTTAAAACCACCATCGCAAAGCAGGAAAGTCATATTGAGGGGATGATAGCAAACTTTACGCTCACCCCCGAAGACAGGCTCAAAACTCTTTTTAAATCAATGATATGCTCAAGCGGTATTGAACCGGAAGGAATGGTTAGACTGCCTCTTAAACTGAGCCATGAAGAACTTGGAATGGTGGTGAGCACAACCAGAGTGACAGTGAGCAGAATCATATCAAAATGGATAGAGGCTGATTTAATAAAAAAAGACGGCCGAAGTTTTGTCATAAATTGTGTTTTGTTCACAGGACTTTATGATTGGCATAATAAATAGTAATAACAACTATCACACATTTTTCTGAAAATTCGTAACACCGTATACATTTTCCGTTTTTTTCATCTGTTAGCCTATTGATAAGAGCAGGGCAAATTTTCCCTGCCATTTAGGAGGTTACAGATGAGTGGATTTCGTAAATTCTTTCTCACATTGTTCTCACTTATGTTTTGTGTTTCCACCGCATTTGCAGACAAAACAATGTCTGCCGATGTTGTAGTTGTCGGAGGTGGAGGATCCGGCACTGCCGCGGCATATTCAGCGGCACAGTCAGGCGCGAAAAGCGTAATAGTTCTTGAAAAACAACCGTCTCCCGGCGGTACCGGAAAATTTTCGGAAGGTATTTTCGGCGCTGAAAGTAAGATGCAGCAGGAACGCAATATCGTTCTTTTGAAAGACGACGCATTCAAAATGATCATGAACTACAGCCACTGGCGCGCAAATGCCAAACTTGTCAGGGCGTTCGTAAACAAATCACCGGAAACCATAGACTGGCTTGAGGCTCAGGGTGTGGAATTTCAGGAGCTTACTGCCAACTATCCCGGCGGTCTTCAGTCATGGCACATTTTTAAAGGCAGAGGCAAAACCATGCTCGAAACTCTGCGTGCGAAATTTCCGCAGCTTAATATCACACTGCTCAGCGAAACAGCAGGCAAAAGCATTATCATGAAAGATGGAAAAGCGGCAGGCGTTATTGCCGAAGACGTTGAAGGCGAAAAGGTCATTATCAACGCAAAAGCTGTTGTAATAGCCACAGGCGGATTCCTTAACAACAAGGAAATGCTGAAAAAATATACCAGATTTCCCGATATCGTTCCGGTCGGAAACGTCGGGAAGACAGGCGACGGCATACAGATGATGATAGATGCAGGTGCCGCACTGGAAGGTACGGAAGTTGTTCAGTCATACAGACCAGGTATGCCCGGGGAGGCGACAGATTCTCAGCTTATCGCCACAGCACGCCAGCCTTATCTTTGGGTTGATCCACACGGCGAGAGATTTTGTGATGAGATGATTATTTTCCAATGGCCTTTCGCAGGAAACGCACTTGAGCGCATCGGCGGTCTTATGTATGCGGTTTTCGATACAAACACCAAAAATTATATGATGCAGCAGGGGCTTGATGTAGGTGTCGGTGTTATGGTTCCCGTTAAAACAAAGCTGACCAAACTGGATGCCGAGCTTGACAGAGGTATCAAACAGGGAATCGCTTATTCAGGAAAGACAATCGAAGAACTTGCTCAGAAAATGGGTGCTGATCCCAAAGTGTTGAGAGCAACGATTGAGAGATACAACACTTTTGCAGAGAAGAAACACGATGACGACTTTGCAAAAGATCCCAAATACATTCAGGCAGTTGCAAAAGGTCCCTTCTATGCGGTCAAATCCATGCCTACGGCACTTGGAACACTTGGCGGTGCGAAAGTTACCGAAAATCTTCAGGTTGTCGGAACAAACGGAAAAGTCATAGACGGTCTTTATGCGGTGGGAAATGATGCCGGCGGTATGTACGGAGACAGCTATGACCTGCTTATGGCTGGCAGTACGATAGGCTTTGCTGTGAACTCAGGCAGAATCGCAGGGGAACACGCTGGCAAATATATTTCAACCGTTAAATAGCTGGTTGGGGGGACCATTGGGAGCGGAGAGTTCCGCTCCCTCTGTTTATAGGAGAAAAAAATGAAAAAAGCATTTTTTACTGTTATTTGTATCATGGTCTTTTCTTTTATCTGTTCAATTGCCATAGCTGGGTCGGGTGACCTAAGAGGCGCGCACAAAGACAGAGGGATTGCCTGCGAAGACTGCCATGGGACAAAAACTCCCGAAAAGAAAGCTCCTGCGTCCGTGTGTAAAACCTGCCATGCCGACCATAGAGGGGAGATAAAAACATATAAGAACAACGGACACGAAGTTAAGGTCAATCCTCATGATTCGCATCAGGGTGAACTTAGATGCACCCTTTGCCACAGCATCCATGAGCCTTCAAAGCTGTATTGCAATCAGGATGGCTGTCACGCATTTGAAAATAACATGAACGTGAAATGACATGAGACCAACCGAAAAAAGATTTAAACCTCTTTTTGCGGTAATGCTCTTTGTTTCCGCCGGAACTGCTGCCGCCGGACCGTTTCTGCCTGTCTACTGGGCAGCGAATATAAGCGGTTCGGTGGGGCTGGCATGGGTCATGGCAGGTTATGCCGCTGCGAAAATAGTTTCAGGTTATCTCGGAGGGCGATATGCAGGGAGGTTCGGAAGCGGTCAATTTATTCGCCTCGGGTGTTATTTCTGTCTGGCGGCATCAATCGGTTATCTGGTTGCACCAGTCTCTGTCGGCTGGATGTTACTTTGCCAGCTGCTGTATGGAGCGGGAGCGGGGCTGGTTCGTCCGATGGCAATGGCGGGAATAGGGGAAAAGTGTCCCGAAAATAAGATGGGAAGGTTTTTCGGCGGATTTGAAACCGTCTTCTACTTCGCTCTGGCAACGGGACCTGCGATAGGCGGGTTTATAGCTGAAAGATACGGTGCGAGCGCTCTTTTTGCCTTTGTTGCGGCGGTGAACACAGCCGCAATTGTTGCTTCATTATTTACGGATGACAGCGTACAGGAAAGAAGACCTGTTCCGTGTGAACTTTCTTCGGCACACAAAAGTATGATGATATACATTTTTACACGCACTTTCGGTATTTCAGCCGTTTCTGTTTTTCTTCCAGTATTCCTGTCTGCGTCGTTTAATATGACAGCTGACAGAATCGGACTAGCCATGGCGGTCATGTGCGCGATTTCAGCTCTATGTATGCCTTTGTGCGGGTATCTGACCGACAGATACGACAAACTGCTTATCATGACGGTTTCTTCGCTTGCGGTGTCGCTTCTGATTGTTGTGCTGGTCTTTTCCGCATCTGATGTCCTGTTCTGGACGCTTATGGCAGGGGTCGGTTTTTTCTCTTCACTTTCAAAGACATCGTCAATAGCGCTTACAGTAGGGATATCAAAGGGCAACGAAGCTTATGTGCTGGGGATGTATAATACATGCATCAATATCAGTTTCGCCGTTTCGTCATTTATCGGTGGCATATTGCTCGGACACAAATGGTTTGGAGTAGAGTCGGTTTTTATCATTTTCGGACTGGCAGGCATAGCGGGAACTCTTTTCACATGCGGCACTTTTGTCGGTAACGGAAGAAAAATACGTTCGATGGAGGCTTAGTTCTTTTTCTTTTCCACCAGATATTTTGCGATGGATTTTCTTTCGCCGCCGCTTATTTCCAATCCGAAATTTTCCATCCTTTTGATGGTGTCAAGCCACTGTTCATAAGTCTTTTTCTTTTCCAGTGCAAGCTGTGAGCCGTGACATCTTGAACATTTGGAAAGAAACAGTTCATCGGCAGGAGTTTTCGGTTCGGAACCGCAGGATACGCAAAGTACGGCTGAAAACATCGCAAGCAAAAAAACTTTCATTTTTCTCCTCTTTTGATGGATTTGATATACTCTGTTGTTTCGGCAGATGCACCGTCGGATACGATTCTGGCGGTTATCTCGTCGTTATATTTCATGGCACTCACAGTGTAGTTGTGACTGCCTATATAGGTTATTTTACCATCAATTACGGTGGTTTTGGCATGAAGACGTTTCTTTTTCGAGTCGTAGACCACTTTTATTCCCGCTTGTTTCAGCTCGTCTCCCGTTTCGCGGTTTATTTTTCCCGTGATGTCTTTGCTGTTGGAATCATCCATTACGACGTAAACTTTCACACCGCTTTTCGCCGCTTTTATGAGTGCCTGCTTGATTATCTCGGTGTCGCCGGGTTTGAAATCCGACGTTTTGAACATGTATATAGCCATATAGATGGACTGTTTAGCGTTCGATATGTCGTGTACGAACACTGGGAGCAGTTCTTCATTGGTCAGGATAGACACTGTGGATTCATATTCCTTTATGTCCGCCTTCAGGTTTGTATATACGAACAGGGAGACAAATATGGCGAGTATTGAAAATAGTTTAAGCCATAACTTCCTGTATTTTCTTCCAAACATCATCTTTTCCTTTTCCTGTGAGTGAGCTGAAAAGCACAAAGGATTCACGTGGCAGATTAAGCTGTTTGCTGATGGCTGCGAGTCTGCTTGCGTTCTGGTTGTTTGACAGTTTGTCGCACTTTGTCAGTGCGATTATTGTTCTGATATTGTAGTGGCTGAACCAGAACAGCATTCCAAGGTCGTCCTCGTTGGGGTCGCGGCGTATATCAAGAATGAGTACGCAGGTGGTAAGCTGACGGCGTTCTGTGAGGTAGTTTTCAATAGTTTCCGCCCATTGCTTTTTTTCTTCTTTGGAAACCTTCGCATAACCGTAGCCGGGCAGGTCAACCAGCATAATGCTGTCCTGCACAAGAAAAAAGTTAACCAGACGGGTTTTACCGGGTGTTTTGCCGACCTTTACCAGTTTGCGGGTTCCTAGCAGTGTGTTTATCATGCTGGATTTGCCTACGTTGCTTCGCCCGCAGAATGCGACTTCAGGAAATTCCGTCAGAGGGTAACCTTTAGGTTCTTTCGCAGAAGTTATAAATTCAGCCTTCATGTATTACTCCTATTTCGTGGAGGAAATCCATTGTGCCGAAATCGAAATCGAACGAAAATCCGGCTGCGTTCTTATGTCCGCCTCCGCCGTTCTGTTCCGCCAGTTTCCGCACGTCCACAGCGGGGCGGGAACGGAGAGACACCTTGCGCCTCTGCATATTTATGATAATGACGTAATCCATTTCAAGGTCTTTTATTATATGGTTGCCGAGTTCCGAGCTGTATTCTTCCGCAAAAACAACGAAGAAATCCAGCCCTTGTATATCTTTCATGGAAAATCCGGATTTTGATGCGGAGTGGATATATTTATCTCTGCGTTCAGTCTCAAGTTCAACTATAATCTGTTCGTCGCTGTTGAACCCGTTGTACGGTCTGCGGGAGAATCTTTCCATATAACGCTCAACGCCCAGTTTCATGAACAGCATATTCATCTGTAGACTGTCCTTGCGTTTCAGGTGCCACATATCAAAATCGTTTACGCACTCCGCAAGTTCTCTGTATGGTTCAACATCCTTTCCCATGTCTTTCAGCCATTCAAAAGTAAGCAGAGTTGCGGATTTTTTAATGTTATGGACACACTCGGTCATTTCTGTGAGCCATACGGAGGATTCGTGGTGGTCGATGATTATCATCTCTATTTCGCCCAGAAGTCTTTCAAAAGCCCGCTTGCCGGGTGACATATCGGTTATGAGTATTCTTTCGTACTCGGAGGTATTAACCTCCGCGAGTATCTGGTCTATCTCGTTATAATTACAAAAAATGTTGTCAACTTCCCGCAGAAATTTTTTTGTGAGAACGCCGCATGTAACGCCGTCCAAATCGTTGTGTGAAATGTGTAATAGCATCTATTCCCCGATTATCTTAACAAGAACTCTTTTCTTTCTTCTGCCGTCAAACTCGCCGTAGAAGATGCTCTCCCACGGTCCGAAATCAAGCTTTCCCTCAGTAACAGCGACTACGACCTCGCGTCCCATTATCTGGCGTTTGTGGTGTGCGTCCCCGTTGTCTTCGCCGGTGCGGTTGTGTCTGTAAAGGCTTAAGGGTTCGTGGGGAGCCAGTTTTTCCAACCAGTCCTTATAGTCCTGATGGAGTCCTGACTCATTATCGTTTATAAAGACCGATGCGGTGATGTGCATGGCGTTCACCAGACACAGCCCCTCTTTAATACCGCTTTCGCGGAGGCATTCCTCCACATCGCGGGTTATGTTCACAAATTCCATCCTTGCGGACGTGTTGAACCATAATTCCTTTCTATATGACTTCATAGTTATAAACTAACAGGAATCTTTTATTATTGAAAGGTTATTTTCTGAAAAACAGGTTCAGTATGATGGTAATGATCACGCTCACGACTATCGAAGTAACTATGGGGAAATGGAAGGAGAAATTCTCCCTGCGGATGTTGATATCTCCGGGGAGCCTGCCCAGATTTATACCGCCAAATTTTGACAGCAGGAGCACCACTGCTCCTGCCGCCGCGATTACTATACCCGTAATTATTAGAAATCTTGCAATATCGTTTGTCTGCAAGGTTTTATACGCCTATCTGGTAATACTCAAACCCATTCTCCGCCAGTTTCTCTTTTTTGTACTGGTTGCGTCCGTCGAAGATAACGGGGTTTATGAGTGATTTTTTTATTTCTTCAAAATCGGGGCTTCTGAACTCTTTCCACTCGGTTATGAGTATCATGGCGTCGGCACCCTGAAGAGCTGTATATTTGCTGTCAACATATTCAACCGCGTCGTTGCCTTTCAGATAGCATACCTTAGCCTCATGAATAGCTTTGGGATCGTATGCTTTTATCTTTGCACCCAGAGCGGTCAGTTCGTTGATAATGGTGATTGAAGCTGCCTCACGCATGTCGTCTGTTTCCGGTTTGAAAGAGAGACCCCAAACGGCGAATGTTTTACCTTTAAGGTCGCTTCCGAAACGTTTGATGACCTTCTGAACTATGACCTTTTTCTGAGCGTAGTTCACGTCTTCGACAGCATTGAGTATCTTGGGTTCATACCCGTTGTTCTTCGCAGTGCGTATGAGCGCCTGTACGTCTTTGGGGAAACAGCTGCCGCCGTATCCGCATCCGGGATAGATGAAGCTGTAGCCGATTCTGGAATCGCTGCCTATGCCGCGTCGCACTTTGTTAACGTCTGCGCCCACTTTTTCGCATATGTTTGATATCTCGTTGATGAAGGATATCTTTGTTGCGAGCATTGCGTTTGCCGCATATTTTGTCATTTCCGCGGAACGGATGTCCATGTCGATGAATCTTTCGTGGTTGACTGTGAAGGGTGCGTAGAGTTCGCGCATAACATCAAGCGCTTCGTTGCTGTCTGCACCGACAACAACTCTGTCGGGTTTCATAAAGTCCGATACCGCCGCGCCCTCTTTAAGGAATTCGGGGTTTGATATAACATCGAAAGTCAGGCTGCTTCCGCGTTTTTTCAGCGCAGCGGAAACGGTTTCGCGCACTTTGTCCGCCGTGCCGACTGGAACGGTTGATTTGTCTATGATGTACATGTGTTTATCCATGTACTGACCGATGCTGTCCGCAACGCGCAGGACGTATTGAAGATCGGCGCTTCCGTCTTCCCCCATGGGTGTTCCCACGGCGATGAAGCAGATGTTCGATTTTACAAGTGCCTCTTCAATCTTTGTGGTGAAAGAGAGGTCGCCTGATTTCACATTGTTCAGAACGATGGTGTCAAGTCCCGGTTCATATATCGGGATTATCCCGTTTTTGAGGTTTTAATCTTTTTTTTCGTCAATATCGACACAGATGACTCTGTTGCCCATTTCCGCAAAACATGCCCCTGTGACCAGTCCGACATATCCTGTCCCTATAACAGAAATATTCATTTAATGTCTCCTTGTTTTCTCAAGAGTTCTTCAAAATACTTTATTGTGTGTTTAAGTCCTTCCTCAAGCTGTACCTTCGGTTCCCAATTCAGCTCCGTTTTCGCAAGGGTGATATCTGGCTTTCTCTGCATGGGGTCATCCTGCGGCAGAGGCTGGAATACGAGCTTGCTCTTGCTGCCTACCATATCTATGACCTTCTGCGCAAGTTGTAAAATTGTAAACTCGCCTGGGTTACCGAGGTTAACGGGTCCGGTCAAGCCCTCTCTTGAGTTCATCATACGGATGAAACCTTCGATGAGGTCGTCGCAAAAGCAGAAGCTTCTTGTCTGGCTTCCGGTTCCGTATATTGTTATGTCCTCATTTTTGAGTGCCTGAACGATGAAATTGCTCACCACTCGTCCGTCGTTGGGGTGCATTCTGGGACCATAGGTGTTGAAGATGCGCACAACTTTTATGTCAACTTTGTGCTGGCGGTTATAATCGAAAAAGAGAGTTTCCGCACAGCGTTTTCCTTCGTCGTAGCACGCTCTGATGCCTATGGGGTTTACAGCGCCGCGATACGTTTCAGGCTGGGGGTGAATTTCCGGATCGCCGTATACTTCTGAAGTTGAAGCCTGAAATATCCTTACCTTGAGTCTTTTGGCAAGACCCAGCATGTTTATGGCACCCATTACAGACGTTTTGGTTGTCTGTACCGGGTCAAACTGGTAATGCACAGGGCTTGCAGGGCAGGCAAGGTTGTATATCTCGTCCACTTCCACATAGAGCGGGAAAGTGATGTCGTGGCGGAGAATTTCAAAGTTTTTATTATCTAGAAGATGTTTTACGTTATCCCTTCTTCCGGTGAAGAAGTTGTCTACACACAGAACCTCGTGTCCGTCTTTAAGGAGTCTGTCGCAAAGATGGCTGCCAAGGAAACCGGAGCCGCCGGTGACAAGTATTCTTTTCATGTACCCTTCCGTATTAAAGTATAAAAAAATATCTTAGCATAAACAGCAGAGATAAAAAAGAGGCGAAAAAAAAGGGCTGGTGAAAAACACCAACCCTCCATAGTCGTTGATATTTTTATCAGGAATATTTGTAGCGACCTGTTTCTTCCTCAAGCACATGCCCGTCGGTGCTGAGTTCCGTACTCATCTCCGCCAGAACCGACGTTGCCTGAGTTATTTCGTCTATGCCCACGGAAACGTTCTGTATCGCCTGTTCCATCTGGGAAATTGCCGCCGCCTGTTCCTGTACAGCGGAAACAACCTGCGATATGTTGTCAGATGTCAGGATTGAGTTATTTTTCGTAAGCTGAGCCATCTCTTTCAGGTTGCCCATGAAATCCGAGATGCCGCTTATCATGTTGATGTTCTTTTCAACGTTTTTAACTGCGCTTTCGACCTGTTTGTTGTTCTGGTTGATTATGTCTGATATTTCTTTTACGGACGATACCGTTCTTTCCGCCAGCTTACGCACTTCGTCCGCGACAACTGCGAAACCTCTGCCGGCTTCGCCCGCTCTTGCCGCTTCTATTGCGGCGTTAAGGGAAAGCAGGTTGGTCTGGTCGGCGATATCGTTTATCAGTCCCAGTATATCGTACATGGATTCCGAGTTGCTTTTCAGGGTATTTATATTATCTATGAGCGATTTACTTGATATGACCATTTCCCCTGCCAGTTTTTCGCCCTCCTGTGTCTTATGTTCGGAGTTTTCGGCATATTCACGGCTCTGTTTTGCCAGATTTTCAGTTTCGGTCACTTTCGCCGCAACGTCCTCAACGCCTGCGTTGATCTGGTGCATGGCTGTTGATATCTGGGAAACTTCCTGATTCTGCTGGGTTATGTTTGCGCCAAGCTCTTCTGTGGAAGATGAAAGCGTTGTGGAACCGAGATTCAGTTTATCCGCTGTCTCTCTGATGCTTTTCAGAGAGCGGGCTAGTTTAATGAGCATTGCCGAATTATATTGAGTGAGTTTTGAAAATTCATTACCGGATTTGAGTTCTTTCGCATAGTAACTGCAGTCGTCGCATGATTTTAATTCCCCGTTTTTCAGCTTTTCACATTGAATTTCCATGCCGAAGTTCGGTGCCTCGCTTCCGACGGTCAGATAACACGGTTCACCCTGAATTCCGTATGCGGAGCAGTTCTTGTCGTTGCAGTGCATGTGGTCGGAACAGCAGGAGCTGAATCCGTGTGTTCCGGTGTATTTCAGGTCGCCTTTGGCAACGCTTACGAAAGAACTCAGCATTTTTTCAATGTTTCCTTTGAACAGCCTGACTGTAAGAGCAGTCGAAAGGAGAAGAACCATAAGTCCGCCGATGCTGATTAGGGCGATGTTCCTCTCAACCATGCGGAATGATGCAAAGAGTTCATTGACCTCATATCCTGCGGCGAGTATCCACTTATTGTCCGGCAGGTTGGAATAGTCCACAACCTTTGTTTTGCCGTTGAAATCATATGTTATGGAGCCGTTTTTGTTTTCCAGCATGGTTTTTATGAAATCATAATTGGTTATACTGGTGCCGATAAGCTGGTGATTAACATGAAATAAAACGTTGCCGGTTTCGTCCATAATGAAGAAATATCCGTTTTCACCCAGTTTGTTTGAATCCACAAATTTACTTATCTGCGAATATTTTGCACTTTCTGTAACATCGCTGGCAAGCACTTCTGCGACGTAATACTTGAGAATGCGGTTCATTTCTGCCGAACGCATCTGGGCTATACCTTCGGCATTAATATTGTTGTAGTAGCGCGTCATCATTATTATGACCGCAAAGATAAGAATAGAGATAAACGTGATAGGCAGCAGAAGCTGCGCGGACACGCTTATCCTGCGTGTGAAACTGCTCATTTTTGCCTCCAAATCAAAATATCCGGTGCGAACGTCTTAAAAACGTTTATCAATAAAAAAAGAGGCGTAGGTTGTGTATGAATATTCAGCAATGGTGAAAAATAAATTGCCGAACTATGTTTAATAATAATGTCATATATACAATTATATTGTCAAACGGAAAATATTTGAACGAACAATGGATATTAATTAGTTAACTAAGAGTGTGACGTTATTGAGTTTATCTTTTTATTTATCTGTCTGATATATCGGTCCTCTTCACTGTATATGCACCCGCAGTAGGGCTGTCGGTACATGTTGCGTTCCTTTGAGCAGTCTATGCCTTTCTGCCACCCTTCGCGGAAGTCATGATAGAAAAAATCTATGGCAAAACGCATGGATATTTCCTGAGCGATTTTTTTCATGAGTTCGTGGTTCTGGTACCTGCTGTAGAACAGGGTGCTGGTGAACGCGTGGAAACCTTCCTCTTTTGCTTTTTTTGCAGCAGCTTCCAGCCGAATGGCGTAGCAATATGCGCAACGATTCGCTATGTCCTGGGCAACGTTCTTTGTGAACTCCTGAACACCGTATACATTGTCGGCGAACAGAGGGATATTCTCCTCTCTGTTAAACTGTGCGAGAGTCTCAAATCTCTTGAAATATTCGGTCACGGGGTGGATGTTCGGGTTGAACCAGTAACCCGCGATGCTGTGTCCCATGCCCTTTAATATTTCCACAGGGTAAACGGAACAGGGGCCGCAGCACTGATGCAGGAGTATATTCATCACATGCTCACTTCAGACGGATTCTTCAATTTTTTGGGCATATCGGCGGGGTTGAGACAGATTTTTTTCACACTGATCTCCGTAGAAACTTTCAGCGATTTTAATTGATTTCCTGGTTTAATTCAATAGAGTTCGAGGTCGTTTTCATGTTATTTTATGCTGTGAGGTGAGATATGAAAAAAGTACTTGTTATTCTTGCAGACGGATTTGAAGAGATAGAAGCGGTGACGGTCATTGATATACTTCGCCGAGCGGAGATAGATACTGTTACATGTTCACTGAAAGCGGGACTTGTTGAGAGTGCCAGAGGGATGTGTGTTCAGGCGGATACTGAGATTTCCAAAATAGATTCAGATGATTATGACATGATAGTTTTGCCGGGCGGGTCTCTCGGTGCTAAGAACATAGACGGGAATGAGCAGGTCAGAAATATCGTTGAAAAATATAACCGCGAGGAAAAATTTATAGCTGCCATATGTGCGGCGCCCTATATACTTGCAAAGAGCGGGCTGATAAAAGACTGCATGATGACCTGTTATCCGGCATACAAAGGCATTGTTGAACAGGTATGCGACTATCAGGTGGCAGAGGTTGTGGTTGACGAACACATTATAACCAGCCGCGGACCTGCAACAGCGCCGGAATTTGCCTTTACTCTGGTGGAACTTCTGAAAAGCGATGAGGCGGCACAGGAACTGCGCGAGGCAATGCTCTACGATCTGAAGTAATTAGCACATAATTTGCTGACATTCTGTATACGAGGTGCAATTATGAACAGTATATGGAGTGTTAAAGAAACTGAAAACGACGGGAACGTTCAGTTCAAAAAACCGTCAACTGTTTCTGAACAAGTGGATTTTACGTTAATGATGATGAACATGTCCGACACATCTGCTGTGGATCTGTTCAATGCGGCGGCGGAAGGAAGTACCCTTTCCGTTGATCAGCCCCTTCTGCCCACGCGTCAGAATGTGGAGGAAATTTCCGCCTATATGGAAGATCAGATCAACGATGCTTTCAAGAGGGCGGGCATCAGCACTGATGAGGCGGTCACTTTCACCGTTGGTTCGGATGGCAGTCTGAAAGTTACGGGTGACAGGGACGATATCGGCGAGATTCAGGAGCTTTTTGAGAATAATACGGATCTTTCAGACAAGATGAAGACTTTTATCGGGCTGGCATCTGAAATGCCGAAGTTTGAAAGAGCCATAGAGTTCCAGATTAAGTATGAGAATGCCGACAGCAAGAAAGAGATAGACGCCCTGCTGAAAGAATACGCCGACCTGTTCGACGGCAAGGAGCATTATGACTCCACCTTTGCCTTTGACAGCGGCAAAATGGATATAGAAACTACGTTTACAGCATGAAAAAGGGGCTCGCGCCCCTTCTCTTTATTTCTTTATAAAAGCGGTCAGTTTTTCGTAATCGGGAGCGTTTGTAGCTTCGGGAACAATTTCCGCATAGGTCACAACATCGTTTTTGTCCACGACGAAAACGGCGCGTGCGAGCAGACGCAGTTCTTTTATCAGAACGCCGAAAGCTGTTCCGAAGGAAGCTTCTTTGTGGTCGCTGAGAGCCACAGCCTTGTCAATTTCGGCGACTGTGCAGAATCTTTTGATTGCGAACGGAAGATCCATGCTGATGTTCAGCATAACAATGTCGTCGCCCATTGACGCTACTTCTGTGTTAAGTCTGCGGAGTTGGAAATCACAGACGGGAGTGTCCAGAGAAGGGGTAACGCTGATAACTTTCGTTTTGCCCGCATAGTCTTTAAGTGATACGGGAGCGAGTGTCTGGGAGACTACTGTAAAATCGGGCGCTTTATCGCCGACCTTCACTTCGCCGCCGACGAGTGTCATGGGATTGCCTTTCATGGTTACGATGCCGGTTTTTTCCATAAAAATCTCCTTGATTTTGAATGTATGCGATTATACACTTATTCTATCCTGTATTGACAGAAAAAAGGTGTTTTTTGTTTACAAACATTTCCAAAAATCCGATTGCTTAATGCGGACATAGGTTTAAAAGATCAGAGGGTCTTTTGTGCCTTTTCGTCCGTTTCTCAAAACCTTAACAATACCACTGACTTAAAAATACGGAGAATGGAAATGAACGATAGATTCAGAGTTATCTTTGCATCCAGAGAAATTTATGAACTTAAGGGCGGATACCGTGCGGTGCTTTCCGGCAAATTAAGAAATACCGCAGAAAGCCTCCCTGTTGTTGGTGATATGGTCGTCTGTTCCGACGGATACGTTATAGAGAGCATAGAGCCTCGTAAAACGGAGCTGAAAAGAAGCAGTCCTTCTGGCGGCGCTGGGATGCAGGTTCTGGCGGCGAACGCAACACATCTGCTCATAGTGATGGCGATGGGAGCCGGATTCAGCATCCGCAGACTGGAGCGCTTTCTGGTGCTTGCCGCGTCGGCAGGGATACAGCCTGTTGTGGCGCTGACCAAGTGCGACCTTGTGAATCCTGTGGACGCTGCCGTTGCAGAGAGCGAGGTCAAAGAAGCGGCGGATATTCCCGTGTTTTGTACCAGTACCGTCACCGGCGAGGGTATCGGTGAGCTTTCCGCTTATTTTTCGGAAGGGGATATAATCTGTCTTGCAGGACTTTCCGGCGCCGGAAAATCAAGTCTGCTCAATGCATTTTGCAATACAGACTTTGAAACGTCCGCCGTGCGCGAGAGCGACGGAAAAGGCAAACATACGACAACTGCCAGACACTTCATAGAGACCGGAAAAGGATATTCTTTCATAGACACGCCTGGGATTCGTGAGGTTGGGATTGGCGGTGATGCTGGTGCCGTTGAAGAGGTGTTCGACGACATAGCAAAATATGCGAAAATGTGCCGTTTTTCCGACTGCACGCACACTGGCGAGCCGGATTGTGCAGTTCTTGCGGCTGTGGCGTCCGGTGCGCTGAGTGCTGAAAGACTTGCCGGTATGCATAAGCTGAAAAAAGAGTCGGCGGCGAAGAACGAATCAGAGCGGAAAGTCAGGGATAAAAAGTTGTCAAAGACTGTGAAACAGATCAAAAAACTGGGCGGAACCCGTCACTGATATAGGCAGTTTCAAAACTGAACGAAATATGATATGCTGGCTTATGTTTTAATCTGAGGTGTTTTATGCCTAATGTTACAAGAATTACGGTATCCATAGATGAACCGCTTCTGGAGCAGTTTGAGAAATTCCTTGCGGATAACGGCTATCCCACCCGTTCGGAGGGTGTCAAAAGTATAATGCGCAAGGCGCTCATAGAAAATGAATGGCTGACGGAGAACACTGACGTTGCCGCTACCATAAGCATGGTTTACGACCACCACAAAGCGGGCGTTATGCAGAAACTTACGGATATCCAGCATGATTTCGGTGAGCTTGTGGTCTGCACGCAGCACGTCCACCTTGACCATCACAACTGCATGGAGGTTCTTATCCTGAAAGGACTTGCCTCAAGGATACAGGCTTTCCATAACGCGCTTAAATCGGTTAAGGGACTGAAACACTGTACACTTTCCGCCGCCACAACAGGCGAGGATATTCACTGATCTATAAAAACATCCGCTGCCTGTTCGGCAAGCTGCTGACGTAATTTCAATTGTTCGGGTGAATCTATTGCGACGCGCACAGCGAAGTAATAGGTTTCATCCGGACATTCGTAATATCCCACATACCAGCCGGAACCGTCTTTTGTTGCCCAGCCTGTTTTTGCGTATTGCGTACAGCCTTTAAAACTGCCGGAAAGCATCGCATCCTGAACGTATCTGACCGCCGTCTGATTCAGACGGAAATAATTCGTGTTGAATTTCTGCAGGAAATCTATCTCCTCAACGGGGCTTATTCTCAAATTACCGATGAGCCAGAAAGGATAATCGCCCGATATATCTTTATTGCCGTAGTTGAAAGCCGAAACGTATACGTTCAGCACATCCTGTCCGAGCCTTTTTCCGACCTCTTCAAACACCCACACGGCACTGACTTTTATGGCTTCGTTCAGGGTCATATCCCGATCCAATTCATCTCTGCCGCGATTTTTACCGTCCCATTTGAATACTTCGTCAGGCTTGATAATACCTGAATCCAGTGCCGCGAGAGCGTGGGGAACTTTAAACGTGCTGGCGGGGAGTGTTTCGGTTGCGGCTTTTGCAATATCTGAAACGTATAGAATGTTTTTTGATGCCGGATAGAAAGCTATCGCTGCGTTATAGGGAGCGGCAATCTTTTTAAGGACGTCCGATTGCTGAATTTCGTATGCGTGTGCTGTTGAGAAACAGAGGAGCAGAATTATTAAATATTTCATAATCTTAAAAAGGGACCGCCGTTTCCGGCAGTCCCGTGTGTGACTGTTATCTTCCCAGAAGAGGAAAACCGAGTTCCTCTCTGTGTTTCAGATAGTTTTCAGCGCATATCTTTGCCAGATAACGCACGCGGGCAATATAGCCTGTGCGTTCGGTGACGGATATTGCGCTTCTGGCATCCAGAAGGTTGAAAGTGTGGCTGCATTTCAGGCAGTAGTCGTATGCCGGAAGGGGCAGGTTCACTCCGTTCAGCCTCTTGCATTCGTTTTCGTACATGTCGAAAAGCTTGAAAAGCATGTCCGTGTCGGCATGTTCAAAGTTGTGGGCGGAATACTGAACCTCATTGGCGTGGTAAACGTCTCTGTAGGTTATCTTTTCGTTCCACTTAAGGTCATAGACGGACTCAACGCCCTGAAGGTACATGGTGATACGTTCAAGACCGTAGGTTATCTCGCCTGAAACTGGTTTCAGGTCGATACCGCCCGCCTGCTGGAAATAGGTGAACTGGGTGATCTCCATACCGTCCAGCCAGACCTCCCAGCCAAGACCCCACGCGCCGAGGGTGGGGGATTCCCAGTCGTCCTCAACGAAGCGGATGTCGTGTTCTGTCTTGTCTATGCCGAGCTGTTTCAGAGACTCAAGATAGAGTTCCTGAATATTATCGGGTGAAGGTTTCAGGATCACCTGAAACTGATAGTAGTGCTGGAGTCTGTTGGGGTTTTCCCCGTATCTGCCGTCTGTGGGTCTGCGGCTGGGTTCCACATAACAAACGTTCCATGGTTCAGGTCCCAGACAGCGCAGGAATGTTGCGGGGTTGAATGTACCCGCACCCACCTCTATGTCGTATGGCTGATACACTATACAGCCCTGATCAGCCCAAAATCTTTGAAGTTTCAGTATGACGTCCTGAAAATACATTAGCTTTTCTCCGTTATTTCTTTGCTCTGGCGGCGTGGGCTTTCAGAGGAAGCGCGTGGAGCTTGATGAAGCCCACTGCGTCTGTCTGGTTGTATGCGCCCGCGTCGTCTTCCATGGAAACCACAAGCTGGTTGTACAGCGAGTATTTGGATTCGCGTCCGATGCAAGTAATGTTGCCTTTGTACAGTTCGAGACGGACTTTGCCTGTTACAAACTTCTGGCTTTCGTCAAGCAGAGCGCGCAGGCAGTCCATTTCTGGGCTGTACCAGTAACCGTTGTATACCAGAGTTGCGAATCTCGGCATAAGGGTTTCTTTAAGGTTGATGGTTGCGCCGTCCAGCGTAAGCGCCTCAAGGTCGCGGTGTGCAGCGTAAAGGATGGTGCCGCCGGGTGTTTCATACACACCGCGGGATTTCATTCCCACATATCTGCTTTCAACCATATCTATACGTCCGATGCCGTGTTTTCCGCCTATTTTGTTAAGCTCTTTCAGCATTTCTGCCGGAGAGTATTTTTTGCCGTTCAGTTTGACAGCCACGCCCTTCTCAAATTTAAGCTCGATGATTTCCGCTTCGTCGGGGGCGTTTTTCGGATCGACAGTGTATTCAAACATGTCTGCCGGCGGGCGTTTTGACGGGTCTTCGAGGATACCCGCTTCAAAGCTTATGTGGAGCAGGTTGTCGTCGGAGCTCCATGGCTTGTCAGAAGTCGCCTTAACGGGGATTCCGTGTTCCTGTGCGAAGTCCATGGCTTCTTTACGTCCTTTAATAACGTTAAAGAATTCAGGCATTCTCCACGGAACTATGGTTTTCAGTTCGGGGTTCAGGGCAGCGGCTGTAAGCTCGAAACGAACCTGGTCGTTTCCTTTGCCTGTTGCGCCGTGCGCAAGGAATTTCGCGCCTGTTTTCTCTGCCACTTCAACCATTCCCTTTGCGATGATGGGACGTGCAAGAGAAGTGCCGAGCAGGTATCTGCCTTCGTAAACTGCGTTGAATTTTACCGCTTCAAAAACGAAGTCTTTTACGAATTCTTCTTTAAGGTCGAGTGCATAGAAATCCACTGCGCCGGATTTCATAGCTTTTTCTTTGATGGCTTCAACATCGGGAAGCTGACCGAGGTCTGCAACGTATGCTACAACGTCATAACCCTTAAGCTGGAGCCATTTCAGGATAACGGATGTGTCCAGACCGCCGGAATAGGCGAGAACAACTTTATCTTTTGCCATTTTGTCCCTCCGAAAATTTGTATATGTCCTTAGATTGCCGCAGGTGCGGCAGTCTGTATTTACTTGTCTCCCATCACCTTGAGCATGACGGCTTTCTGGGCATGGAGTCTGTTCTCCGCCTCATCCCAGATTATAGAGCTTTTCCCTTCAAGAACGTCCTCTGTCACCTCAAGCCCTCTGTACGCGGGCAGACAGTGCATGAACAGAGTCTCTTTTCCTGTCGCAGCCATAAGAGCCGCGTTGACCTGATAGTCTTTGAATATCTTTTTGCGCGCTTCTTTTTCGGCTTCCTGTCCCATGCTTGCCCACACGTCGGTGTAGATGAAGTCCGCACCTTTAACGGCGTCGTAGGGATCGCGCACCAGTTCTATTTTAGCACCGGTGGTTTCCGCTGTCTTCCTCGCTTCGTCATAAACGTGCTTTTTACATTCGTAGCCTTCGGGAGATGCCACGCTGATATCTATGCCGAATTTTGCCGCACCGTAAAGCCATGACTGAGCCATGTTGTTCCCGTCACCGATAAACGCTACTTTGACATCGTATGAATGTTTGTATTCATAGATGGTCTGGAGGTCTGCCATCACCTGACAGGGGTGGAAGTCGTCCGTGAGACCGTTGATAACGGGAACTGATGCATATTCTGCCAGTTCTTCGATTATCTCGTGTCCCTTGGTTCTTATCATGATGCCGTCGACGTATCTGGAAAGAGTGCGTGCGGTATCTTTGATGGTTTCTCCTCTGCCGAGCTGTATATCGTTTGAGCTGAGGTAAAGCGGATAGCCGCCCAGCTCGTACATGCCGGTTTCAAAGGAGACCCTTGTCCTTGTTGAGGGTTTTTCAAAGATCATCGCCAGTTTTTTGCCTTCCAGATGGTGATGGCGTACGTTGTTTCTGTTTTCCGCTTTCAGTCTGATCGCGGTCTGTATCATCTCTTTAAGGTCTTCTGCGCTCCAGTCTCTCAGTGTTAAAAAATCTCTTTTCATATCATTCACCTATACCCATTTCGGACGCAGATTTCTTAATGAGGGCAAGACCTTCGTCAAGCTCTTCGTATGTTATCGTAAGGGGCGGATATATCCTTATTACGTCGTTTCCTGCCGGAATGACGATAAGTCCGTTGTTCATGCATTTTTCAATGAATTCCTTCTGTCTGCCGGGAACCTTTATGCCTGACATAAGGGCGAGTCCGTGAACGGTCACCTCGGTCTGGTAGAATATTTCGTTCAGTTTGCCGAGAAAATAGTCGCCTTTTTCGCGTACGTCCTGCATGAAGCCTTTTTCCGTCATAACATCAAGAACAGCCATCGCCGCGGCACATGCAAGGTAGCCGCCGCCGAAGGTGCTTCCGTGTGTGCCTGCGGAAAGGTATTCCGCAATTTCATGTTTCGCCATAACAGCGCCCATAGGGATACCGTTTGCGATGCCCTTCGCCATTGTTATGATGTCCGGCGTGATGCCGAAATGCTTATACGCGAAGATATCGCCTGTGCGTCCGAACCCTGTCTGTATCTCGTCGAGAATGAGCAGGATGTCGTATTTCGCGCAGTACTCTGAAACCTCCACAAGGAAGTCTCTGGAAATTAGTTCCAGACCGCCTTCGCCCTGTATAAGCTCAAGCATGACAGCCGCCACGTCGCCCTTTTTGACCTCGCTGAGAAACTCGCCGAAGTCGTTTTGTTTGATGTGGACAAAGCAGTCCATTGTAGGCTCGAAGCCTTTTTTAACCTTTTCCTGTCCTGTGGCGGAAAGGGTCATGTAGGTTCTGCCGTGGAACGAGTTTTGCAGGGTTATTACTCTGTTTCTCTTTCCTTCGTACTTTTTATTGCCGTATATCCTTGCTATTTTAAGCGCCGCTTCGTTTGCCTCGGCGCCTGAGTTGCAGAAGAAAACATCGCCACCGAAACCACATCGGTTCAGCCTGTCCGCGAGCTGTTCCTGAATAGGGTTGTGATACAGGTTCGACGTGTGTATCAGCGTCTCTGCCTGTTTTTGAATGGCTTTTGTTACATGCGGGTGGCAGTGTCCGAGGTTCACCACGGAAATTCCGCACCCGAAATCCAGAAATGATCTGCCGTCTGCCTCGGTAAGCCTTGCTCCTTCGCCTTTGACGAATGTCAGAGGATACCGTGCGTAGTTCTGAAAAATTGCGGACATTTTTTACTCCTAAAAGATGAGTTCTGAACATTGTCCGGCGTATCAGCGCAATAGTGAGATCGCCGCGTTGCTAGTGCTCCTCGCGAAGACGAAAATGTGTCTCTGCGAGGGCTTGTCCCGAAGCAGTCTCATTAATTATGAGGCTGAAGATCACTTAGCCGAACGCTGTTCGGGAAAACTCTATTAAAAGCACATTTGCAATGGTAATTCAAGGATTTTTCCCGTTTGTCAAGTGTGTCTGTATAAAAATAACAATATTTTAAATTTTAGTGATATAATTAAATATAAAAACTTGTGTCTCAATTATTTCTTTTGAAGCCGTCCGGTATTTTCCGGCGGCGAGGAGCTATGCATGATATCCACTATGTCGCCTTTAATGGTGCTTTTGTTTGCCTGCATTTCTGCAGGTGTGTGTCTTGCGGTATATCTGACTTTCGGAAAGAAGAGATAACGTAAAGTGTTGTGCAGATACGGAAGTGTTTTAATTCAGTAATAATTGTTTTTTTAGCCGCCCTAAGGGGCGGCTTTTATTTGTAAAAAGTGTCCGTAACGTTTCCGTTTTCGTCCATTATCTTTTTAAATCTTTTATGGAGCAGATACCACTGGTCGGGATATTTTCTGATGATATCCTCGTAGACACCGTTTACCCTGCGCGCAACGTCGTAAATGCGCTCCTTCGGTTTAAGGCTCATGTCCGGGGATATTCTCGGATATATCACCATCTTGTATGACTTTTTAGTGCGTATCAGGAAAACGGGCTGAATGTCCGTGTTTCTGCGTACGGAGAGCATGGGAATTCCTTTAATGAAGGTTGTGTTAAGTCCGAAAAAGGGGACGAAGATACTGTCTTTCTGCACAGCGGAATGATCCAGCAGGGAGCCGACGTTAATACCCTTTTCAAGCAGTTCAGGCACCATCTCCGCAACGTATCTGTGACCGATGTGGATGAGACGGTCGTTTTCTCTTTGTCTTACAAGGAAATCGTTTATTCTGCTGTCTTTCATCTTCCGTCCGATCACTCCGCATTTTGTATCGAACAGGATTGTGAAGAAAATAGCGGAAAGCTCCCAGCACCCTATGTGGGCACTGATGAGAAAATAGCTCTTGGTTGTGTTGATAGATGCGCCGCCGACATATTCGACATCTATTTCGTCAGCCATATCCGGTTTTATCCTGTGGTTGTACATTGATTCGGCGAATGTTGCGAAGCTGTGTCTGAACGAGCTTTTCGCAACCGTCTTCGGATCTTTCACGCCGATAATTTCCGCGTTTTTTTCTGCGACCTTTCTGCGGGACGGGCTGACATGATAATAAAACGTGCCTAGTGCCATTCCTGTGCGGCGCAGTGCTTTGAATGACAGCAGAGACGACAGTGCGAAGAGAAGTCTAGCCAGCGGATACATCTGCCACCGCCTCTTTTATCTTTGTCATTATGCCTTCCTGCTGTGCGTCCATTTCACTGAAAAAGCCATTGAAGTCGGCTTCTGTCAGCGGTGCCGTTATGTATCTGGCGATATCGTCCGCGCTGCTGACTGTTACGGCAGCATTATATTTTGATGCCGTTATAAAAATTTCTCTGAAATTTGCCATATTGGAACCCACGCAGACCTGTTTTTCAAACATCACTGCCTCGTAAATATTGTGTCCGCCTGTATTGTCCAGTGAGCCGCCGACGAATATTCTGTCGGACATAGCGTAAAGCTCGTCCAGCGTTCCGAATTTGTCTGAAACTATGACCTGCGTGTCGTGATTTTGTTCTGTCAGTCTGCTGACGGTCAGTCCCGCCTTTTCTGCTAGGAGTACAACATCGCCGACACGGTTCATGTGTCTGGGTGCTATAACGAGTTTACCGCCGTATCCGCTCTTTTTAAAGGCTTCGATAATGATTTCCTCTTCGCCTTTGTGTGTGCTTGCTGCGGAGAATATCTTATGTCCGTTGAGGTACGCATATTCCTTCGGTTCGGGCTTCGGCTTGCGCGTCTGAAATTTTATATTGCCCAGTGTCTCTATGTTTTTCTTATTGCCTGTCACGGCGGCGAACCTTTCGGTGTCATCTGCGCTTTTCGTATAGATTGTCTGAAATTTACTGAGGAGCGGTGCGAATACGAATCGGAAGCGGACGTAGCTCTTTGAGCTGCGGTCGGACATTCTGGCGTTCAGCATGAACAGTTTTGTGTGTTTTGCCGCGGAGTTTATCAGGTTGAACCAGAGTTCCGTGTCTATGATTATAAGCGCTCTGACGTTCATGTAATGAATTATGTGCGCCACTGCCAGCGAGTTCTCAATAGGAAGCAGAAAAGCGTGATAAGGCGTTATGAGACGCTGTGCCTCCTGTTTTCCTGTGGCTGTGGTGGTGCTTACTATAATATTAAGGTCAGGGAAATCCGACTTTATCATATCTGTGATGAGTTTTAGGCTGCGCACCTCGCCCACGCTTGCGCAGTGGAACCAGATGCTTTTTGAAGGCGGTTCGGGGAAGGTGACAAACCCCAGACGCTCGAAGAAGTCTCCGTCCTCCTTTTTTTTCAAAGCCATAAGATAGCCTATCGGCATCAGAAAAGGAATAAGGACGAAAAGTATTATGTTATAAAATATTTTTACAATCAGCACTCGTTGCTTCCATCATTTTTTTCTGCACGTCGGAAAGTTCCGCGGCAGTGGTCTCTTTGTTCAGAGAGTCAGAAACGTATATGGGTTCAGAAAATATAAGCGTTATGCGGGAAAACGGTTTGGGTATCAGGAAATTATCCCAGCTCCGCGTGCGCCAGAACCTTTTGCAGTCCATCAGCAGGGGGACAAGGATACAGTCTGCCTTTTTGGCAAGATACAGACCGCCCGTTTTCACCTGATATTTGGGGCCTTTCGGGCCGTCCGCCGCCATTGCCCCGTGCCAGCCTTTGTTCATAAGGTCGAGCATTTCCAGAGTACCGGAAGCCGCACCTTTTGAAGATGATGCGCGCACTACCTTGTTTTTGCCCATCGCTTCCACAACAGGGGCGAAGAGATCGCCGTCCTTGCTTTTGGATATCATGGTGACAAACGGATGCTTTTTATTGCGGAAACCCACAATACCCATAAGCTGGTTGTGCCATAACAGGAAGACTATCCGCTTTGTTTCAGCCAGTTTTTCAAAGTCTTCAAAACCTTTGAGTCGATAGCGGAAAGTGGAGAGATATATTTTAACAAGTGTTTTGACAATGAATACTTTTATCATACCCGCACAATATATTAATGCAGACGGCGATGCAAACACAATTTTTCTGTTGCGCCCGTTCAGTGGGAAATGGTAAAAACCCTGTTATGGAAATCAGAGGCACAACCGTTGTAGCGGTAAAAAAAGACGGAAAAACCGCCATTGGCGCGGATGGACAGGTGACATTCGGAAACACTGTGCTTAAGCACAATGCAAAGAAGGTCAGAAAAGTTTATAACAATAAGGTTCTCTGCGGTTTTGCAGGGTCAACTGCGGACGCATTCACCCTTATGGAGCGGTTCGAGGCGAAACTTGAACAGCACGGAGGACAGCTTTTGCGCGCGGCTGTTGAGCTTGCAAAAGACTGGCGCACCGACAGATATCTGCGCAGGCTGGAAGCAATGATGGTGGTCGCCGACGGAAAGGAACTATACATAATCACAGGCAACGGCGATGTTGTCGAACCGCAGAAAGGAGTTGCGGCTATAGGTTCCGGCGGACCCTATGCACAGGCGGCAGCGACAGCACTCACTGAAAATACCGAACTTTCCGCATTGCAGATTGTCGAAAAGGCACTGCGTATAGCTGCGGATATCTGCATATATACGAACGACAACCTGACCATTGAGGAGATCTAGTGGAAGACTATACCCCCAAAAAGATAGTTGAAGAACTCGATAAATATGTGGTGGGACAGCATAATGCAAAAAAAGCAGTCGCCATCGCTCTCAGAAACAGATACAGAAGGATGCAGCTTCCCAAAGCAATTCAGGAAGAAATAGCACCGAAAAACATAATTCTAATCGGACCCACGGGCGTCGGAAAGACGGAAGTGGCGCGCAGGCTGGCAAAGCTGGCAAAATCACCTTTTATAAAAGTTGAAGCGAGTAAATACACCGAGGTGGGATACGTCGGACGCGATGTTGAAAGCATGGTTCGCGACCTGATGGAAATAGCTGTCGGCATGGTGCGCGATGAGAAAAAAACTTCCGTTATGGACAAGGCAAAGCTGAATGCAGAGGAGAGACTTCTCGATCTGCTCATTCCGCCAACAACCGGATTCGCAGAGCAGGAAACCGGAACTCGCGAAAAATTCCGCACTAAACTGCGCGACGGCGAACTTGAAGACCGCACGGTTGAAGTGGACGTAGAAGACGCGGCTCCCAACGTTGAGGTGTTCACTAACATCGGCATGGAGGACATGACCTCCGGCATATCCGATATGATGAAAAACATCTTCCCCGCAAAAAAACGCAAAAGAAAAATGAAGATAAGCGAGGCGCGCGGCATACTTGAAATGCAGGAATCGGCACGCCTTATAGATATGGACGACGTTAAAGACGTTGCCAGACAGAGAGTGCAGCAGAGCGGCATAATCTTTCTGGATGAGATAGACAAGATATGCGCATCCGCATCAGCAGGCGCAAAGGGCGGCGACATCTCCCGCGAAGGAGTGCAGCGCGACCTTCTGCCCATTGTCGAAGGTTCAAATGTGAACACTAAATACGGCATGGTGCGCACAGACCATATTCTTTTCATCGCGGCTGGTGCTTTCCACACCGCGAAACCCACAGACCTTATCCCCGAACTTCAGGGACGTTTCCCCATCAGGGTTGAGCTTGAGCCTCTGACAACTGAAGATTTCATCCGCATACTGAAAGAACCCCAGAACAGCCTCACAAAACAGTACAGCTCGCTTCTCGGCGCTGACGGTGTTGAGGTCAGGTTCACCGACGACGGCATCGAACGCATCGCGCAGATGGCAGACGAGCTTAACCGCTCGCTGGAGAATATCGGCGCAAGAAGACTGCATACAATAGTTGAAAAACTGCTTGAGGAAGTTTCATACGAAGCTCCGGAGATAGATAATAAGGACGTTACCGTGGATGCGGCATACGTTGACGGACATCTTGCGGAGATCGTTAAAGACAGAGACCTCAGCAGATATGTGCTGTAAAGAATAACCGAGGTATAGATTAATGAAGAAACTGATATTTATTCTGGTTCTGATGGTTCCTCTGGCGGCTTTTGCCAGATTTGAAAAACTGGTCAGCGACATAGATGTGATGTTTGCAAAAATGACCGGATACGTTGTCAACTCCGAAGAGGGCACCATTTACACCGACCTCGGCAGAGACAAGGGTGTTTATAACGGCATGACCCTCAAAGTATACAGAGAGAACGAACCCATTATTCACCCCATAACCGGTGAAGTGCTCGGCAACAAAAAACTGTATGTCGGCGACCTTAAGATCACCGACGTTCAGGATAAATTCTCAACAGGTGTTATGACCGTTCAGCAGAGAGCACCCCAGAAAGGTGATCTTGCAATAGTGACGCCTCCCGTTGACGTTACTGTTAATATAGAGGACATGCCCAAACGTCTGGATGTGCTCCTTCGTGAGGACTTAAGCAAGGCTAACAACATTGTTGTAAAAGACAAAGCAAGGCTTGGCATCACCTTCACCCAGAGAGAAGAGGGCGGTATCGAGTATAAGATAACGGATTCAGTGAACAAAGCGGTCATCTACTCAAAATACTTTTCAGATGTTGATACTCAGGAAGGTCAGAGTATGAATGCCGCAAAGGATATAGTCACAGGAGCCCCTATTGACAAAGCATACAAAAGTATGGCTGTCGGACACATTAAAAATGACGACAAAATATATATAGTGACTGCAACGGAGAAGGCTGTTGATTTTTATACATTCGACGGCAAAGGTTTCAAACCCGCGGGCTCAATAGATGCCAAGCTTAAAGATATCCAGCACGTTGAGGTTGCAGATCTGAACGGTAATGGTGTTGAGGAGATTTTCGTCGTTACAGTTGTCGACGACCAGTATGTCAAAACAAAAGCTTTTGAGTTTGACGGTAAGAAATTCAAAGAGGTTGAGGACAACATCCCCTATATCCTGCGTACTGTATATGTGAAAGGTATCAAAAAGATAGTTGCACAACGCATCGGTCAGGACGGAACCTATCTCGGCAACGTTCAGGAACTTGTATGGCGCGACGGAAAATATGAACGTGGTCAGGTTGTTTCACCAGCCAGAGGTGTCAATGTATACGGCTTCGGATATGCTGACATCGACGGTGACGGAACAGACGAGGTCTTCAATATCAATGAAGATTACAAAATAGATGTTTATAACGGTACCGTAAAAAAATACACTTCTGTGGAGGAATTCGGACAGACCCCTTATTCTTTCACCATGGAACTTGAGAAACTGGAGCAGTTCAAGACAACGGAAGAAGACGACCCCTTCACAACGGAGAAAAATAAAAAATATATCAAAGGAAGGGTCTTTGTTAACTCCGACGGTAATATATACGTTGTGAAAAACTCCGAAAAATATAAGATGCTGAACAGGATGAAAGCATACGGTTCATCATACTTTACAGTATTCGGATGGGACGGTAAAAGACTTCGTCAGGTATGGACCTCAGATGTCTTCCAGCCTGTCATAGTGGACTATTTCATGTACGAGGAGTTCGGCAGAACCTACCTGTTTATGCTCAGGAATTTTTCGGACGGTTTGTTCAGCGGAGACAAGTCGGAACTGATATATATAGAAACAAAATAGGAAAAAGCATTTTTCTAAAGTTTATATAGATATAGGCGATTGTGTAAAAACAGTTCGGATGTTTGACAGTTTAACGGCTTATTTCCCGTTTACGCCAATAGTTAATGCAATATGTATCTAATGTGCGGAAGTTATTGACAAAAAACGCACATTTTTTTGACTTGCGTTTAAATCGATTTGGGTTTAAAAAGAGCTTTCGCGGATGTTTCGACAGTTGACAGAGCACGCATTTCCGGTTAACTATGTGCTGGTTAAAGTATAAAAAAAGTTGTTTTGATGTTGACAGGCTGAAATATGCATGGTAACATAAAAACGATTATATAGTAGCGGTAATCCCGCAGGCTAAGAGAACAAAAGGTTACCAAAGACCTTTAAAGTAAAACCTACAGGAGGAAATGATATGAGGAAACTTTTAGTGGCTCTCATGATGGTAGCTTTCGCAGCTACAGCTTTCGCAGCTGATATTAAATTCAGCGGTTCTTATGAAGTTAACGGTAGATATACCGATAACTACAACCTTAACGGACTTTCAGAACATGTTTACACTGGCTACGGCACTGGTACTCCTACTCAAGAATACCAAAACGGTGCTCCTGTTGCTTCTGACGATGCTGTAAGTGCAAGCTGGTACAAACAAACTTTCGATCTTTGGATGAACGTTCAAACTGACAAAGACACATTCTTCAAATCAATGATCGAATTTGTCGATGACAAATATGCTAACGGAAGTCCTAACTCTCAAGACGGAGATTATGCAAAGAACGGTCTTGGTGGCGACAACTTTGAACTGCAGAGAGCATGGCTTGGTCACAACTTCGGCGGTATTCTTCTTGAAGCAGGTCTTATGAACTCAGGTACATGGGGATATGCTTTCGGTGACAACGCTGAAGGTAACATGCGTATCAAAGCTACTTTTGATGTTCCTTATGGTAAACTTTCTGTTTATACACAGAAATCTGCTGAATCCAGCGACATCAACAAAAAAGATAGCGAAGATGACGATGCAGACAAGTACTCTATCGGTTACAAAGGTACTTTCGGCGGTATCATGGTTGCTCCTAAACTTGACTATGATATCAAATCATCAGGCACCAAGAACGGCGACTATGAAGGTTCTGGCGACAGCAAAACTATCGATTTCGACCTTGCTGCCGGCGGTAAATTCGGAGCCCTCACTGTAGAAGCTGAATACCAACTTAAATCTACTTCTCTTGCTGACGAAGGTACTGGCAACAACAAAGACTATGATGTATACGGCTTCTATCTGAACGCTAACTACAACCTTGGCTCTGCAACTGTTGGTGCTCTGACTGCTTACGCATCAGTTTCAAGCGATGACGAAACTCAAGGTTACTCTTTCGGAGACGACTTTGACGTTACTTTCATCCTTGACGATGAACTTGCACTCGGCGACAAAAACGGTATCGGTATGACTGGTTTCTGGACAACTGCTCTGTACGCAACTTATGACGTTAACGACAAACTTAACGTTATGGCTAAATACGCATATGCTAAATCTAACTGGAAAAGCGATTCTGGCGCAAACAAATACCTTGAAGATGCTACAGCATGGGAACTTGATGGAATGGCAACTTACGCTATAACTAAAGACCTTAGCTACTATGTACTTGCTGGCTACGCTAAAGTAGACCTTGACGTTGATGGCGTTGATGATCCCGATGGAATCATCCTCGTTAAAAACGGTCTTGCAATCAACTTCTAATCACCTACGTGATTTAGATAGAAAGGCTCACCAATGCGGTGAGCCTTTTTTTTGACCAACTTGCACCTGTACAGCAAAATTTTTAGAAGCGCACTGAATTGTGCAATATAAAATTGCAACGCAATCCTTATTCAGATTAGTACCTTTTTTGAGAACATCTTACTTTGCTACTGCCGGTTATGTTTTGAGATACTGTTCAATATTTCTTGAATATGTGGAATTTATGTGTAAGAAACATGTTCAAACCATGACTGAAACGCCAAAAAGTAGTAGTTGTGACAATGAAACAAAGTGACGTATCTCAATCGTTATGCTATCTTGAGCCATGCTTGAAATAATCAATCTTAACAAAACATTTGGTATGGGTGAATCCTCTATTCATGTTCTGACTGACTTTAACATGACAGTAGAACAAGGTGAGCGTGTTGCTATCGTCGGGCAGTCCGGTGCCGGAAAATCCACCCTATTGCAGATAATCGGCGGACTTGATTCTGCTGACAGCGGAATAATCAACTTTAAGAATGAAAATATATTCGATAAAAAGGGTAAAGAACTGGACAGATATCGCAACCGTGAGGTAGGTTTCGTGTTCCAGTTTCATTATCTTCTGGATGATTTTACGGCACTTGAAAACGTTATGATGCCGGCTATGATAGCTGGTGAAGATACAGCGGAAAACAGAGAATATGCGAAATCTCTTCTCGCCCGTTTCGGGCTTTCTGACCGAGAAATACATTTCCCTTCACAGCTTTCAGGCGGCGAACAGCAGAGAACTGCACTGGCAAGAGCGTTGATGAACAGACCTTCGATGATACTGGCGGACGAACCGACGGGCAGTCTGGATAAAAAAAACAGCGAAGAAGTGTTATCAATGTTTGATTCTCTGAAAAATGATGGTATTACTGTATTAATAGTCACTCACGATGACGAAATTGCAAAATCGTGCGACCGTATTGTGAAAATGGAGAAGGCATGACAAAGATCGGCATAATCGGCGGAAGCGGACTTTATGAGATCGAAGGTTTTGAATTTATTGAAGAAGTTAAAGTGTCTACTGAATACGGTGACCCCTCGGACAACTACAGATTTTTCAAATACGGTGACCTCGAACTTTATTTTCTGAACAGGCATGGCAGAAATCATTCATACCCGCCACATCTGGTAAATTACAGAGCGAATATCGACGGATTCGCGCAGATCGGCGTTAAAGCTATTTTCAGCTTTACGGCGACGGGCGGTATAAACAAAGATTACAGACCGGGGGATATAATAATCCCTGACAACGCAATAGACCTGACTAACGGTCGTGGGCACACATATTTTGAAGAGAATAACGTACACCACATAGATTTCACGGAACCTTTCTGCATAGACCTCCGCAGGATAATGTTCGATGCGGCGGAGCGTGCAAACGTTCCTGTGTGCAGAACAGGTACATACATCTGCACCAACGGACCCAGACTTGAAACAGCGGCTGAGATACGCGCTTTTGACAGGTTGGGTGCTGACCTTGTGGGGATGACACTATTTCCGGAATGCTCACTCGCCAGAGAGAAAGAGATCTGCTATACGAATATCAGTGTAATAACAAATTTTGCGGCAGGCACTACCTCGCAAAAGCTGACATCTGACGAAGTGGTGGCAGAAATGGGAAAAGCAGGCGAAAAGCTCAAAAGACTGATGAGAAATCTGCCTGCAAGCTACACAGACAATCGCACCTGCGGATGCATTAACGCACTTGAAGGTACAAAGATAAGCAAATGACGATACAGACCGGTGTTGTTTTAAAAGATCATTGCAGTTACAGAACAGGCGGTGCGGCTGAATTTTATGCTGCGGTGCAGACAAACGGCGACCTTGCCATGGCGCTTGACTTTGCCGCAAAGAAAAAACTTGAGATAACGGTTCTTGGCGGCGGATACAACGTGCTGATAAGCGACAAAGGCGTTAAGGGACTGGTGATAGACACCACGGGACTTAACTGTCACATGGTGATAAACGGTGTTGAAGTATATGCCGGTGCCGGAGTCAGTATTGATGAACTTGCGGCGGAAGTCTGCAAAAGAGGGCTGGGCGGCATGGAGGACATGTCGGGGATTCCCGGATGTGTCGGCGGTGCAGTTAAGATGAACGCCGGAGCATTTTCCACAGAGATAAAAGACATTGCCGTTTACGTTGACATGATGGACTTTGACGGCAGAGTATACAGGGTTTCAAACGCGGAAGCCGGATTCGGATACAGAAAGGCTGACGGGCTTCATGGTATAGTTCTCGGCGCCATGTTCGGGCTGAAAAAAGCCGATGCAGAAGAACTGAAAAACAAACGTGCTGAAATACTGGTAAAGAGAACTGAGAAACAGCCTCTGCATCTTCCTTCATGCGGATCGGTCTTTAAGAGACCTGAGGGCAATTATGCCGGAACCCTCATAGAAAAGTGCGGGCTGAAAGGATACAGAATTGGCGGTGCGCAGGTTGCGGAGAAACACGCAAACTTCATACTGAACACAGGCGAAGCAACCGCAGACGACATATACAGGCTTATAAAGCATGTGCAGGACACTGTTGAGAAACAGACAGGAGTCAGGCTTGAAAAAGAGGTCAGGTTCATTGGCTTTGAAGATTAAGAACGCGGAACTTACACAGCAGGAGAAACTTGAACTTGCGAACAAGGTATATCCTGCGCTCAAAAATCCGAAAAAACATCCCATTTTCCGGCTGCTCAGGTTTTCAGCGTCGGCTGTGATGCTTGTTCTGTGCTCGGCATGTGCGACAGTGGACACACCCGTTCAGCAGACTGCGGCGGCACCCGCCGGAGAAACACAGCAGCAGAATCTGGTCTCAATGTCAATCCGCAACGGCATAACGAAGCCGGACGAACCTGCCGCCTTCGAGCTTGCCATGCCGGAATCGGACATTGCGCTGGCGTCAGTGTATAAATATTCAAAAGAACCCACAGTGCTCACCATAGCTCAGGATGCAGTGGATTTCGATTACGAAAACGGTATTCTGGTCATACTGAAAAAAGACAGGCTTGAAACCAATTTTGCAAAATGCGTACAGATCAATTTCAGCGGAAAGTTCAATTCAGTGCAGCTCAGTGGGGAGCTTGCTCTTTTATCAGGGGAAAAAGAGGCTGCAATAGCCGACATCCGGCAGTGCGGCATTGTGCGTGAGTTCACCGGAGAGAACAAGGGCTACTTTCTAAATCAGTCAGGACTGCTTGAGTTTACTCCAAAGCATTATATCTTTTCCGACAGGCTGCAGACGAAAACTTACAACGAGGGCGATTTTGTTGGCACTGTGATATATGGTGCGCTTGGCACCACGCATATGCTTTTTGCAACTGACACAGGCAAGCTGGCACTGATGAATATGCACGACGGAAGGTTCAACGCGCTTTCACCCGGAAACTATAATATCAAGGATATCAAATATGTCGGTAACGATATTTACATCTATACAAAAGAGAACAAACTGCTCATGCTGCAGGCGGATTTAGCAAACGGGACAATAAAGCAGGCCGGAGAGGCACAGGGTAAAGACGGGTGCTTTTTCCTGAAACGCAGCGGGAAAATATATTGCGACGGATACATAACGGATATAAACACTGCTGAGAAAGCGGCTTCGTCAGGCGATTCCGGACTTTATTCAGAGGGAATGCTGTTTCTGAAAAAAGAGGGTGTCCTGTCATTTGTTGATTCTGAAAAGGTTTACAGACAGTCGGTTCTGATTGGCTCGCCAGCGCAGAACCAGGTATGTGTCAAAGATGGCAGAGGCTATTTTCTCGACCTTGATCTGAAAATAAAATATTTTACGGCTGACGGTGTGGAATCGGTTCCTTCTGCAAATCCGGAATCATGCGATTATGTGTTCACGCTGAAAGAGGGCGCTGTAAAGGCAGCAGGCGGAAAGGTCATCTATGAGTTCGCGAAACCAGTCAACCGCTCTGTTAAGGCTGTTATGCTGAAAAGGATAATCGGTCAGGACATCTATTACTATTTCGAGAAACAGTAACCTACCTGTTGTGTCTGGGACGTTTCTTAACAACGAGCGACGCTTCCTTCATCTTTCTGTAAATCTCTTCGTCTGAAACCTTGTTGCGCGCGGCATTCACATTGTGCTCGTTTGTCTGATAGCAGGGGGGCAGAGTGTTCAGAGTTATAGCCATTGTGTCAAGAATACAGCTTGAGCAGGTGCAGAGGTCGGGGTTATGCTCAAGAAAGATTGGGAAAATCTCCCATGCTCTCTGTTCGTTTACGTTTTTGAGCAATTCTATGTCATATTGATTGATTTTAAGCATAAAAGCACCTACAATTTTTACTGGAATACAATGGAATATATCACCGCGGGGGGTTCTATGCAAGGAAAAACGGCTGTAATCGGCGGAGGTAACTGGGGCTCGGCTCTGGCTGCGCTTGCCGCACATTCTTCAAAAGAGGTAGTAGTTTACGCACTTGAAGATGAGGTCGTGAAAAGCATAAACAATAGCCATGAGAACGCTGTTTTCATGAAAGGGATACAGCTTCCTGAGAACATAGTTGCAAAACCCTTCTCTGAAATCGAAAATATTGAGGCTGAAAGGGTAATATGGACGGTTCCAACACAGTTTTCAGGCAGAACAGCGAAGCAGTATGCGAAAGCTCTTAAAGGCAAAAAGATACTTATTGCCACCAAGGGAATAGAGATAGATACGGGCGACCTTATGATACATGTTCTGGAGCGCGAGTTCGAAGGCGGATTCGCCGTGATTTCCGGACCTTCTTTTGCTAAAGAGGTGGCGCAGAAGATGCCCACCGCAGTGAGCATCGCCGCGAAGGACGAAGAGGATGCGAAATGGTGGCAGAGCCTGCTGTCCACAAGCTATTTCCGCTGTTACTACTCAAGCGACATGATAGGTGTTGAGGTTGGCGGAGCTATAAAGAACGTAATGGCTATCGCAACCGGCATATCCGACGGGCTGGGGTTCGGGCACAATGCCAGAGCCGGACTTATCACCCGGGGACTGACGGAGATGGCTCGGCTGGGCATGTCACTAGGCGGCAAATCTGAAACTTTCATGGGGCTTTCCGGAATGGGCGACCTTGTGCTCACCTGTACGGGAGATCTTTCCAGGAACAGGCAGGCAGGGCTTAAAATAGCCTCAGGAATGACACTGGACGAAGTTACTGCGTCTACAAATAACGTTGCCGAAGGGGTGTATACCACAAAAGCGGCGTATCTTCTCGCGAAACGTCTTGGCGTGGAGACACCCATAATAAACGAAGTGTACGAGATACTTTATAATAATAAAAAACCGCTGGATTCGGTGACTGATCTGATGAGGAGACCCCTCAAGAGTGAAAGCATATGAAAATAATCATAGACGGCAGCTATATAGCGTTTCGCACTTTTCACAAATCCCCGCCGCTTACAAACTCCAAAGGGATTCCCACGGGTGTGGTTCACGGTGTTATGAACGTACTTCTGACCCTTTCGAACAGGTTCGGCAAAGATAACGTTTCCATAGTTTTTGACCATAAGAGCAAGAACCGCAGACACGAACAGCACCCTGAATATAAGGCGACACGGGATGCCACGCCGGAAGACCTGAACGTTCAGTTTCAGATACTGGATGAGCTTATCCCGCTGACAGGGATAGCCTATTACCGCATTGAGGGTTACGAGGGCGACGACATCATGGCGACCCTCGCGGCGCACGCAGAGGGCGAGGTGGGGATGCTCACCCGAGATAAGGATATCTTTCAGATAGTTGACGACAGGGTTAAAATATACGATTCACAGACAAACGAGTTTGCAGGCAGAGAGCTTGTGCTTGAAAAATTTAAAGTGCTGCCGGAGAAGATGGGCGACCTTCTGGCGCTTACCGGAGACACTTCTGATAATATCCCAGGTGTGCCCAAGGTGGGCGTTGTCACTGCGGCAAAGCTGCTGGATGAGTTCGGCAGTCTGGACGGAATATATGCCAATCTGGACAAGATAAAGGGCAAGGTGAAGGAAAACCTTGAGAACAATAAGGAGCAGGCATATCTGAGCCGAAAACTTGTTGAACTTGATATCCTCGAAAAAGACCCAGAACCGGAAAACCGCGAAGACAGGGCGCTTCTGATGGAAAAACTTCAGGAGTACGAGCTTAAAAGCGTCATCGACAAACTGAATGCGCAGAAGCCGGAAACGGACGAAGAGCCTCAGGTTCAGGTGATAGAGCTTAAAGAGTGTTCCCCTGCGAACATTGAACTGGTGCTTTTCGAAGGCGGAAAGATGTATGCGGCTGGCGGCGGCTGTTTTTACGAATACGCCGGACAACCTCTTGAAAACGTAAAATATTTCTATGATATAAAGCATATATATAAGCTGACAGGCTTCAGGTCTGAAAATATTTACGACCTGATGCTTGTGAGCTGGCTGAACGATGCAGACACAGGCGGTCTGGAACGGGCGAAGACCGAGGAGCTTCCGGCTTTCATAGCGCGGCTGCTTGCATCTGCGGAGGCGGAGGTTCAGGCGCTTGGGGACAACAAACTCGAAAAGATATATTTCGACATGGAGCTTCCCTGCGCATACGTCCTTGCGGACATGGAAACGGCGGGTATCGCTCTGGACAAGAGCGTTATGGAAAAGGTAGCAGACAGACTGCGCGACGAAGTGGGCGCTGTCAGCGACGCTATAAAGAATTTTGTGGGGCACGATATAAATCTGAATTCTCCCAAACAGTTGCAATCGTTCCTTTTCGAAGAGCTTTCCCTTATGCCGCCGAAAAAGACGAAAACAGGGAACTCCACAGATGAAGAGGCGATAAAGGCGCTTATATCCCTCAACCCCATATACGCGTCAGAACTGGAAAACATACTTAAATATCGCGAGCTTACTAAACTGCTGACAACCTATGCACTGCCCCTTTGCGACTATGCAGGTGCCGACGGCAGAATACACACTTCATTTAAACAGACGGGAACAGCCACAGGCAGGCTCTCGTCCGTCAACCCGAACATGCAGAACATTCCTATGAAAGGGGATTACGGAGTCCTTCTGCGCAGTGCGTTTGTGCCTGCGGAGGGTTATAAATTCGTATCTTTCGACTATTCTCAGATAGAATTGCGCATCCTTGCGCATCTGACTGGCGACGTTAACCTTCGTGAGGCATACAGAAATAACGAGGACATCCACACCAAAACCGCAGCCGGCATATTCCACGTTGCGCCGGATCAGGTCACAAGCCATATGCGGAGAATGGCGAAAGCCGTTAACTTCGGAATACTTTACGGACTGTCCGCTTTCGGGCTGTCCAGAGACACCGGAATTGCTCAGAAAGAGGCGAAAACTTTCATCGAAAGGTACTTTGCCGCCTATCCTTCGGTTCGTACCTTCATAGACAAAACCGTGCAGGAGACGCGCACAAAGGGTTATGCCGAGACTATTCTGGGGCGCAGAAGATACATTAAAGAGATAAACAGCCGGAACAAGACCATAGCCATGCGGGGTGAGCGCATAGCCGTAAACGTGCCCATGCAGGGTTCTGCGGCGGATATTATTAAGCTGGCGATGGTTGAGTGCGGGCGGGTTATGGACGATAATAAGTACGATGCCCGCATGGTGCTTCAGGTGCACGACGAACTTGTATTCGAGGTGAAGGCTGATATTGCAGAGGAGTTTGCGCCAGTTATGCAGAAAATTATGGAGAGTGTCGTAACGCTGGACGTGCCTCTGGTTGTCAACGGCGCTGTGGGAAATAACCTTGGAGAGTTAAAATAATGAATAAGCTGAATAATATTATCCGTGAGAATGCTGAGCTGAAAGAGGAGATGAACAGACTGGTTGAGCTGGTGAAGCGAAATCAGGTGAAACATGAAGGGTTTCGGACTGTAGAATTTTCGTTTTTGCTGGCGGAGAGCCTCAGGGAGATGATTGACAAGCCGCTTCATTATATCGAGGATATATTTGACGTTGACCGCGCAGTGATGTTCATTAATGCAGATGTTATGGATTTTGACCGCGAGAGCAACAACCTTGACCACAGGATATATTTCATGCCCTCAGGTGTGTTTAAGGCGTTCTTTCTTGAGCGCCGTCCATATACGGGTGATTCGAAACTTAATCTTATCAGTGAGTTCGATGTTTATGAGGATATGGATTCATATCTTATTGCGCCTTTGTTCCACGGGGACAATATTATCGGGAGCATCAACCTTTACAGCAGGGAAAAAGAGAAATACGGCGGCGAAATATCCACGGATTTTATGAAAGATCTTTCCGCAGTAGCTTCCGTTTCCCTGCAGAAGATGTATAACACTGAACTGATATTCCGTCAGACACGCACAGACTTTATGACGGGCACCTATAACAAGCTAGCCATGGCTGAGTTTCTGGAAAAGCTCATGGCGGAGTACAGACGGTACGGCACGGGCTTTTACTTCGTGCTGCTGGATATCGACAACTTCAAGCAGATAAACGATACCTGCGGGCACCTTACGGGTGACAACGTCATAAGGGAGATTGCGGACGAGATAAAAGCGGGGCTGCGCACCAGCGACGTGCTCGGCAGGTTCGGGGGCGACGAGTTTTTCCTCATTTTGCCAAACCATGCCAGCTCCGATATGTTCACTCTCGTTGAGCGGCTTCAGGATATAGGTAAAAAAGTTTTCAACGCATACGGGTTCGACTTTGCAAGCCTTTCAGGCGGAGTGGTTGCAGTGCCCGGAGATATAAACACGGACGACACGCCGGAGGATGTTGTGCGCATTGCCGACGGAAGGCTGTATTACAGCAAAAAGAACGGAAAAGGATTTTTCACAGGTGTATAGATGATTATCAGAAAAGACAGTAAAAAATTACAGGAGATTCTTGACAGGGGCGGCATAATGGAGGGTGAATACCTCCGCACCGTACTTGATATAATCGATAATGTCCGCAAAAACGGCGATGAGGCGCTTGCGGAATATTCGCTGAAATTCGACAGATACGACATTAAGAAACATGGAATAGAGATTTCAAGGGACGAGATGAAGGCAGCGTGGGATGCGCTCCCCGAAAGGCTGAAAACCGCCCTTGAAAACGCGAAAAAGAACGTTGTGGAGTTCCACGAAAAACAGCTCGAATCCACATGGATGTACGAGAAATCCAAAGGAACCTTCCTCGGACAGAAGGTGACGGCACTTGAAAGCGTCGGCGTTTATGTGCCGGGCGGAAAGGCGGTTTACCCTTCCAGCGTGCTTATGAACGTACTGCCTGCGAAGGTGGCGGGTGTTGACGAGATAATCATGGTAACACCGGCAACAGGCGGACAGGTGAACCCGGTTGTTCTGGCTGCGGCATACCTTGCCGGAGTGGACAGAGGATTCAAAGTGGGCGGTGCGCAGGCTGTTGCGGCGCTCGCATACGGAACAGAGAGCATACCGAGGGTCTGCAAGATAACAGGTCCCGGAAACATATACGTTGCCCTCGCCAAAAAGATGGTATTCGGCAGGGTGGATATTGACATGATAGCAGGTCCAAGCGAAGTGCTTATCGTTGCGGACAGCTCAGCCGATCCGGATTATGTGGCGGCGGATATGCTTTCACAGGCGGAGCACGACGAGCTTGCCAGCGCAATAGTTGTAACTGACAGCATGGAGCTTGCCAAGGAGATAGAGAACAGCGTGTATGCCCAGCTTGCGGAACTGCCGAAAAAGGAGATAGCCGCTAAATCCCTTGAGCGCTTCGGCGCAATTATAGTTACTGATGATCTTGACGAGGCGGCGGATATCGTAAACGAGATAGCTGTTGAGCACCTTGAACTTTGCGTGGCGCACCCTATGGAGTTCATGCTGAAAATACGCAACGCGGGTGCAATTTTCCTCGGACAGAACACTCCCGAACCTGTCGGAGACTATTTCGCAGGTCCCAACCACGTTCTGCCCACAGGGGGCACTGCAAAATTTTTCAGCCCTCTGGGAACGTATGATTTTCAGAAGAAAACCAGCATAATATATTATTCCAAAGAACAGCTTATGGCGGATATGGACGACATAAGGGTGCTTGCGGAATCCGAAGAGCTTATCGCCCACCGAAATTCGGTGATAATCAGACAGGAAGACTGAAAAACGAAGCCGCCTGAGAGGGCGGCTTTTTTTACGGCTGCAAAAGTTCGTTTCTGTTTATCTGCCAGTCGCCGACATAAATATCCGCATCTATTCTGAAATACTTGTCCCGCGAGATATCTTTCAGCGTGACAGTTCTGTTTGCGCCTATGAGCGCCTCCAATTTGCTTTTTGAGATAAGCCCCAACGCCCGCTGTTTACCACGTATTTCCGGAGTGTTTATCCCGCGGAAACGCACGGATATTCCGCGCCCTATTATATCAGGATACCCGGCGATATCACATTTAATCGTATCTCCGTCAATAATTTCCAGTAGTGTGCACTGTGCGTCCCCGTAGGTTGTGCAGAACACCGGAAGCGGCAGTAAGATTATCAGAACGGCAACTATATACCTCATGCTGAATTAAATCACGTTTAGAAAATATAGCAATATGTATATCAGTGAAAAATAACCTTTAAAAATATATATCAGATTGTTTTGAACCTCTCCATAAGTGAGTTTAGCCCCACCGCACGCTGTTCAAGATCCGCAACAGTCGCGCTTATCTGTGCCACTGCCGCTGCGCTCTCCTGTATGCCTTTTGAAAAATGGGCGGTATTGTCTGTTGAATTTTCTATGGCATCTGACTGTTCACCGACGGATACACCGACAAAATCGTTGGATTCCTTAACGGTTGCCACCGCTCCCTGTATCTGTCCGAAAATTTCATCGGTATCTTTAATCGCCTTAACGCCGTTCTCAACGTTCTTCTGAGCATTTTCCATATCCGCATCAGCGGATTTTGCATCATCTGCTAGCTGTTTTATGATGGAAACGATCTCCTGTGTTGCCGTCTGGGTCTTTTCTGCGAGCTTCCTCACTTCGTCCGCAACCACAGCGAAACCTCTTCCGGCATCTCCTGCGCGTGCCGCTTCAATGGCTGCATTGAGCGCCAGCAGGTTTGTCTGGTCGGCGATATCCGATATTGCTGTTACGATGTCGCCTATCCTGCCGGATGATTCGTTAAGTCTGCTTATAGTGCCGGACAGCTTGTCAGCGCTGCGCCGTATTCCGTCCACCATTTCAACTGCTGTCCTGAGCTGAACACTGCCCCTGTTCGTGGAAACATATGCCTCAGCGGTGAGTTTCTGTGCGTCTTCTATGTGGTTGTTGATGGAGCGCGAGGTCACGTTCATCTCCTCCATGGCGGAAGCGATATCGTTGACCTGACCCGACTGCTCGGAAAGGGTGCCGGAGAGCTGGTCGGCGGTTGCCGCAAGTTCGCAGCTGCTGGAAGCCAGCGCCTCCGCGGTCTGTTTCACCTCGGAGACAATGACGCCGATACCGGCAATGAACGTGTTTACGTTTTCAGCAAGCTCCTGAAGCTCGTCTCCGGTCTTTATGTTAAGCCTTCGGGTAAGATCCGCGTCAGAGCTGTTCAGCTCCGCTGTTATAGCTGTCAGTCGCGTTATGTTCCCAACAATTCTGGTGTGAATTATGTAAAGCAGAATCAGTAGCGCTGCCAGTGAACCAACCGCCGCCGCGCCGTTGAACAGAAGCGCGTAAAACGACGAATCCAGCAGTGAGGCAGCCTGAGCATCGATTGTTTCAGACATCCTGTCTTCCGCCGTTTTAAGGGCGTTTATACGGTCTGTAGCCGTTTTAAACCAGACCTCCGCACTAATGCCGAAATCACCCGCCGCAGAAAGATCCTCCGCCTTTTTCTCTATTGCAGCGGTTGCGGCAAATGAGGGGGTTGATGAAATATCGTCAAAGATGCCGATGAGCTCCGGCGGCGCAGTGCGAAGAAACATTGAAATATATGTGTTCTGTTCCGCTTTAATGGCACTGTAACGCCCGAAGTCTCCGTTTCTGAACTTTCCGTTGGCGAAAACGTTTGTCAGCAGCGCCCGCTCTATACCCGCTTTCTCCTTCGCACTCAGAAAGTTGGCATATGCTGCCAGCGAGCGGGAAACGGAAGCGTCGTTGGTAAGTCCTGATGCACTGAACACCTCGGACAGAAGTTTTGAGTTCATACCGGAATAAAAAGCGGTGGTTTCCGCTGCGGAAACAGACCCGGAATCTATTTTGGATCTGATACCTGCGCGCTCTTCAAATGTGTTGAGCGCCGCGTTGAGTCTGTTTTTGATTTCTGCGTCTATTTCGTTGTCAGACACGAATCTTTTGAGAGACGCGACCTCACTGTCCACGTTCTGTCTCTGGGAGGGGAGTTCGTTTGCGAATTTCGTTCCGTCGCTCCCGATAAATCCGGAGGTCATGCCTCGCTCTTTCTGAATCTCATGGACAAGTCGGCTTATTGCCGCGCTGGCATGAACCATGGTTTTGACCTGCTTCATACCTGAATGGACGGTATAATACCGATAAGACGATGAAAATGAATAAAATAATAACGCAATCGCCGGAAAAATAAGCGCCAGCGTTACTTTCTTTCTGATACTCATGTTTAATCCCCCACAGGTTAATAATGAGATAATAACTGTCCTGTTGGGATAAGTCTATTGAAAACGGATGTTAAGATTGTAAGTTTTATGAATTTTATAAAGTCTTTAGATGTGTTTTGCTGGTTGAACCCGTACAAGCGGCAAGCGGGAGCACTATGCGCACCGTTACTCCGCCTTCACAGTTGAAGATGTCAATAGTGCCGCGCATGTATTTTTCTATGACGGTTTTGCTGATGAAAAGCCCCAAGCCTATTCCTTCGCCCTCGTCCTTGGTTGTGAAATAAGGTTCAAAAATTCGTGAGAGAGCCTTTTCCGGTATGTTTTCGCCATTGTTTGTCACGGTTATTACTACACATTCTGCGGAAAACCTGACATGAAATTCAATTTTCCCACGGGAGCGGTGTCCGCTCATAATAGCTTTTACTATGGCATATCTCGCATTTGAAATGATGTTCAGGAAAATATGCTTCATCTCTATTCCGCTGCATTTTATAAGGTTTTCCTGAGACTGGCAGGGGGGCAGTTTAACTTCGTTAGTGCAGATGAAATAGTCGTTGCTTGATTCGCAGATAAAAGTGAAATCTATCCCGCACTGCTGGAGTTGGCTGAAAACAAGTGAAATACACTCTGTCAGCACGGAGGTTACCGATATCAGATCCTCTTCATGCCTGTCGCTGAAAAAACTGCGGAAGCTGTCTATAGTGGAGGACATCTTCATTATCAGTTCCATTGCCATGGCTGTGTTGGACTTTATCTCATCCGACTGCAGACCGGAAATTTCCGCAGCTTCCTGAGTGTCCTGCACGATGAGCGCAAGCGCGTTGAGCGGCTGTCTCCACTGGTGGGCAATGGCTCCCAGCATCTCGCCCATAAGTTCCAGACGGGTTTTGTTGAAGATACGTTCCTCAATGCCGAGATATACTCTGTTTTCATCCTTTATAATATCTGCTTCGCTGCGCCGGAAAGCGGAATGGCTGCGGAGGAATGTGCCGTCTGGCGCGCGTTCTATTGTACCGTTGAAAACAAGCTCAATGGCATGCCCTGCTTTGTGTTTAAGGATAAAAGTGAAATCCTCAATTATTCCTTTTTCTCTGAGATGCGCGAATCCTTTTTTGAATTTTTCAAGATAGGTTTCGTGGATGAAGTTTCCGAACCATTTCCCGACAACCTCTTCACTGGAATAGCCCATTGTGTCGAGCCAGACCTGATTGACGTCCAGCAGCATGCCGTTGATATCAATTGACTGATAACCCAGGGAAGAGCGTTTGATAAGCTCGCGCAGAGCCGCGTTCTCAGACCGTACCCTTTTCAGAATGTCATTTTCTGCATGGCTGTTTTCGCCGGTCATGGGAAACCTGATATAGTTTAATATTTAATGTTAAAGTATGAAAAATCAGATTGCAACAGAGAATGAGTAATTATGGATTAAAAAAGTCCATCAAGTCCAAGTGTTTTTGTAAAGTCCCAAATATTCATGAAGAAGGCGTCAAATCGGGATTTCGTGACCTGTTCCTCCTCTCTTTCCCAGAAATACAGCCCGCTTACAGGGTAAAGATACCCAAAACTATACGAAGTATGTGTGCTGGTTCGGCGCGCAATGAGCGAGATGGGGTAGCGGTAGATGAGTTCCTGACAGCGGACTATTCCCTCGGCTTTTTCGCGTACGCGTTTTGCTTCTTCCAGAAGTGTCTGGATGTAATAATCTGAGGAATCGCTCAGGTATGTGTTGCGGTGTGCCGCCGCCGTAAGCGTCAGCTGGCGGTGCTTTGCGCGTAGGGCGGTGATGTACATGGCATTGATTATTTCTGTTCTGAGCGTATCCTTCATGAAAACCGTGTCACCGTGGTGCTTCTCAAGTTGCTGAGTTACAGCATAGAAACGCCTGTAGAACTCGTCCAGCATATCCGCCTGTTTCTGCATCTTTTCGCGGTGGCTTTCACCCATAAAGGGGATCGCCGCTTTGAACACGGATGCGCTGTCTGAAGGCTGAAAACTCCGGTTGAAAGGATAGGGCAGTTCCTCGAAAGGCGTTTTTGCCGCCATCAGGCTTATGAGGTTGTCATTTTTCAGATATTTTTCCTGTAAAAGAAACGCTTCATGCCAGAGTTTTTCAGAATCTTTACCGAAAAGCTCCGTAAGTACGGAATCCTCCGTGACTCTGCGTTCTCTACCGTTGTCGTAAAGCCGCCACGAGAAACGGGTTATGCTGTAATCTATCAGCCAGTAACCCCATTCCCACCCGCTTGTGAAAGTGACGTGTCCTGAAATGCCGTCGTCCTTCAAAAGCTGTATATCGTCGTATCTGCTTTTCAGATACGGCAGAAGAAAAAGCGGAACTGAAGTGTCGAACGTCACCCAGTAGGATGATTCCGGCCAGTACCACGTTTCGCGTTTGTCTTTGTTTTCTTTCAGCATTTCATACATGAAGTGCAGATTGGTGTTTCCGTAAACCGGAGCGTTCTTTTCCGCCAGACTGTAGAACATGACGGAGTGGATGAGAAGACCGGCATAGGACGGTGTGTCAGAATGTTTCCGCTTTATCACATGGGTATTCTCATAGACCCTGCGCTTATATTTGTGTGCGATGAGGTCGAGGATGTATCTTTTTTTGTCGGGTAGAAGCTGTGCCAGATCGGGCAGAAACTCGCCCATAGTGAAGTCAATGCAGACATAGTCGAACGGAACCTGCATAAGCCAGCTGATATTGCGGTCGATTTGCTGTTCGTAGCTCTCGGGGCGCAGAAGTTCCATAGCCTGAAAAGCTTTCTGCTGCAGTGTCGAAAGGCTTATCACCGCGCCTGTCCGCAGTCCGCGCCGTTTTGCATATTTTATGTAATCCGAAGCATACGCAGGCCAGATGCGTCTGTCTGCGGTGCGCAGTATCCAGAACTGGAAAGTGTTCTGTCCGTTGCGCACCAGCCAGTCGATGTACTGCTTCACATCGTCCTTACCGAACGGAATGTCCGGATTGAAAAGGGGTTCGGTGAGTTCAACCGGATGCATTGTGTGCATGTGAAAGCCCATGTTTGCAAACAGCGGCTCGCCCTCAAACTCGAATTTAGGCGCAAGCGGCCAGTTTTCGTATATGGGGACGTATGTTTCTTTGGGATGGAAAAACCGGAAACCAAGCTTGTGCTGAAGAAGTCCGTAGATGCCGTTTACGATGCCCTGCGGGGTGTCTGCTTCCACGGTCACCGTAACACCCGCTCCTTCGGCTGTGGGAGCGGATGTTATTCGGTAGCCATGTAGCTTGGTAAGAACTTTAAAAGGAGGTTTATGAAGCAATTTATTTCTATCGGCTCGCTCTCTGAGCCGAATATTCACACTGCCGGATGCTTTGTTAACTGAAACTGTTGTATGAGGAAAGCATTGTTTCAAAAGCGTTCCGGCGTCTGCCATTGTTAGATAGACAGAGCTGTTTCGCAATAGTTCAGGAGAAACCGAGAAATTTATATTTTCTATAGCGGCATTGGCAGAAAAAATAGGCATCAGAAAAAGAAAAACCAGAAGCAACCGATATTTGGGCATTAAGCACAGCCTTAAAAAAAATTGTATTAAGGCGATGATACATGAAAAAAAGGAAAGATGTGTTCAGATAGTTGTCAGAAATGGGCTGTCAGTCTTCGTTTTCGTGTTCTTCGTCCTCTTCCGCGTCGAAACTGGGGCGCTGTAACACGTCAATATCCAGCAGTTTACCGTCAAACTCGTTGAGAAGGAGCTTCACTATGCTGTCCTGTTCCGCCTCTTTTTTTATACGGATGTCATGGATGGTCTCGATATGCTCTTTTTTTTCAATTATGCTTTTTTTTTTGGAATCCTGTTCGAGGATCACCGAAACTTCGGAAATGGTCGGGAACGCCTTTGGCACCACCTGATTCAGAACGTCCAGATTCTGCTTGCGGGCTATGTAGTCGTAATGGAACTTTTTGTCGGTGCTGAAGCCTATGGAGAGAACGCCGTTCGTCTGCTGAATGATGTATCCGTGGCTCAGGTTGGATGCTATAAGCGGCTGTTTGTTGTCGTCCAGAGCGTTCATTATGTTTTGCAGCTGGATGTCGGTGGACGACAGAACAGGCTGTGTGGATGTGTCCGCCTGCGGTTTCTGTATAATAGGCTGCGGAGCAGACGTTCCTTGGTTGTTCACAGGTGCCGTCGCATTGCCCAGCGGCACGGTCGGAGCCATACCTGTTGTTGGTATAAGTGCCGAAATGCTCGCCGCCTTGTACATTCCGAACTCGAAAACGTACTGGCTGAAACTGAAAAACTTTATATCGTTCAAAAGCTTCTGGAAGACCTGAAACAGTGCGAAGAGGCGCTGTTCGCTTGTGGTCTGTGCCAGAGAGCCGTAAAACTCGTTCTCTTTTGATGTGAGTTCCGGATTTTCTTTTTTTGTGATTATGCGCATCATCAGGTTGCGGGTATGCTCAATGAGAGTTTCCGCCGCAAAAGTGTAGTTGATGCCCTTCGCGGTAAGTTCCGTGCATATCTGCGGGAGATCCTGCGTATTCTCTTTAATAACCGCATCGAACAGTCTGTTCAGTATGTTTTTATCTGAATAGCCCAGCAGGAAAGACGTGTTCTGCTCGTCCAGAGAGCCGCCTGTGAAGGCTATTATCTGGTCAAGAAGAGAGAGCGAATCGCGCATACATCCGTCGGAATTGCGCACTACAAGGCTGAGAGCATCGGGTTCGTATGTTATTGCTTCCTTGTCCAGAGCGTTTGCGAGGCTCTTGTACATTATGTCGTAAGGTATTTTATTGAAATCGTATTTCTGGCAGCGGGAAATTATTGTCGCAGGAATACGGTGGGGGTCGGTTGTCGCCAGAATGAAGATGACGTATTCCGGCGGTTCTTCAAGGGTTTTCAGAAGTGCATTGAACGCGTGTTCTGTGAGCATATGCACTTCATCTATTATATATACTTTATATCGGCACTTCATGGGGAGGAAACGGACTGCTTCACGCAAATCCCTTATCTCGTCGATACCGCGGTTTGATGCGCCGTCTATCTCCGCAACGTCCATTGATGTCCCGCTTGTTATCTCAAGGCAGTTTTCACATTTGTTGCAGGGGTTGCATCCGTCGGGGTCAAGGCAGTTGACTGCCTTTGCCAGAATACGCGCCGCACTGGTTTTGCCCACGCCGCGGGGACCTGTGAAAAGGTATGCGTGGACGATGCGTCCCATCTCAATGGAGTTTTTCAGGGTTGTGACAACGAATCCCTGTCCTGAAAGCTCGTCAAAATTTTGAGGTCTTAATTTGCGGGCAAGCGCGACATATGACATATGTAGAAGTTAAAGTATGTTGTCCGTTTGGTCAAGTGTAATATCAGAGCAAAAAAAGCCCTGCTTCAGCAGGGCTTTGCAGTAAGTTATTCCTTACAGCTTAGATTTCGTGGTAGCCGAGGCGTTTTGAAATCTCCCTCGCATATTTGCGTGCGATGGGGAGAATCTCTTTTTCCATTCTCTGTTCGGACATACGGCAAGCCGGACCTGTAACGGACAGCGCCGCAACGGGAACGCCAAGATAGTCCTTAACGGGAACAGCAATACAGCGCACACGCGGCTCGAACTCCTCGTTGTCGAACGCATAGTTGTCAACAGCCACTTTTTTCAGCTCTTTTTTCAGAACCGGAAGTGAGGTGACTGTGTTGTCAGTATATCTTTTGAGTCTTGCACCCATGTATATTTTATTAATTTCCTCTTCGGAAGAGAACGCGAGCTGTACCTTGCCTATTGCAGTGCAGTACGCCGGAACGTCCTTGCCCACGCGGGAAACCACGCGAACAGGAAGACTTGTTTCTGCTATATCAAGATAGATCACGTTGCCTTCACGCAGGATACCGATGTAAACAGATTCATTTACATCAGAAACTATTTTTTCCATAAACGGGCGTGCAAGTTTTAAAATTCCGAGTTTGTTCACGAACTTCTGTCCGAGATTGAAAATGCCTATACCAAGACGGTAGTTCTCTGTGTTGAGATTTTGTTCAATATATCCTCTTGATGCGAGTGTCGCCAGAAGTCTGAACACATTGTTTTTGTGCAGACCGAGCGATTTGCTGAGTTCAGTGACTCCGAATTCGTCTTTATTCTCAGCATTGCGGAAAACCTCGAACAGCTGTAATGCGTGATAAACTGACTGGACAGGTTTTACATCCGGCTTATATCCCATAGAACGCTCCTTTTATCCTAGTTAGCGAATAAATTAGAAAATCGTTATAATATTTGGCTGTGTCTTTAGCAAGAGTAAACCACAGTTTTGTAAATTAAGAAAGTGAAATTTAAAAAAAATGGTGAAAATTACATATTCAAACAATTTCTTGTATAATCCGCACCTCTGTTGATATAATCCGCAGGATGAGAGGACATATGAAAGAGGAAAAACTGCCCGTTTCGGCGGCGCTTATCTCCTTTAACGAGGAGAAGAACATAGAGAGAACACTGAACGCTGTGCTTCCGTTTGTTTCGGAAGTCATAATAGTGGATTCACACTCAACCGACCGCACGGCGGAGATTGCCCGCGGGCTTGGCGCACAGGTTTACGATGAAGACTGGAAAGGTCACATAGCACAGAAGAATTCGGCACTTGAAAAATGCACTAAGCCGTGGGTGCTTTGTCTGGACTGCGACGAGGTTGTTGACGGCAGTCTGCGTAAAGAGATAGAGAACGCGGTGCGCAGCGGTGCCTTGGACGGCTACTCTGTTAACCGTATGACCCATTATATGGGCAGATTTCTGAAACATTCGTGGCAGCCGGACTGGAAACTTCGGCTGGTAAAACGCTCGGCGGAACCCGTCTGGGCAGGGTACGACCCCCACGACGTTCTGACCATAAAGGGCAGAACAGGCAGACTTAAAAACGGGTACCTCCTGCACTATTCATATAAGGATACGTTCGACCACTATCAGCGGCTGGTGAAATATTCAAAGATCGCCGCAGAATCATATAATAAAAACGGCAAAAGGTTCAGCTACTTAGATCTGTTCACGAAGCCACTGTTCGCATTCGTAAAGAAATATTTTATCAAGGCGGGCTTTCGGGACGGTTTTGCCGGATTTGCGGTTGCTGTCAGCTCGTCCATATATGTTTATCTCAAGTATCTGTTCTTAAAAGAAATTCAGGATGGAAAAAATAAAAATGGCTAAGATAATATCCGTAGGCAACATCTCCCTGGGCGGTACAGGAAAAACACCTTTTACCATAATGATAGCGAAACATTTTCTGGAACAGGGAAAGAAGGTCTGCGTGCTTTCACGCGGCTACAGAGGAAAGATCGGTTACGATACCCATGTGATAAGCAACGGCGAAGAGGTGCTTATCGGCGCGGAGCTTGCGGCGGACGAGCCCTATATGATAGCGGTGAACTGCCCGGGAGCCATAGTCATAACCGGAAAGGAACGCATTAAGTCATACGAATATGCGGAGCGCGAGTTTGCACCTGACATATATATATTGGACGACGGATTTCAGCACAAGAGGATGAAGAGGGATATAGATATATGTCTGCTCGACCATAAACGTCCGGTGTCTACGGGATGGATGTTCCCGTTCGGATATCTGCGCGAACCTGCATCAGCCATTTCCCGTGCGGACATAGTCGTTTTCACACGAGCAGAGAACGACACTATACCGGAGAAGACAGCTAAGTATATTAAGGACAAGCCCGTTTTCTTCAGCGATATAGAGTTTGCAGGGTTTTACAACGAAGACGGAAAGATCGAAGAGGATATGAAAGGGAAGAACGTCCTTGCTTTCGCTGGAATAGCGTCACCCTATAAGTTTTTTTCGTTTCTCAAAAAGATTGGCGTAAATGTCGCCAGTAAAAAGATATTCGGAGACCATCACATATACCTCGACCGCGAGGGCTACAGCATGATGAAGAAGGCGAAAGACCTTGAGCTTGACTGTCTTGTCACCACAGAAAAGGATTATGTTAAGCTGACGGACGACATGAAACAGGACACTATTTACACTAAGATAGATATCAATCTGCGCAACAGGGAACGATTCTTCCAGATACTCGATATGAGATAGGTTGTTTTGCTCTCCCTCCTTTGACAAGGGAGGGTCGGGGTGGATTTTGATTAATTTCAAATGAAAATCCCCCTTAATCCCCCTTTGTTAAAGGGGGAGACGAGAATGTATGATTAGTTTATGTTGGAAATTTCGTAGTAAATAGG
>NZ_JAJOIL010000031.1 GCF_021209385.1 Seleniivibrio sp. | reverse complement strand
AACAGGCATCAAAGAAGTGGACTATGCCGCTGAGGGACTGGCTGCCTGCCATGAACCGTTTCATCATGGAATACGGCGAAAGGGCTAATGCGTAAAACGGCACTTACACAAAACTATTTACAGGGTCGACTATGAATTATTGAAAAACCTCCAATATGATGGATTGGTTCCAATTGAATTACTTAAAGATAAGGCAGAACTAGATGAATCATATTTTGAATGTAATAATGATTAAGGCATACATTTAAAATCTTTTAATGAATTCCCTATATACTTCCAACCCATCCCTTTTGACGATAGCAAAAACAAAAACAACAAGCTCGTCTCCTACTACCTGATAAACTATTCTGATTTGTTTCTTATGGACATACAGTTTATAAAAACTGTTTCATTAGCAGACAATACATGCTCATCATGTGAGACATAAAAGATAATTTTTCCCTGCTGTTTCAGCTCACTAATTATTTCATGAACAACGGCAGTGTTTTCAGAATCCAGTGATGCCGTCACCTCGTCCAGAATGATTATGTCCGCATTTCTCACCACCGCACGGGCAAAGCCCACCCTGCTTCGCTCGCCGCCTGAAAAGCGATTGCCGTTTTCTCCTGCTGTTGCTAATGCGTCCAACCCGTCCAAGTTCAGCCTGCAAATGATATCTGCACAATCAGCATCACCATCTGGATATGCGACATTTTCAGCAAGGCAGACATTATGCAGAAATGCTGTCTGAGGCGCGTAGGCAAATATATTCCTCAACTGCTTTTTCGGATACTCATTTATATCTCTGCCGAACACTGTCAGTTTCCCTCCGCTCAACGGATAAAACCCCAACAGAACACGCAGAAGCGAGCTTTTGCCGCTTCCGCTGATACCTTTCAGGTGTATCAGGTCGCCTCGCTTGCAACTGAATGACAAATTTTCAAAAATCACATTTCCGTTCAGCGAAAGAGAAATATTTTCTGCAACAACAGTATCATCAACGATATCTATAAAACCGTCGTTATCAGCCTCTTCCGGCAGTTCAAAATATTCTGCAATACGCTTAGCAGACACAAGACCTCGCTGTATAGACTGATAATACTGGCTTATATTGCGGACAGGCGCATAAAATTTATTGGAATAATCAAACACGATGGAAACCATACCAAGAGGCATAGCTCCAGCAACAACTTTATATACGGTATATATCAGCGCCAAGGAAACGCCGAATACACGCAAACAGCCCTCCACCGGAAAGAACATCGAAAGGCTTTTTGCGGCACTGAGCCTGTGGCGGAAGGAATCATCCGCTGTGGTGCCGAACAGGCGGTTCTCATAATTTTCACCCCTGAAAGCCTTAATGGTTTCATAACCGCTTAAAGACTGTTCCAGAATGGATGTAAGTTTTGAATCGGATATCTGCACATTGTCAGCCGCCAGCTTCTGTTTCTTTGCAGTGCGGAGACTGAAAAACCAGATAAACGGCAAAACACAAACAAGAATCAGCATTACCGCAGGCGCAGTATAAAGTATGAAAGCAGTTATCCAGATAAGGTCGAAGATATCAGAAAACATAGTGTAAAGTGGTCTTGAAAATATGTTTTCCAGCTGCCTTGTACTGTTGATAAGCGTATAGATAGTATCGCCTTTGTCTGTTTGCATCTGCCTGACAAAATCCACCCGCATACATTTGGCGAAAAGATTTACCCTCATTCTGTTGATTACGTTCTCACAGAAAATTTCTGCCAGATAACAGAACGATATCCTGAAAAGAATGGCAATAACTGAAAAAACAAAGAACAGAACTATTCCGGCAACTGCCATGTTGTCAAATCCCATCAGGCTGACAAGCTTGCTGACAACACCGAGACCTTCGCGTCCGGACAAAGCATCCAGAGCGTACCCAAAAAATTGTATAGGTATGACTGAAAGAAATGAAGAGATAACCGCCATAACCAGAAGCACGATGATGTGCCATGCAGGAACTTCTGACAGACGGATGATTTTGAATATGTACTGCATTTACGCCCCGTAAAAATATTAAGATATCATATCGGGAGCGAATTTTGAAATAAAAAGCCCCTCGGCGTGGAGGGGCATGATTGTTATTGTGCTTTTCTTGCATCCTCAAGCCATTTGTTCCACGTTGCCTTGTTTTTTGCAATCCACTGGTCAACATGGCGCTCGATGTCCTTTTCAGACTTTTCTCCGGCATTCATCTTCGTGTTCTGCTCGTTGATATCAGCCAGATTCAGCGTGAATTCCGATAGAAAAGCCTTTGCCGCAGGGTTAGCCGTAAGGAATTTTTTGTTGGCTACCGCCCTGATATCGTTGACTACGAATCCGAGCTTTATAGGGTCTGAAACTGCACCCACTACACCTTTTGCAGTCATTCTGTCTTTGAACGGTGCCTGAGATTCTGAAGGTTTTATCTCTGGAACGTTTATCCATACAACATCTTTTCCGGGTTTCAGTTTGAATATCGTCCAGTTAGGCGCCCATGTGTAAAAGAATACGGGCTTGCCGGCTTTCTGCTGTGCAAGAGCCTGCGACATGCTCGCGGAGTATGATGCCTTGATGGGATTGATATATTTTTTAAGTCCGTAAACGTCCATATGGTAGCTTATCGCCTTTTCGCATCCCCATCCGGGAGGACATGCCACAAGGTCTGCTTTGCCGTCGCCGTTTGAATCGAAAGCCTTTCTGACATCGTCTCTCTTAAAATCGTCCAGAGATTTGATGTTATATTTTTCCGCATAGCTTTTGGAAACAAGATATCCCTGCAAGCCGCCTGCTTTCACAACATAGCCTATTATTTCCGCTTTGCTGTCAAAGTTTTTGGGAAGCTGTGCAGTGTGCAGAGGGAACCATCCGTTCGCCCAATAATCCACATCGCCAAGCGTAAGCGATTGATAGAAAAGCGGGTTCGTAAGTTCCTTAGGTTTCTCGACCTTATACCCGAGTTCCTCCATTCCGCGCCGGATAAGCGCTTCCTGAAAATATCCTGTATCCCATGTCGCCCTTGCGGGTTTCAGCGTTTTCCCTTTACCCGGTGTTTTGTTATACGCCGATGCCGAAACAACAAGCGTAAGACACACGAATGCCGTTAATAAAAGTCTTCTCATAGTTCCTCCTGTTATCTTCTATTTTTTCCCATACCCTGCGTTATGCGGTCGAACACCATAGCGATAAGCACGATAGACAGACCGCCGATGGTCGCAAGACCGATGTCCAGAGTATTAAGTCCCATGAAAACTGGCATCCCGAGACCGCCCGCACCGATGAGCGCCGCTATGACGACCATAGACAGCGACATCATTATTGTCTGGTTCAGCCCCGCCATTATGGATGGCATCGCCAGAGGTATCTGAACCCTCCGAAGCACCTGGAAAGGTGTGGCGCCGAACGCCACAGCCGCTTCGACAAGTTCGGGGTGAACCTGACGTATGCCGAGACTGGTGAGTCTTATGATAGGCGGCAGGGCAAAAACTATCGTTGCCAGAACGCCTGAAACAGTTCCGATGCTGAAAAGCATCACAACGGGAACAAGATAAACAAACGCAGGTGTGGTCTGCATAGCATCCAGAAACGGTCTGATGATCGCTTCAAACCTGTCGCTCCTGCCTGCCAGAATCCCAAGAGGGATACCGACGATAGCACAGAAAACCACGGCGCAGATTATCATCGCGACAGTTATCATTGCTTCTTCCCAAAAGCCCAGAAGACCGATCAGCAGCATTGTCAGAAAGGTGAACACGGCAGTTTTCCTGCCTGAATATCGCCATGCCAGCAACATCATTATGACGGTAAATATCAGCGGGTGCGTATGTGTCAGCACCCATGAAACACCATTAAGTGATTGTTCCACCGGATACTTTATCATCTGGAAAAAATCTCTGTGATATTCCACAAGCCAATCTACACCGTCCTGAACCCATTCGTTCAAAGGGATCACGCGCTCATCAAAATCAAAAAAACTCATGCCTGACCTCCTTTGTGAAGTGTTTTAAGGAATATATTTTTTGAAATGGTACCGACATAGGTGCCATCAGAATCTGTAACTGGGATAGGAAAAGGGTTGTCTATAAGCAACGGAAGAACGTCCTGCATTGAATCACTGCTAAAAGCGAAAGCCGATGCTTTAAGGTGATTTTCATGAATCTCTTTCTCTCCGTTATCAGCCATTTCAATGAGTTCGTCACGGGAGAGAACACCCTTATAAGTTTCATTTTCATCAATAACATATATGAAATCGCGTTCATGCTTGATAAGCCTTTGAAGTGCCGTTCTCGGACCGTTTCCGGGACGAATTTTGATTGTGACCTGATTTTTAACCGCTATATCTTTAGCTGTGAGAATTACTGTCGGGTCTACTCCGCGGAAGAACGCCTTAACATAGTCGTCGGCAGGGTTTTGAAGAATATCTTCCGGTGTTCCCACCTGAACCACGCGTCCGCCCTCCATAATGGCTATCCTGTCGCCAATTCGCATGGCTTCGTCAAGGTCGTGAGAAATAAATACAATTGTACGTCTGAGTTTTTTCTGAAGTTTTAAAAGTTCGTCCTGCATCTCTGCCCTGATAAGGGGATCGAGTGCTGAAAATGCCTCGTCCATAAGAAGAACATCAGGGTTTACAGCCAGTGCGCGGGCAAGTCCCACACGCTGTTTCATACCGCCGGAAAGCTCGTCCGGCATACTGAATGCCCATTGGTCAAGTCCCACCTGTTCCAGAGCGGCAAGAGCCAGAGCCTCACGCTCTATCTTTTTCAGCCCTGTCATCTCAAGCCCGAATGCCGCGTTCTCTATAACGCTCAGGTGCGGCATAAGGGCAAACGACTGAAAGACCATGCTTATCTTCTTTCTGCGCACCGCTTTCAATTCATCCTTGCCCATTACGGCAATGTCCTTTCCGTCAAGAAAGATGCTTCCGGAGGTAGGCTCAATCAGCCTGTTCAGCATACGAACCAAAGTGGATTTTCCGGAGCCGGAAAGCCCCATAACTACGAATATTTCACCTTCATAAATCGTAAAATTCGCATCCTGAACGCCGACAGTCATTCCTGTTTCCGCCAGAACCTCTTCCTTGGAACTTCCTTTTTTCAGTTTTTTCAGGGCTGTTTCCGGTTTATCACCAAATATCTTGAACAAACCCTGAACGGAAATTTTTTCTTTTTTATCCATCAACACCTCTTTTATCAAATCAAATAAAGACAAAAACAAGATAAACTATTGCAATATAAGAATAATATTTTCAATAAAAAATGAATATGCCGTAGTGATATTTGATATAAAAAGAGACATATACTGATACTAATTTTTGACTTTATTTAAGATTACTAATTTTTTTAAGTCTTAGTGCTTCATATAAATTAGCATTTTCAGGTATTTTTTGCAACCCAAATGTTACATGCATGTAATTTATAAACAGCAAAATACTTAATATGTAACAAGAAACGATTAAAGAAATAATAAAAAAGAGATGATACCGGTCAGCGCTCATCGGCGTTCGATTCCCTCATATTTCAATAAATAATAAGGGGATACCAACAATGTCAGTATCCCCTTATTATATGCCGGAAGGGGGAATCGAACCCCCACGCCATTGCTGGCACCGGATTTTGAGTCCAGCGCGTCTACCAGTTCCACCATTCCGGCATCAATATATAAAAAACGAACAACATACTATTTTAACCTGCAGTTTTTGTCAATCAAAACAAAAATTTATACATATAAAACGGCGATTTACTTGTGAAATAAACTTTTATTTGATAAACTCCAATATAATTTCATATGGAGTTTTGTCTTGCGCAAAACATTAACAATTATTTTCTTTTTTTTGATTTTAACAGCAATGCCCGCACTTGCTCAGAATATTCGCGTCGGAATATATCAGAACTATCCGCTGATCTTCAAAAATGAAAACGGCAGGATAGAAGGTTTCTGCTATGACATCCTTAAAGATATCGCAGTAAAAGAAAACTGGCACCTGACATATGTTTACGACACATGGCCAAACACGCTGAACATGCTCAAAGAGGGCAAAATAGACATTCTTGTCCCTATCGGTTTCAACCTTGAGCGAACCCAATACATGACATTCAGCAATGAAAACATTATCAGTAACTGGGGGCAGATATCCGTCCGCAAAGGTATAACAGCTGATTCCATACTTGACCTTAACAACAAGACGATCGCAGTTCTGAAAGACGACATATATTTCACAAGTGACAACGGTATACAGGAAATTGCCAAACGTTTCGGCGTAAAAATTAATTATCTTTTCACCGAAACCTACGATGAAGCAATGCATAAGGTCAAAAACGGAAAGGCTGACGGATGTCTGGCAAATCGTTTTTTCACTATGGCGAACGGCGAAAAATATAACCTTCAGAAAACAACTATTCTTATGAACCCTGTTGAGGTGCGCTTCGGACTTGTTAAAGATTCGCCTCTCACTCCGATGCTGATACGAAAACTGGATATGCGGCTTACGGAGATGAAACACGCAGAAGGCTCTGTATACCAGCAAAGTTACGAAAAATGGCTGGCATTCGCATCAAAACCGGATTTTCTGGCAAATACTAAGCTCATTTTCGCGATACTACTGCTTCCTGTACTTTTCATCATCTCAGTTGTGCTGATTCTCCGTGCCGAGGTTAACCGTAAAACCCGCGAAATAACAAACAAAAACATAGAACTTCAGCAGGAGATAGAAGAACGCATTCGTATGGAAGAGCGGCTGAAAGAGAACGAAGAAAAATACAGCACGCTGTTCAACACATCATACAACCCCATAGCAATAATCAGTGAAGAGGGAGCGCTCACTGACGTTAACGGTGAGATGGTGGCACAGTTCGGATATGAACGCAGCGAACTGCTTCAGATGTTCCTTGAAATGCTTGTGGTTAAAGAACACATACCTAAAGTCGAAGAAATTCTGAATAAAATGAATAAAACCAAAAAATGGTCGTTTGAACTCGATTTTGTAAAATCGTGGGGCGACGTATTCAACGCGGAGATATCCGCAAGCAGGCTTGAAATAGGCGGCAGAACCTTCATACAGCTAGTTATCATGGATGTTACTTCGCGTAAAAAAGCCAGCGAACTGCTGAACCGCAGACAGGAATATCTTGAGAAAAAGGTTGAGCAGGAAGTACAGAAACGACGCCAGAACGAAAGGCTCATGATGCAGCAGTCAAAGATGGCGGCAATGGGTCAGATGATGAGTGCCATAGCCCACCAATGGAGGCAGCCGCTCAACACCATAGCCATATTCGTACAGGATTTTGAAGATTCGTATAAACACGGCGAGCTGGACGAAAACTATGTGCGCGACCTTGTCCAGCAGTCGATGAAACAGATAAATTTCATGTCAAAGACAATAGACGACTTCAAAAACTTCTTTAAACCTGATAAGGATGAAGTTGTCTTTGAACTTTGCAGGGAAACTGCAAACTCAACCTCACTTCTGGGCGTACAGCTTACCAGAAGCGGCATTGAGCTTATTATAGAGTTCAACGGCAAACGGGTTCAGTATACGGATTTTGAATCGTTTGAAACTGAGATTGACGCAAAAATATACGTCAAAGGGTTTCCGAATGAGTTTAAACAGGTTCTTTTAAACCTCGTTCAAAATGCCCGTGACGCGGTTACGGACTGCATGGAACAGGATTCTTCTGTAAAAGGCGTCATAGAGGTCAGCGTTAAAGAGCGCGACGGGCTTGCAACAGTCTGCGTAACAGACAACGGCACCGGTATTCAGAAAGACATTGCCGAAAGGATATTTGAACCCTATTTTTCCACCAAAGAGGAAGGGAAAGGAACGGGCGTCGGGCTTTACATGTCCAAAATAATCATAGAACAGAACATGCGCGGCAGGCTCTATTTTGAGAACATGAATCCGGGGACAAAATTCATTGTGGAGCTCAGAAGTCTTCCGGCACCGGAGAGTTACGACACGCTGTAAATGAATATCGCCTGCGCCAGACCGAAAAGGAACCCCAGCACAAAGCCGAGGATGTTAATCCACCGGAAGCTGTCTTTCATAAAAGAGAACAAAAGATTCTCAACCTCGTAAAGATCAAGAGAATTTATGCGGTTTTCCGTTATTTTCGGCAGATTCACCGACTCAACAATTCTGTCCAGATTTTTTTCAACTACCTTGTTTATCTGCGCTATCAGGGCGGATTTTACCCGTCCGAACATCTTTTTCGGTATAAATCTGTAGACATTATTGATTTGTATGTTCTCGCAGAAACCGCAGAGCATGGAAACCAGTTTTCTGTCTGTGGGGCGCGCCAATCTGCGCACATTACCTTCCACAACGTCCGAAAGTCCGGCTGATTCTATCACCTCGCCCAATGTCTTTTCAGGGTTGTTCCTGACAAACGTAATAAGTTTTGAGGTTATCTTCTCTGCGATATCCTCTGATGCCACAGCACGCTGAATCGCGCTTACAAGTGAACTTTTCAGACTGAACACAGTTTCAAGCCCTATGCTGTCCGCGTGCTTGTAAAGCGGTTTTTCGTTTATCTCGCGGATATATCCGGTGAGCGCTTTTTCTATTCGGTGTTTCACATCGTCGCTCTGTTTCACGGATTTTATGAGCTTTGGAAGGTATTTATCCACAATGTCGCGGACGGAATCCTCGTTAAGAAACATGTTCAGGAAGCCAAGCTTCATCTGGTCAATAGTCCCTTCGGAGAAGTGATTGTTCTTCATCTCTATCAGCTTTTCCGCCGCTCTTTCGCGGACATTCGGATCGTCAAATGCGTTCTCCAGAGAATCGAGTATCTTTGTAGTAACAAACGCGGAGAACATGGGAATTTTATCCGACAAAGTTTTGGGAATTATATCGTTCAGAGATTTGCCTGAAAGAACAAGATTGTTTATATACGCGGAAACGGCGCTTCCAGCCTCTTCCTGTATCTTCTGTGATGAAAGGAAGCTTTCCACAGCTGTTTTCAGGTTGTCATGATATTTATCAAGTTCACCTATTTTGAATCCGTAAACGGCGTTCAGAACGTCGTCTGCCGCCGCGTCAAAGACCTTGTCCAGAAATCCGCCTGAGTTAAGTGCGGACAGCGCCGCGGAAATTACGGTCGCCGGCTGATAGCCGGACTTTGATATAATGTCGGCAAGAGTACCGTAGTCTTTTTCGAGAAAAGCGATGAGTTCATGTTCAACAGCTTTTTCCATGCGTTCCTGAACAGCTCCGTTAAAGAAAGCGTTCTTAATGTCCTCTCTGCGCAAAAGCTTATCACCGACGAGATGTCCGATCTCGCGTGCGAGCTTAGCCCTGTTCTTCGGTATTACACCCTGCCATCCGAAAGACAGCACGGAAGCCTTATGAGGACGAAACAGCATTTTAATGGCAAGCCAGTTTGTGCCGTATCCGACCAGTCCCATAGCGACAGGTGTTAAAAGAAAATTAAGCGTTTGCGACAGCAACGACAAGTCCCTCCCTCAGTCCGAAATCCGATACAGTAAGTTTTTCCATACCCAGTATACTCATAAGCTCAAGGGTAATGAGTATCCCGGGGATAAGAACTTCCTGCCTTCCCACTTCCATTCCGGGGACAAGCAGTCTTTTTTCGGCAGTCATGGAGCAAAGTTTTTTAAGTATCGCCTCTATCTGTGGTTTCGCTATCTCAAAACCGTTAACTTTTATCTGGTCATAATTTTCCATATGCATTTCAATGGCGGCGAGTGTAGTAGGAGTACCCGCCGAACCTATGACCATGTCCGGTTTGCACTCAAGGAAATTCACAACCTCCTGCAAAACGCTGAACATGGGGATGCGTATCCTGTCCATCTGTTCCATTTCGAGCGCGCCGCCGAAATCATATCGTTCAGCAAGCTTGACCACGCCCATGGGGACGCTTATCTTCTTCTGTTCTTTGCCTGGTTCGGCATATATGAACTCTGTGGAGCCGCCGCCGATATCAAACACAAGAACTTTTTTCTCTGTTGTGTCCACAGCGGAACATACGCCGTTAAAGATAAGCCCTGCCTCTGTTGTGCCGTCTATCACCTGAATATTGATACCTAGCTTGCCAGCCGCCTCAATCAGTATGCTTGAATTGCGTGCCTCGCGAACTGCGCTGGTTGCGACAGCATGGAAACGTTCTGCCTTATAATATGTCATTGCCTCTGCAAAAAGCCGAAGCGCATTGACTGTTCTCTCGATTGATGCATCGCTGAGGATGCCTTTTGTGCTTAAAACTTCTGCAAGCTTTGTAACATGTCTGTCTTTATGCACAATATTAACTATCTTTCCGTCTTCAACATCTGCGATCATAAGTCTTACCGCATTGGAACCTATATCTATTGCCGCTGCTCTCATTAATCAATCCATCCTGAATCTTTTTATTCCTCTCGCCGAAACGGTGAGAATCCCGCGTATGACCGCCTCACCATTCTTTCCGGCAACACGAAGTATGATATTCATATCGTAGGTTTTTTCCACATATTTCTTTTCGAGGTTAGTATCGGAGACAGAGTACACCAGTGTGAGAGGTTCTTCAAGTCCCGATATAAAACGCCGGACATTCAGTCTCATAATATCCGTGACGCCGTCGATCTCACTGTCCATGACATCTTTTATCTTCCGGTGGTTTATCCGCACTTTTTTTGAAAATCTGATTATGTTGTCTGAAGGATCATAACCGTTTATTGCATATTCAGGCAGGTCTTTAACGGTTATAAATGCTGATTTCTCATATGTTTTACCCATCGCGTGTTTTTTACTGCTTTCATATATGCGCGTTTCAAAATCATAAATATGCGCGGAGAATTTTTTACGCAGGTATGCTCTGGAACTCTCCTTTATTCTGTCTTTGAACATATACCCCAAAACCAGTGCGGCGAAGAACGGCAGAGTGAAATTACCGTATCTCTGCTGCGCCCAGAAGGCTATCACCGTTGCAAACACCATTGAAAGTCCGGCAGCGGCGGCATAAACAAAAACTGTTGTGGCGGTGTCCGCTTTTTTTCTTTTTGCCGCAAGATGCAGAATTGTATAAAAATAGTTTTTCAGCCATTCATAACGGTTTATAAGCTTTTCGTTCTGCTCGTCGTCACCCGCTGTTGACTGCGGATAATGCTCCTGCCGATAATGCAGTTCCTCTCTGATGGTGTCGGCTATCATCTCCCTGTGGGAAGCTGAAAGCCTGTCGTAAAGCCTTACCAGATATATATTCGTAACCACACTGGTGAACTCATCGCCGAGAGTGAACATCTCTATCCCGTCATGTTTTTTTCTTAGCTTGCGAAAGATATTGCGGTTCTTCTCCACATGTTCAAGAAGCAGACCGACCTCGTCTTCCTTGCTGGCGTCTGTAATTTTTTCAGTGTGATTGCGAAGCATTGCTCTGTAGCCGCAGACAAATTTTTTGTACATGTATTCGCAGCTCGGCGAACGCATAACAATACTGCTCGTGTCGTCGAAATGTTTCAGTCGTTTATAGTAGTTGTTAAGATAGAAATCTGGCGTTTTAAGGCGGATATTCCGCGAAAGATCCTGATAAAAATGCTTTTTTTCGTATGTGGATTCGTTTACACCCATGTTGCCGGGAAAAAACAGAAAAAGATCAATCTGATAATCGGATCTGTCCGGCGCTCCGGCAGGAACGTATTCCAGTTTCATTTCAATGGACTTGCTGTTGTGGACACGAATATTAACGTTGTTCCGCATACAGATATAATAGCGGGCAAGTTGCTATAATGAAAGTGTTTTTATTATTGCTTCTGGTTGATGTTCACTTTCTCTCTGTGTTCGTCATAGCTGACGCTGAACGTGTGCCTGTGGTTCTTGTCTGCGACGAAATACAGATAACCCGTGTCAGCAGGGTTCAAAGCCGCATCTATAGCCATCCTGCTTGGGTTACAGATAGGGGTTGGCGGAAGACCGCCGTGTCTGTATGTATTGTAAGGGTTGGACGGGTCTTGCAGGTCACGTTTGCGCAGGTTGCCGTCAAACTCCGGCATAAGCCCGTAAATGACCGTAGGATCCGCCTGAAGACGCATCCCTTTGCGCAGACGGTTATGGTAAACGGAAGATATCACAGGAGCTTCCGCTGGGTCATAGGTCTCTTTCTGTATTATAGAAGCCAGAATGATAATATCGTTAACCGACATACCGAGTGCCGCCGCGCGACTTTCGATGTCCGCAGGAAGTTGTTTTTTGAAATACCAGTAAAGGGTTTTAATGACCTTTTTGGGTCTGGTCATGGGTTCAAAGGTATATGTGCTGGGATAGAGATAACCCTCAAGACTTTCAAGATGCTGCCCTGTAAGCTCGAAGATGTAGTCCTTGTCCCTTGTCAGCCGGAAAAATTCTTCGCCGTCGTCAACAATGAAGCGCTCCACTCTTGCAGACATATCATAAGTATTGAACCCTTCGGGAAAGGTTATCTTCATCGTAGACTGTTTGCCCTGAATTATGAGATTCAGGAAATCTTTCAGCGGAGTATCTTCGACTTTGTAATAGCCGTATTTCATATTAACGTCTATCTCTTTCATACGAATGAGATATTCTCTGAACATGAGCGGCGGATTCAGCTCCGCTATCACACTTTCGTACATCACATTGAAACCGTTCGTTTTAGGAACGGTTATTTCAGCGGTGACGCGTGTCTTGTCCAGAAAATCCTCGCACTTCACCGTCCATAGACCGAACGATGCAGTGGCAAGGAACATCACAACTGCAAATGCGATAACAGCTATTCTTAACATTATGCACTTTTATGTTTGTCTATCATATTGATAAAGCGCTCAAAAAGGTATGTTGCGTCCTGCGGTCCGGGGCCGTTTTCGGGGTGGTACTGCACAGAGAACATGGGGTACGTTTTATGTTTCAATCCTTCCACTGTTTTGTCGTTCAGGTTTATATGAGTGACCTCAACCTGATCGCCAAGGCTGTCCACGTCAACAGCGAAGCAGTGATTCTGAGCGGTGATCTCAACTTTACCTGTCTCATAATCTTTAACAGGCTGATTGCCGCCGTGGTGACCGAATTTCAGTTTGTATGTCTTTCCGCCCATGGCAAGCCCAAGTATCTGGTTTCCGAGGCAGATTCCGAATACGGGATATTTGCCTATAAGCTTTTTCGCAAGTTCGATTGCATATTTAACGGGTTCTGGGTCACCGGGACCGTTTGAAAGGAAGACACCGTCGGGTTTAATGGCATCTATCTCTTCAAAAGAGGTATTCGCAGGAACAACAGTGACCTCACAGCCCATATCCGCGAAATATCTGAGAATGTTCTTCTTTATACCGAAGTCCACGGCAACTATATGTTTTGAAGGATTCACAACGTCTGTGTAGCCCTCTTCCAGAGTCCAAGTCTTCTGTGTCCATTTATAAGCTTTTTTACATGTTACGCTTTGAACGTAGTCCTGCCCCTCGATGCTTTTGATAGCAGCAGCCATCTGTTTCAGCTTTTCAACGTCGTCTGTCTCGGTGCTTATTATGGCGTTCATAGAACCCTGTTCGCGGATGTGTCTGACAAGCATCCGTGTGTCGATGCCTTCGATACCGATAACGCCCTGCTCTTTCAGGAAATCGCCGAGAGATTTGTCAGCTCTGTAGTTTGAGTAGATCTGGCTGTATTCTTTAACTATGAAAGCGGAGAGCCACACCTTGTCGGATTCAAAATCTTCGCTGTTGATGCCGTAGTTACCTATCAGCGGATAGGTCATGGCGACCATCTGCCCGAAGTATGACGGGTCGGTGAGAATCTCCTGATAGCCTGTTATGGATGTATTAAAAACAACCTCGCCTTCGCAGGTGCCGTCTGCGCCGAATGACGTCCCTTCAAAGACAGTGCCGTCGGAAAGTACCAGATAAGCTTTTTTCATTTAGATCTATACCTCGTTATTTACTGATTAGGATTCTATGTTTTTTTTCTAAAAGTGCAAGCGTATTTCAAGCCATTTGTTACAAAACTTTCTGTTCCTTTTGTCCTGTCTCCCCCTTTACAAAAGGGGGACTAAGGGGGATTTAAATTAAATATTAATCAAATCCACCCCAACCCTCCTTTGCTAAAGGAGGGAGTTACACAGAGGACAGAAAAAAACCGGAAGCAAAACTTCCGGTTTTATATAATTAATATGTCTGGGGATAGGTCTTAAGCCTCAGTCCGCATATATATTCAGCTATACGGTTAACCTGACGGCTGTATCCGTATTCGTTATCGTACCATACATAGAGAACAACGCGGTTCCCGTCGGCGATGGTGGCAAGACCATCGACAATACCTGTGGACTTGTTGCCCACAAAGTCGGATGAAACAACCTCTGCGCTGTTAACAAACTGAATCTGATCTGTAAGGCTTGATGTAAGCGACATATCGCGTATATAGTCATTCACTTCGTCAAGAGTGACCTCTTTTGTCAGCGTAAGGTTGAGTATCGCCAGAGAAACGTTGGGTGTGGGGACACGGATGGCGTTTCCTGTCAGCTTACCCTTAAGTTCCGGCAGTGCCTTCGCAACAGCCTTTGCCGCTCCTGTCTCCGTGATAACCATGTTAAGAGGAGCTCCTCTGCCCCTTCTGGATTTCTTGTGATAGTTGTCTATCAGGTTCTGGTCGTTTGTATATGAGTGGCAAGTTTCAACGTGACCGTTAACGATACCGAATTTATCCTGAACGATTTTCAGCACGGGAACGATGGCGTTTGTGGTGCAGCTTGCCGCTGTTATTATTCTGTCTTCGGGTTTGATATCCTTATGGTTGATACCGTAAACGATATTGGGCAGAGTGCCTTTGCCGGGAGCTGTAAGAATTACCTTATCAACACCCTTAGACTGGAGGTGCAGAGCAAGCCCCTCTTCCGTTGCCCATTTGCCTGTGTTGTCGATAACAAGAGCGTTGTCTATGCCATATTGGGTATAGTCGACCTTGTCGGGACCGTCGGAGGCGATGAACTTAACGTAGTTACCGTTAACTATGATAGCGTCCTCTTCCTCAACAACGATGATTGTACCTTCAAAAGCACCATGAACAGAGTCGCGGCGAAGAAGGCTCGCACGTTTTGCGATGTCCATCTTTTCGCCTTTGCGGATAACAACCGCGCGCAGGCGCAGACCAGTACCGACCCTTGAGCGTCCTATCATGATACGCGCCAGAAGACGTCCGATACGTCCGAAACCGTAAAGCACAACGTCTTTAGCCTCTGGTTCTTCAAAGCTGCCAGTGGTTATCTCCGCCAGTTCCGCTTTAACGAAATCCGCAACGGAGAGTTTCTTGTCGGTCTTTTCATATTTGGCGTAGAGTTTGCCTATGTCTATTGTCGCGGGGCTGGTTTCCAGAGACGCAACAGCACCGAGGAAGGGTTCTGTATCCCTTACGGAAAGCTCTTTGTCAAGGATAAGCCTTGCGAATCTGTGTCCTTTCATAACCTGTATGGGATTTTTTCTGACCAGAGACTGACCGAAGAGTCTGATAACAACGCCTCTTTGTTTATAAAGCTTTGTTATAACCGGAACCATTTCGGTTGCAATCTCTTCGCGTTCTGTCCAGTCTTTCATGTAGGCATCAATAGCTGTCTTCACGATCAACTCCTTAATTAATAATTGGAACATCCGAATAATGTTTCGCCGTATTAAATATTATTTTTACAAAAAACTGAACTAAAAAAAACGCCTGTGCGCAAAAAAGATGAATTTTATTCAATTTTCGGGTACTATAGATAAATTTATTAAATGAGGGAGCTATGAAAAAGACTGCACTTATTATAGCCGCGGTGGTGTTTATGCTGGGGGTGTTCTATTTTGCAATGCAAAACCCCACAGGTTCGGCGGGCGACCAGCCATTAAGCCAAAACCTTGTTGATTCAGGGGTTAAGATCATCGACATTCGTACAAAGGGTGAGTGGATGCAGACAGGGGTAATTCAGGGAGCGTATACGCTTACTTATTTTGACGAAAAAGGAAACTATAACAATCAGGCGTTCCTTTCGGAGCTGGAAAAAATAGTTCCGAACAAATCGGAAAAATTCGGCATAGTCTGCCGCTCCGGCAACAGAACATCGAAACTGCTGCCTGTTCTGCACGGCAACGGTTATGTCAATGCGTTCGATATCCTTGGCGGTGTAAAAACCGCAAAACAGGCGGGCGTTGCACTTGTCCCTTACAAATAAATCATTTGACAAGCGCGCCGTAATTATTTAAAAGAGACCAGAACCCCATGACTGACGCAGATTAAGAAGGGTTACCTTCGGGGAGTGGGGAATATATCTAAAAGCCGTGCGTCTGGGCTGTTCACAATGATGAACCGTTCGGACGCTTTTTTCGTTTCCGGACACTTTAGGAGGCTTTTTCAAATGGAAGATCTCAAAAAATTTGACCCCGAACTTTACGACCTGATCAAACATGAAGAAGAGAGACAGATCGACAAAATACGTATGATCGCATCAGAAAACTACGTCTCTCAGGCAGTTCTGGACGCCACAGGCACAGTTCTGACAAACAAATATTCCGAAGGCTACCCCGGTAAAAGATACTATGAAGGTCAGCAGTTCATCGACCCCATCGAAGTGATGGCTATCGAACGCGCGAAAGAACTTTTCGGCGCAGAACATGCAAACGTTCAGCCCTATTCCGGTTCGCCCGCTAACCTTGCGGTTTACCTTGCATTCGTTAAACCCGGCGAAACTGTTATGGGTATGGCTCTGCCCCACGGCGGACACCTTACCCACGGCTCACCAGTGAGCATCTCCGGTAAATTCTTCAACATAGTTTCCTACGAACTGGACAGAGAAACAGGTCTTCTGAACTATGACACAATCAGAAAACTTGCTGTCGAAAGCCAGCCTAAAATGATAATCGCAGGTCACTCCGCATATCCCCGCCAGATAGACTTTGCAAAATTCAGAGAGATAGCTGACGAAGTCGGCGCAATCCTCTTTGTTGACATGGCTCACTTTGCAGGTCTCGTTGCAGGCGGCGCACACCCCAGCCCCGTTCCCTATGCAGACGTTGTCAGCACAACAACCCACAAAACACTCAGAGGACCCAGAGGCGGTATGCTCCTTTGCAAAGAGAAGCACGCGGCGGCAATAGACAAAGCCGTATTCCCCGGGATTCAGGGCGGACCCCACAACCACACAACAGCAGGTATCGCGGTTGCCCTTAAAGAAGCTATGCTTCCCGAATTCAAAACATACGCAGCCAACATCTGCAAAAACGCGAAAACAATGGCTGCGGCTCTTCAGGGCTACGGTTTCAACCTCGTTACAGGCGGAACAGACAACCACCTTCTGCTCATTGACCTTACAAACAAGAACATCACAGGCAAACAGGCCGCAAAAGCCCTTGATAAAGCCGGTATCGTTCTTAACTACAACGCTGTTCCCTACGACACACGCAAACCTTTCGATCCGTCAGGCATCAGACTCGGTCTTGCCGCTCTCACATCCAGAGGTTTCGGCGAAGCTGAAGTTAAAAAAACAGCTGAGTGGATGAACAAAGTTGTTGCAAACTTTGAAAATGAAACTCTTCTTGAAGAGATAGCCAAAGAGGTTAAAGAACTTTGCAGAAAGTTCCCCCCTCCCGGTCTCAAATACTGATACCGAACAACAATCCTGACATCAAAAAAGGCGGAGCCCCAAAGGGTTTCCGCCTTTATTTTTTACTGAGAACATAACCTTATTTAACGGGATTTATCCAAAGCACATACAGTATCATTGTCATGAAGTGGCAGAAACTGCCGCCCAGAACAAAGAAGTGCCATATCTCGTGGAAACCGACGTGTTTTGAGATGTTAGGTTTCTTCGTGGCGTATACAACCGCACCGATGGTATAGCAAAGCCCGCCTGCAACAAGCCAGATCACTCCTCCTGTGGGTATGTTCTTAACAATGGGATATATCGCGACAACGCTGATCCACCCCATGATAATGTATATCACAGTGGATATCACTCTTGGTGCGTGGATAAAGAACAGCTTAAAGAAGATGCCCAGAACAGCGATGCCCCAGACAACGCCGAAGATGCTCCATCCCCAGCCGCCGCGCAAAGGTATCAGACAGAAAGGCGTATAGGTTCCCGCTATCATCATGAAAATCATAACGTGGTCAACTTTTTTGAGCCTTCTGGTTCCTTTTTCGCCAAGGCTAAAAATATGGTATGCGGCGCTTGCCAGATAAAGCAAAGTCATGCTGGCACCGTATATAGAAAATGACACAACGTGCCATGCAGTTGCATAATAAGCAGAAAGAACGACCAGCACAGTCAGTGCGGCGATTGATAAAAGCGCCCCGACAAGATGTGATATGCCGCTTACAGGATCCTTAACAGTCATCATAACCCCCGATATTGAGAATCAATCTTCTCTATTCTTCTTATTAATATGTTCGCTTGCTAACGGATTTGTCAATACAAAAAGAAGACAAATGCAACCTTTTTACATAAGTTAACGGAGGTTCATTAAAACAGAACCGCCGCCAGAGCTGACGGCGGCAATTTTATCATAAATATCAGCCGTCGGCGTTTATTTTTTTGACAATTTCAGCGAGTTTTTGTTCAGCGTCTTCGTTTGCAACCTGACATGTTCCGGCGTTCATATGACCGCCGCCGCCATATTGGAGCATCAGTTCGCCTATATTCGTTTTAGATGTTTTATTAAAGATTGATTTGCCTGTGGCAAAAACCGTATTCTGTTTTTTCAGTCCCCACATAACATGTATGGAAATGTTCTGTTCAGGGAACAGCGCATATATCATAAAGCGGTTTCCTGCGTATATGGTCTCTTCATCGCGAAGGTCAAGCACAACAAGGTTATCGTAAACCTTTGCGCATCTTTTAACCTGATCTTTGAAAAGCTCCTGCTGTTCGGCATAAAGTTCCGCACGCTCCCGAACGTCCTCATCCTGCATTATGTCGTCAATGGAATGATCTTTGCAGAGATCTATCAGCTTCATCATAAGCTGATAGTTTGAAATACGGAAATCACGGAACCTGCCCAGCCCTGTTCTGGCATCCATAAGGAAATTCATCAGATCCCAACCTTTGGGGTTAAGCACCTGATCAAGGGTAAAATTTGCGGAATCGCCTCTGTCCACCGCTTCCATTATATCATCGCCGATATTCTGAAATTTCGCCTTTCCGCCGTAATAGTTATAAACAACGCGGGCAGCGGAGGGACCTTCCGGTTCTATTATATGGTTATCTTTTTTGCCCACACGGATGGTTTCGCTCAGGTGGTGGTCAAACGCAAGATGGACTCCGTTGACATAAGGCAGGTTTGTGGTGATATCGTTTTCAGTTATCTCAATCAGCCCGTCCTGCATATCCTTGGGGTGGACAAATTTAATGTCGTCAATAATATCCATGTCTTTAAGAAGTACGGCGCAAACAAGCCCGTCAAAATCGCTTCTTGTCACAAGTCTGAATTTTTTCTCTGCCATCGTTACTCTCCTTGCATAAAATCAAGAGCCGCCTCAAGATCGTCTTTTGTATTTATATTTATAAACGATTTTTTCTCGTTTTCCGAGGCTAATATCTCATTTTCGGTCAGATATACCACATCTGACAGGTCAAATGCCTTGGTCAGGCGGTAGTTCTCATCAGCTATCTGTTTCTCAAGTATGGGTATCAGGCTCGGTGCGTAAACCGAATAAAGCGGGTGCATCTTTCCTTCGATAACAGGTACAGAGGCGTCATGCCCCTGACAAGCAATCATAAGCTTTTCAGCGTGTTCGCTGTTCACCAGCGGAGTGTCCGCCGCAACAACAAAAACATGCGTATTGTAGTGTTTCAGTGCGGTCAGTATGCCCACCATTGGGCATTGCTGGTCATAGATATCGGAAGTACAGGGGATTTCCAGAAACGCGTACTTTCTGCAGTCTTTCGCAACAACCACAATTTTATCAGCCCAGCCTGAAATAGCGTCTACTGTATGCTCTATCAGTTTCTTTCCAAAAACTTCCTCCAGCGTTTTGTCGGCATTGAATCTGCGGCTCTGCCCTCCAGCCATAATTGCAGTGTTTCTAATCATTTGCACAACCTTTCTTGCATTTTATCATTTTTCATCCTACATTCAGTACTATACACACACGGAGGTATATTTTGAAACCCTTAGTATCTTTTGTGGGGACATCGGGTTGCGGAAAAACAACTCTTATAGAGAAAGTTATACCGCTGCTCACAGCCAGAGGTTACAACGTGTCCACCGTTAAACACGACGCCCATGATTTCCAGATGGACAAAGAGGGCAAGGACACATGGCGGCACAAAAAAGCCGGAGCCAGAGCTATCTTAATATCGAACAAAGACAAATATGCCATGATCTGCGATGTTGAAAAAGAAAAATCCATCGAAGAACTCACGGCTATGCTGCCCGATTACACAGACATTATTATAGCAGAAGGATTCAAAAAAGAACTTCAAAAAAAGATTGAGGTTTTCAGAAGCGGATATTCCACAAAGCTTCAATGTGCGGAAGACGAAAATCTTATAGCCGTCGCAACCGATATGCCTGACAATCCGCAGGTTCAGGGCAGAGTTCTCTTAAATCTTAACGATCCGCAGGAAATAGCGGATTTCATCATTAAGAACATTCTTTAAAAAAGTTTTTTTACGAAAAAAAGGCGAACCAAACGGTTCGCCTTTTTTAATATGTACTGCTTTAAACTGAGGCTTATTTAATGCCTGCAACGTCTTCAAGCATTTGTGTTGTAACTGATTTGGGACGCTCGATAGCGTAACCGAGAGCTCTGTCCCAAGTGATGTTCGCAAGAACACCAAGCGCACGACCGACACCGAAAAGAACAGTGTAGAAGTCGTATTCAGTAAGTCCGTAGTACCACTGGATAACGCCGGATTGTGCATCCACGTTGGGCCAGGGGTTTTTAGCTTTTCCATGCTCCTGAAGGATGCCGGGGGCAACTTCATAGATCATTGAAACAACTTTGAACAGTTCGTCTTCGGGCAGATATTTCTGGCAGTATTCACGCTGAGAAGTGTATCTGGGGTCGGTTTTTCTGAGAACTGCGTGTCCGTATCCGGGGATAACCGCACCGCTTTTCAGAGTATCCCAAAGGAATTTAACAAGGTCTTCCTTAGTGGGAACTTTTCCGCCGAGTTTCTGATAAACATCCTGAATCCAGCCGAGAACTTCCTGGTTAGCAAGACCGTGAAGAGGACCTGCAAGACCGTTGATACCGGCAGACAGTGAATAATAAGCATCGGAAAGCGCAGACGCAACAAGGTGAGTTGTGTGTGCGGAAACGTTGCCTGATTCGTGGTCGGAGTGAAGGATGAAATACATTCTTGCAACATCGTCATAAGGAGGTTTGATGCCCATCATATGAGCAAAGTTGCCGCCGAAGTCGAGAGATTTGTCAGAAGCGATAGGAGTGTCGCCTTTGTATTTCATTCTGTAGATATATGCAGCTATTTCCGGCAGTTTTGCCAGAAGGTCAGTTGAATCTTCATACATGGGTTCCCATGCTGTCATTTTATTGAAGCCTGAGTTATAGAATTTTGCGAATTTGGATTCACGCTGCATAACAAGGATTGCAGCAGAGAACATTACCATAGGGTGTTCGTCTCTGGGCATAGCTCTGAGGATGTCGAAAACGTACTGGGGAACCTGTGCGCGGGCTTTGAAGTCTTCAACAACTTCCTCTGCCTGTGCTTTTGTGGGGACATCGCCTGTAAGAAGGAAATACCAGAAACCTTCAACATAAGGATAGTCTTTGCCGTCGGGTTTGGGGAGTTTTTCCATAACTTCAGGGATGGTAAGACCTCTGAAACGTATGCCTTCCATCGGATCAAGGTAGGAGATATCTGTCACGAGAGATTTAATACCTCTGCCGCCGCCTATACACTGTTCGATTGTGTATTCGCCAAGCTTAACATTGCCGAACTCTTTAAGGAGTTTGGTTGTTCTGGGGCGATGAGCATCGATTTTCTGTTTGAGTACTTCTTTAAGTCCCATTGAAATGCCTCCACTTTTATTGTCGTCAGATTTAAACAGTGTTTATTTTTAGCATTGATGATAGCCTATGTCAACACCCAAATTGTATACAGTGTGCATTAATGCATAGAAAATACCAATAGCAAGACACCAGCAAAAGAGCAACTTTATACTTGTTTGACAATTATTTATTATTGACGCGAATGTCAGAGCTATGTCATAATCTGAAAAATAAAGAGATAAAAAAGACGCCATTTCAAATATTGAAATCCGTTTTCTCAATCTATTTTTAAACGGTTAAAAATGTTAGGATTTTTGTTTATAATTTTCAGTGCCTTCACACATTCATTATGGAATGTATTGCTTAAAAGATCAGAAAATAAGTATGCATTCAACTTTTACATGCATTTTGCCAATATTTCCTTCTTCACGGCGATATATCCTGTGGCTTTCAGAGACTATTTATATTTTGATAAAGGTGTGGTCATAACCGCCTTTATAGCGGCTATTTTCTTCTCAATTTACCATCTTTCGGTTTCAACGGCTTACAAATATTCTGATGTATCACTTGTTTACCCGCTCACCACTGCTTCGCCTTTTTTCATCCTTATATGGGCTGTAATTTTTCTTAAAGAACATCTGACAGTTATAGGGCTTATAGGTGTGATATTGACCATTTTGGGAACAGCTGTTCTAAACCGCGTCAAAGGTAAGTGGGGTGAATTTGGAAAAGGAGCGTTTTTTGCACTTGCCGGCGCCTTCTTCTATTCCTTCGGTGCTCTTATGGATAAGAAAGGTGTTTCTGGAGGCAATTTCATACTGTATGTCTATTCGATGTCATTGTTTATGACAATGTTCATATTTGGATATTCTATACGCCGTGGCGAAATTACGTTTAATTATATTAAGAAAGACAGATGGTGGGTTCTTTTTGCAGGACTTGTGGTATTTGCGTCATTTATTTCCTACCGCTACGGTCTGAACATGGTAAACCTTTCCTATGCGTCAGCGATAAGACAGATCAGCACGCTGTTCGGAGTCATTATGGGCATCATGTTTTTCAAGGAAAAGTTCACTCTTTACAAGATCTTAGGCACAATCATCATCATGGCTGGAATAGTTCTTATTAAAATTGGCATGTAACTTGATAATACTCTCATCGGTAGCGGAACAACCGCGCCACTGAGACGGAGCTCACTGTGAGTGCCGGCAGGAGGCCGGCCTTCCTTTTATATATCACAAGATGACGCCGAAGGATATCGGCGCCATCTTATGCCGACAAATCTGAATCGTTCAATTTAACTAGCGATAGCCCTTCTTACCTGACTGCAAAAATCTGCGATGTACTGTTTCACAATATTACGCTGGTCACCTGACATAATACCGTATGTAACTGCCTGATCGAGAAGCTGGTTTGTACTGCTGACGGCAAGCTGTTCCAGTCCGGCGCCAAGTCTGTTCTTCTGATCCTGATCCGGCGCTCTGCCCTGATAAATTGAAGCAAACAGGTCTTCCTTATCCGAAGCAAACTTGATCAGCATACTTTCAAGTTCTTTCGCAGCATGAGGGTATTGAGCCAAAAGAGCATCAAGATTGCTTATCCCGAACACGTTTATAAGTATGTAGCGCCATGCCTGCAATTCATAAGGGAATGGGTTTCTGACAGCCGCCAAAGCCATCTCGTATGTGCTTCTGGATTCGTCATAAACCGAGGAACTCTCCACAAACGCCTTGGTCAGCAGGTCAACGAACGCTTTCTTACCGAAGCCGAATTTTCCGTAGATTATCGCCGCGTGCGCATCTCCGGTTGAACTGACGGAATCCGGAGCCTGTCCGGAGGACGCCAGAAGAAGTCTGTTCGCGGCTGAATGGCTGCATCCGTTGAACTTGTTATATACTCCCGCACAGTAATCGGAAGAAACATTCGGTTGCTGAAGCATGTTCAGAAGGGATTTTGAAACCTGAACGGAAGCAAAAGTTTTCGTCATGCCTGATTTATAATCGGGATTGAAACATGACCAGTAGTTTTCTGAAACAGAATCTTTAAGTCCTACACATTTTACATATGGGATGAAATCATCCTTAACATATTCATATCCGAGTATGTTCATCAGTTCAAAAGACTTAAGAACAGCCGTTGTATTAAGGTACAGCACCATGCACTCCATCAGATCCTTTATGCCGTGTCCGTTGTGGGTTGACTTCGGCAAAGTGATAAGACAGCCGAGCTTTCCTCCGAAAGTCGAAACAGGGTCATAAGCGGTCATAAATATCTCTATATTGTTCTTAGCCTGCCCCATCCTGTCGCTTTTAAGATGGATCATAGATATTTCCGAAAGCCCCGCCGGATTATACCCGAAACCGGACATGCGGCTGATGTTTCCCGATGCGTTTGCCGTCAGAGAAAACTGAGTAAGTCCACCGCCAAGGGAATGTCCCGTGATATAAAAGTTTTTACCCGGATTACTGTCCAGAATGATCTTAAGCAAACCTGCCGATTTCAGATAAAGCAGACTGGGTGCGGAAAGCTGTTCTATGTCCGCATACACCATGTCAAGGCTGTCTGTACCGGAAAAGGACACTACAATATTATTATCCTTTTTACCAAGCCATGCCCTGAGCCCTCTGGAACTGGTGATAAGTCCTTTGGTTTCGTCGTATACAGGCTGGAGATATGAAGGCAGTTCCGCTTTCTTCAGGTTTACATAACCGCCGCTTTTTGAAGCATCTATTCCTGAATAGGCGAAATCTGCGAAAGTAAGCATAAGGGATGCCATAGGTTTATCAATATTCGTACGCTTAACCTGATAGAAAAGAGCCGCCTCAAGCTGCGCAGCCGCTATATTAAGAATTTCCGGTTCAAAAACCCTTGTGAAAAAATCCTGAATGGCGGTAAAACAGCCCTGAATCAGGCTTCTGTACTGCGGCAGCAGAACGTCGCCTGCCTGCGCAAGATACCTCCCCGCTATATCATCATCCGAAGATAGCCCGAACCATTCTTTAAGGTCGTCAACAACGTCCCTTATCCTGCTTATCGAATGGAAAAGAAGCCCCAGAACTCCCTTGAGCATCTGCGGACGGCTCACTTCCCTTCTGCAAAGGTCGAGTATAGCCTGTTCCTCCGGCAGAAGTGAAAAGCCGGAACGTATCTTATCCTCAAACATCTCTATGGCGACGGTATAAGTCTGTTTTATGATAACTGTCGCGTCGTTCTGAGAAACACTGGAAGGATTCTTCAAATACTGCTGTTCCAGATCCTTTATCTTTTTGAGCACATCGTCGATTTCTGACGACGCTTTCACATACATGCTGTCACTCAATACAGGCACAGCCTTGAGCAGACCTCGTTTTATAGGCAAATATAACTTTTCCATCAATAAACTCCGTTAAAGCATATTTCCGCTTTCGACATGCAGAGCCATAGCGCGTACACTCTGTATATATCTGTCGAGAAACGCGGAGATACGATTGATATAGGTGTTTTTATCCGACTCGCTGATATAGTGTATAGTGCTGAGCCAGTTCAGATAATCCGAAGTATGCTGAAGTATTGTAGACTTAATTTTAAGCTGCACTCCGTGCTGATCCAGTCTGCCGGCGAGATAATTAGCATATATCGCCTCTCTTGCCGTCACATAAGCCTGCAAACGCTGTCTGGCTATTTCAAGCCCTGCCTGCGGGCTTTTCGCCAGAATACCGTCCACATCTATCCCTGCCTCATCAATAGCAATTTTACGCCATGCCAGAAGCTCGTCATCAATATAATTGTTAAGCCTGTTCATCACCGTGTTGTAAGCGTTCAGATTATCAGCGTAACCCGCGGTGACAGTATTATAAGCATTTACAAGAAGCTGTCTGAGCTGATCAAGCCCCATTCCGTATTTTCCGAAAAAGAAGACCGCATATTCGTCTTTTGCCGCCTGACGCACATCCGCCGATGCATCGGCAACAAGCAGCTCTCTATTTGCCAGAGTGTGACACACACCGTTCACGCAGAAATGTATCCCGCCTTTGGTTCCTTCCGTGCCGGGCGGAACATAGGTCATGAGCCATTCCTTGTAGGTGTTTACAGTGGCAACCAGTGTTTTCGGATCCGAAGTTCCCCAGCCCCTCCCGAAATTCGTCCACTGGATGCTTCTGTCGTTCTTGCCAACGACAAAAGAGTGGGTGGAGTTTGGAACTACATAGGCAGAATCCAGAGAATACGCCTCCACAGGCAATAAGCTGATCCCGGGTTTGTCACTACCCATATTGAGCCTCCTTTCATAATCAGGATATACAATCATACCCACCTGTTTAATTAATTGTCAAATAGAAAACATTGATCATGAGACAGCACAAAAGTTCACTATATGAGTAATAAAGTATTTTGATTTTTAATGATGGAAAAAAGCCGACTAAACTTCTTTTATGAAAAGAGCTTAAGTCGGCTTTCAATGATGATTTAAGTAAAAATGCTGGATAACTGAATTAAATTTCCATTTCCACCAGTTTCCACGAAAACAGTCCGTTTCTTTCAAATATCATGCTTACCGGATCGTCACCGTCCTGTGTGATTGTGAACGCAAATTTATTCAGGCTTCTGTAACCGCTCGAATAATCCGTAGATTTTGCAGAATCTTTTGCAGACGCAGTGTTTTCCGTTCCCTGATCATCATCAGACTGTCCGGCATCCACATTCTCATCTTTTGCCTTTATTCCGTTTTTCATTACCATAGCAAGAGCTTCCGGAGTAACAAGACTGTCAACCAGCTGATCCACAATACTGGATGCAAAAGCAGACCCAAGAGCACCTAAGGCGCCTGCATCTTCATTTTTTGCAAGCTCTTCGGCAACTTTAGCATTAAAAGTTGCTTTAAGATTTTCTCTTAATTTAGGATAATCGACATATCCTGAAAGCTTCTCGGCATTGCCCTCTTCCCCAGCCGACCTTATTGAATATAACGCATAAAAGGGGGACGCAAAGTACACTGCAAAGAAGATTACAACGAAAGCTGCAATAGAAAAAATTCTCTTTTTCATAAATAACCTCGTAATTTTTAAATGACACTACACCACTATGGAAAGGATTTCAACACAATGTAATGTTAATTATAATTCGCACTTAACTTGACAAAACAGAAATTTTCGCATAATATATTTCATGCATAAATTTTATATGTTGAATTTATTAAACACGGAGATACTATGATTTATACGAAACATCAGCAGGAAATTGCTGAGAGTCTTAACCCGGACTCAAACATTAACGACTGGAAAGACTGGAAATGGCAGCTGCGCCACAGTATCCGCACCATAGAGGATTTCGAGAGTATCATGGACATCCGTTTTGAGCGATCGGAACGGGATATGATGCAGAAAACCCTCGAAAAATTTCCTATGGCAATCACCCCCTACTACGCCTCGCTTATCGACAGAAATAACCTTAAAGATGATCCGGTATTCAGACAATCATTCTGCTCCGTTGAAGAGCTTAATATCGACACATGGGACATGGCAGACCCTTTGAGCGAAGACCATGACAGCCCCGTTCACTCCATTACGCACAGATACCCTGACAGAGTGCTGTTTCATGTGAGCAGTATGTGTGCCATGTACTGCCGACACTGCACACGAAAACGTAAAGTGGGAGACAGAGACACCATCCCGTCCAAAGAGCTTCTGGAAGGCGGGCTGCAGTACATCCGGGAACATACAGAGGTCCGCGACGTTCTGATATCCGGCGGCGATCCGCTGATGCTTTCCGACAGCAAACTAAAATGGCTTCTTGACGAGATAACTTCCATCCCTCACGTCGAGGTGGTGCGCATAGGCACTAGGATGCCTGTCGTGCTTCCGTACAGAATAACCGACAGGCTTGCCGATATTCTGTCCAAGTATGACAATCTCTGGATTAACACACATTTCAACCACCCAAGGGAGATAACAGAATCCGCTGTGGCGGCTCTCAGAAAACTTACAAAATCAGGGATACCGCTGGGCAACCAGACTGTCCTTCTTTCAGGTGTCAACGACTGCCCTGTGATAATGAAATCACTGATGCACAAACTTGTGAAACATCGCGTGCGTCCCTATTATATATATCAGTGTGACCTTTCCGAAGGTCTTTCACACTTCAGAACCCCCGTCAGCAAGGGTATCGAAATAATCGAGCTTCTGCGCGGACATACCAGCGGATTTGCAGTGCCGACATACGTCATAGACGCTCCCGGCGGCGGCGGAAAAATCCCTGTATCACCGAACTACATCGTTTCATGGTCAACCAACAAAGTGATATTGCGAAACTACGAAGGCATAATCTGCACTTACAAAGAACCGGACAGCTACACCCCCGTATACTGCGACCGCAACTGTACCGACTGCAACCTGCAGTTCAACACAGAAGGCTCGGAATATCTTCCGCTGGTAGGTATTGAAAAGCTCATGGCGGACTATGACGAACGGATAGCGCTGATTCCCGAAGACAATGAACGCATCAAAAGGAGGAGCAATGACTGACACATTGGAAAACAGATACAACGCCTCCATGCATCACGGAAAATTCAGCGACAGAGTATACCTGACAGAATTAGGCTCTGCTTTCAGCCTGTCTGATCTCTCAAAAACAGAGGCAATGGCTCTGAAAGCGGACTACTCAAAAATAATCGCAAAGGTTAAGAATAAACATACAGGCATTTTCTCTGATAACGGATACACATGCGAAGCATTTTTCCCCCTTAAATCTGGAAACAGAGTATCTTTTATGGTGAAATATCTTAAAGCGGAGCGCATGGCTGTCAAAAACGGCGTGATAATATCCGATGTGCTGAAAGAGGCGGAAAAAACAGGCATAAGATATCACAGCACAGATATGCATATGCGCAAACTGACCGAGCATGACGCCGATGCACTCGCCGAACTTTACAGACTGGTATTTGAAACCTACCCATTCCCAATATATGAATCAGGATACCTGCGCGAAACTATGGCTGGAAATATGCGCTACTACGGTGTTTTTTCAGGTGAAAAGCTCATAGCGGCAGCCAGCGCGGAAACAGACAGCGAAAGAACATATGCGGAAATGAGCGATTTCGCCACTCTTGAGGAATACCGCAGGCTCGGTCTGGCAGCGGCATTGAATGAAGAACTGGAAAAAAGCCTTTCCGTCGATGGGGTTAAATGTTACTATACCATAGCAAGAAGCGTATCTTACGGGATGAACAAAACATTCGCAGGATGCGGCTACACCTTTACCGGAACACTGTTCAACAACACGAACATCGGCGGAGGCATGGAAAGCATGAACGTATGGTATAAACACGAATGAATAACTTTGTACAGGAAATGCTGTTTCTTGTAACTATCATCAACCCGATCGGTATCTTTATGTATCTTGCGCCGGTGCGCGAGAACCTTTCCGAGCGCGATTTTCTGCGCGTCCTTTTCAAAGCGACCATTATCTCCCTGTCGATCAACCTGATATTCACATTCGGCGGGGAGTGGATGTTCAGAACAATGCTCAAAATAGACTTCAACTCATTCCGCATCTTCGGCGGAATAGTTCTTCTGAGCATCTCCCTGATGTCAATCATGCACGGCGGACGCGCGCTGATAAACATACGCGGAAGTCTGGACGATCTGGCATCCGAAATAGCAATGCCTTTTATGACCGGCGTAGGCACTATATCCGTATGTATCCTGCTGGGCAGTAAAATGAGCGCAGTCGGCGCCACCGCGGTCAACCTGACCGCAGCTACAGTTGCATTCATCGTTATAGGCACTCTGGCTGTGATCCGCTACCATCTGAACGACAAAATAACTGTAGCCTTCGATAAATTTCTGGGAATATTTATCCGTATCAACGCTTTCTTCATGGGGGCGTTCGGAGTTGAAATGATTAAAACAGGGATAATCAACATAATCAGGTCATAATTGATCTGAATCAAAGGAAGCCGTTCAAAAAAATACTATTATAGCCTCAGAAAACAGAAATATGGAGGCTATTATGAACACTCTTATCAACGAACTCAAAAAGGATCACGAACAACTGCTTAAGATACTTCAGGAGACACAGGATCTCGGACTTGTCACTGATGCCGGACGCAGAAAACTGCTGGAAGGTAAAAAACTCCTATCCGACCATCTTCAAAAAGAGGATACAAAGCTATATCCTGTTCTTGCTAAAAGCGGTTCAGCGATTACTGCAAACGAATTCGCAGTGGAAATGAAAGGGCTTACAGGCTCTATTCTGAATTTCATAAACAGGCTTGAAACATCAAAAAACGATATGGAATACGCAAAAGAACTGGGCAGAATAGTCTCTACCCTCAAAATGCGTATCCGCAGAGAGGAGATACAGCTTTATCCGCTTTATGAAAAAATGGGAGCATAAGCAATTACGGGCGCTTTCGGGTGCCCTTTTTTACATAGGAAGACCGTTGAGCAGAATCCTGCTGCCCTTATCCGGACTCTCTTCGTAGTCCTGAAAATCCTGTAACTTTGAAACAAGCGCTTCCGGATCGGCAACGCCTTTAACAACAGCCATCAGACCGCCGGAAGCGAACACGGCTATTGTTCCGTAATTCATAAGCCTGCCGAAAATACCTTTACCCGCCACCAGCAGATTGACTTCTGTCGTATCAAGCTGAACAACGTTTCTTCTGAGTATCCCGCGAGTCACTATAAATCTTTTATCTGTAAAGCCAATTTCGGTATTCTTGTAATGCATGAATGTAAAAAAGAAAGGATACAGCCCGGCAAGCAGGATAACTGCATATATTCCTCTAAAGCCAAGCCCCCATGAAGAAACCACTGCAAATCCGCTGAAAGCCACCAGAACAAGAAACGCTCCGAACATCATGGGCAGAACAAGCGGAAAAACTTTTACCCTGTTTATGCAGATGATCTTTTCATCGGGTTTAACGATATTTTCGATATAGCTCATTGTCATTCCATCCCGTATTTTTCCAGTCTGTAAAGAAGCACGTGGCGCGGTATATTCAGGTATTTAGCTGTGCGGCTTTTGTTGCCGCCGAACTTTGCAAGTGCGCGGGTTATGATGGTCTTCTCCATCTCTTCAAGGTCAAGTCCCTCATCCGGCAGATGAACGTTCATACAGGTAACAATATCCGCACTGTCCGCCTTTATATCGTCTGCCGATACTTCGCCCTGCCCTTTAAGGATACAGAGACGATAGACCGTATTTTCAAGCTCGCGTATGTTGCCTTTCCAGCGGGCATTGGCTAGTTTAGTCAGCGCTTCTTTCGAGAAAGTGACCTTTGAACCGTATTTCTTTGAGAACAGTTCAACAAGCTCACCGATATCCTCTCTTCGCTGTTCCAGCGAAGGAACGTCCACAGGGAACACATCCAGTCTGTAATAAAGGTCTTCCCTGAAAGTTCCGTTTCCGATCATCTCTTTAAGGTCTTTATTGGTGGCTGCAACCACCCGCGTATCTATCTTAACGGGCAGCGTCGCCCCAACAGGTTGAATTTCCGATTCCTGCAGAAATCTCAGAAGTTTCACCTGAACTGAAAGGGGCATCTCCCCTATCTCATCCAGAAACAGCGTACCGCCCTCAGCCTCCGCTATTTTGCCCTTATAGTCCCTGTCCGCTCCTGTAAAAGCACCTTTCTTATGTCCGAAAAGTTCGCTTTCAAAAAGCTGTTCGGGAATAGCCGCGCAGTTCACAGCTATAAACTGTTTATCGGAGCGGGCGCTTTTCGCATGGACATATCTGGCGGCAAGCTCCTTGCCCGTTCCGCTCTCGCCAAGCACCAGAACCGGAGCATCCGTCGGAGCTACCGTCTCGGCGAGTTTCAGCATCGCCTTGAACGCAGGACTGCTTCCAGCCATCCTCGGCATGTTTGTTTCTTTCATATATTGCTTAAGTCTGCTGTTCTCTCTGCGGATACTGCTGACTTCAATGGCTTTCTTAATGGCGTTCAGAAGGTCTTCATTCTCGAACGGCTTTGTTATGTAATCATATGCGCCGTTTCTTATAGCGGCAACCGCATCGGGTATGTTTCCGAAGGCAGTCATTATAATCACAGGCATATCAGGATATAACTGTTTCGATTTTTCAAATATCTCCATACCCGAAATTTTAGGCAGACGGATATCCGTGACAAGAACATCATAACTGCTTTCGGCAAGTTTTGCCATCCCTTCAAATCCGTTGTTCACAACCTCGTTCGCCACGCCCTCACCTGTGAGGAACATGGAAACCAGCGTTGCAAGGGAAACGTTGTCTTCAATTATTAAAACGCTCATTTATGTCTGTCCTGTATATACATTGTAAAGACCGTGCCGTCAGCGCCCGAACTGACGGTTATCTCTCCGCCGTGCGCATTTGCTATGCTCCCTGCGATGGGTAGCCCCAGCCCTGTTCCGTCGTCCTTTGTCGTGAAAAAAGGTTCAAATATCCTGTCTTTATTCTCAACACCGCATCCATTGTCTGTCACGGCAAAAAATGTCCAGCCGTACTCATGTCCGGCAGCGAGGCTCACCCTGCCGTTCTCCACACCTTCAACAGCGTCCACTCCGTTAAGCACAAGGTTAAGAAGCGCCTGTTTCAGTGAGTTTTTATCGCCGAACACAGTGAAACCCTCCGGCAGGGGATTTTCAACCGTTATTTCCACATCCCTGCGTGATGCGGAAAGTTTTGAAAGTTCCTCCACCTCCGCCAGAAGCGAAGAAACCACTATATCGCACGGGTCATTATTGCCAAAACGGGCGTATTGCAGGAACCTGTTGACGAAGCTGTTGAGCCTCTCTATCTCCGATTCCAGAATATCAGTGATCTGCGGGTCTGTCTTGCCGCTCTTTATCATGGCAATGCCCGACTTAATAGCGGCAAGGGGGTTGCGTATCTCGTGGGCTATGCCAGCACTTAACTGACCGAGCGAGCGCAGTCTGTCGTCGTGCGCCATCTTCTTTTCAAGGAGGAGCTTTTCGGCGGACATCTGTTCCACCTTAAGCTTTTCGTCTTTAAGTTTACCTGAAAAATAGCCGGACACTATTCCAACCGCATATATCATGGATATCTCAACAAGTGAAGGGACGTGGTGATGACCGAAGTGTCCGGAAAAAACACCTATGTAGGCATTTGGACTGTATATCACCGTCATTGCAGCGGCAACGATAACACCGCCTTTAAAACCGAATTTAAAGGCGGCGTATATGACAATTATATAAAATATGTAGTAGTGCGCCAGATGCACGGCGCTGAAATGTGACGGCACGCTGTAGTGAAAATATGTCACAACCGCCGTGGACAGTATTATTATGCCGATGGATATCAGTGTGTCTTTGTCAGGCTTTCTTTTCAATTCCACTTACCAGTCCGTCCTCCATACTGACGATCGTATGCCCTGCTTTAGCGTATTCGGGTGAGTGCGTCACCATCACAACGGCAAGTCCGGTGCTGTTCAGCTCCCTCAGTAAATCTATTATAGCATTTCCTGTTTTGCTATCAAGACTTCCGGTGGGTTCGTCCGCAAACAGAACGGAAGGTTTCTTTATGAGAGCCCGCGCAATGGCGACTCTCTGCTGTTCGCCGCCGGAAAGTTTTCCTGGAAGGCGGTTTTCTTTGCCCTCAAGTCCGACACTGGAAAGAATCTTAAAAGCCTCTTCGCGCAGTGCTTTTCCGATGGGTCTCAGCCCATGCATATAGGGCAGAAGAACGTTCTCTGCCGCCGTCAGATACGGAAACAGGTGGTATGCCTGAAATATCACCGAGATATCGTTGCGTCTTACACTGTTTATCTCAGAGGCGGATGCCGTTGTAAGCTCCCTGCCGTTGAACATTATGCTTCCGCTGTCGGGTTCAAGAAGTGTAGACATTATATTCATCATCGTACTTTTTCCGGAACCGGATTTACCGACGATACTGACAAACTCCCCTTCCGCAACGTCTATGCTTACGCCTTTCAGCACCTTCGCCGAAACACCGTCAGCTGTGAATGTCTTGTGTATATCTTTCAGATTAAGCATCATTTCCCCCTAAATCCTGCTGAATGCATCCGTCGGGCGCATCTGTGCGGCTTTAAGCGCCGGAAATGCCGATGCACAGACGGAAAGTGCCGATACGGCGGCAACCGTAACAAGCAGATGGAACCAGTTGAATGTTATGTGAGCATTCTCACCCAGAGAAAGGATCTTCAGAAGCTCACCGCTGCCGAGATAGCCTCCGGCATAGCCGAGTATGCCCGACAACGCACCTATGATAAGAGATTCAAAACTGAAAATTATGAATATCTTACCCCCGAATAACCAAGAGCGCGCAATATACCGATTTCGTTTTTGCGCTCGTTGACAGCAGCAAGCATGAACATCGCAAGCATGAAACACGCCGTAAGCAGTATGACTCCGCCCAGTCCAAGCACAAGGTGCTTAACCGTCTGGATGGTCGCCATCCGCTGTTTAACGATGTTCTGCATGGCGTTTATCTCGGTATCCGGCAGTTTTTTTGATATCTGATGAACAATGTCCTCAATAGGGCAGCCGGCGCAGAGGGCAGCGACATCAGCGTAATTTATCAGGTTGGGCTTGTTTACCGCCGTCTGAAGACCATGAAGATCAGCAAACAGACTGTTGTCGTCCTCGGTTCCGGTGGGCTTGAGAACACCTGAAACCACGAATGATTTGTTTCCTACAGGTATGGTGTCTCCGGTTTTGAGTCCCAGGTGTTCAGCCGCCTTGCTTCCAGCGATAATTTCGTCGGTCTTTGCAGGTACTCCCCCCATGACCGACCAATAACTTTTTATGCGCAACTCCTGCGCAAAAATAACTCCGACCACCGCCACCGGTTTGTTTTTATAGTGTATAAGCTCAAGAAGTTTCGGGGCGACGGTACTTATATTTTTATTCAGCTCAATGCCATGTATAGCTTCGACGGTCTCTTTTTCAGGGAGATATTTCACCTGATATGCGAGATTTCCCATGGAAAATCCGCCGTAGCTTATCTTAAGAGATTCAGTTTTAGGATATATGACCACATTCGCGCCGAACGCTGTCATCTTCTCTTCAAGAGAGTGTCCGATGGAGCGGGAAACATTATAAAGCAGCACCACGGAAAGGATACCCAGCGTAAACACCGCAACAAGTATTCCCGTACGCAAAAGCTTCCGTTTAAGATTTCTGAAAGGCAGCGTGAATATGTTCATGCGTCACCCTAGAAGTACATGCCGCCGGAGCGGATATCGTCAACTTTGATAGTTATCTGTTTGCCGTCAAGTTCTCTGTGCAGAGGTGAAGGGTTGCATCCGCCTTTGACTTCGTTGATCTTGCTGGTGTCAAATTTCTGACCGCAGTTGTTGCAAACCATAACGTCGCCTTCCTGCCTGTACCCTTTCTTTTCGGGATAGCAGACGTCGCAAGCGTCAAACGCCGCGCGGACTATTCCGTCCTCAGCACGTACAAGGAAAAATTTGATCTCTTTCCCGTCAACAACTGTTGAGTAGTAGTGTGCCTGAGTGTCGCTCACTTCGGATTCGGGTATTGTTATTAAGCCGTTCTGAGCCTTAAGCTCTTTGTATTTGCCTGTTTGCCCGCAAGCAGACAGCACGAGAGCAAGTGTCAGTGCAGAAAGAAAATATACAAGTTTACGCATCAATTCCTCCGTTATATTTTTCGGGATATTTTAAAGCAACCTGTATGCCTGAAAAAGAAGTTGTAAAATGTCAGATACTTATAAAAACAGCCCAAAAATAACGCAGAATATTCTACATTTTATTTACATGCTCCCGAAGATTATTCTCCATAAAAAATTCAGTAACAGGTCATTTTTTGACTGTTTTAGATATGTCAAATCCCAGAGATATATAGAGATTTCCATGCATTAAAATAACCCTATATCTCCATATCAAAGTATGCATGTATGCGGAAAATATATATATTTGGCTTTACAAATATAAAAAAGAAAATAGAATTATGAAGACAGAAACACATGTCAAAAAGAACTCACGTTTAAAAGGTTTATTTATATGCTTGCATATATGGATTTTAAAAAGAATATTACTGACGGTGACTTTGATGCTGCCAAAGAGATGCTTAAAGACGCAGACATCGACACAACCCCCTTCACAGCACTTGCTAACTCATCCATGTTTCTGTCGCTGCTTTTCCGTTATCCCGACGATAATGTTTACGACCTTTTAAAAGACAACTGGAGTTCATTCAGCGATTTCATAAGTGAATATACAGAGGATTTTCCTCATCTTTACGATCAGACAGAAATGCAGAGCGACTTTATCAAACTCTTCAAGCAGGACTTCAAAGGGAGCAAAGTAGTTCCCTATATTTCATATTACACAGAGGAAAACAAAACCCTCTACGGTGAAAGCACTTTCAAAATAAGAGAGTGGATGGCATCCGAAGGATTCGTTCTGGATGCCGAAACATCCGACCTCGAAGACAACATATTCATAGTTCTTGAATTTCTTTCAGCAATATTCGGAAGACTGGCTCAGCCCGAAAACATAGAAAAATGGTACGCGACACTGCAGATTCTTTACAAACTTACAGGCACATACGGCGCCGTTATGACAGATGAATTTGCAAAACTTGTGCAGCAGAGAAAGGAAATGCCCTTCTATGCCGCCGCTGCCGCGCTGCTTGAAAACTTCATGAATGATGTTGACGGAATTCTTGAAGAGGTTCTCGCCGTTACCGAATAACGCCTGAAATAGATGTCACGATTCCATGAATGGAATCCGTGGAATGATGAAGGAATTAAAAGGGTAAATCTTTCTTATGCCCTTTTATATATGGCGGTTCCATACAGACCGTTCGTAATACTATAGGGAGTATTGTATGAGGAAAGTATTGTCATTTATTCTCCTTACGATGTTCGCTGCTTCTGCCTATGCAGCGGATGTCACCCTTGAGGAGCTGAAAGGTCAGATTTCAGATCTTCAAAACCAGATCAACACAATGTCTCAGCGTGTTGACAAAAACGAAGTTCACCGTATCAAAGATAAAGTTGATATCGGCATAGAACTGAGAACAAAAGTTGACAGCATCAGCTATGAAGACATGAGAGCCATGGATGCTATGACCAACGATATGATGGGGCTTTGGCTGCAAGGCTATATGATCAACGGCGATGCAATGGATGATACCGGTGCCTTCACAGGCGTAACAACTGACTGGGATACAAACGGCGACGGTTTCAACGATGCATGGATGAACACATACGGTGCGGATTTCATGAATTTCGCTTACGGTTATGTAACATCAGCAGAAGGTCAGGCGGCTTTCAGCTCTCCCGAAATGCAGTCATGGCAGGCAAGCAACGCCACCGCTATCGGTAACGTATACTCTGCCAGCACAGACCTTCAGGCTATGGGAACAACAGGTCAGTACATAGCCGCACTTATGGTTTACATGTCACAGGTTATGGACAGCAACACCATATCTGCTTCTGAAGCAAACATGATGAAATCAATGTTTTCCGCTATGTCACCCCGTAAATACGACCACAACAACGACACCATATTCACTAACAAGCTGCGTATACGTCTTAACAGCTCCGTTAATGAAAACCTTTCTTTCACCGGTCGTCTGGTTATGTACAAAACATGGGGCGACGCAACTGACGCGCGCTGGTTCAACGGAACATACAACTCCATGAACATGGACGGAAACTCCGGCGCTATCCCCACTGACGACAAAATCCACGTTGAAAGAGCTTACTTCGTTTACAAAAATGATATGGGACCCATCCCCTATCACTTCTCTTTCGGTAGAAGACCTTCCGACTACGGTCCCGGCGAAGAACTCCGCAACAATGCAACACAGGGCGGTTCTCCCCTTGCGCATATAATCCAGTGGCAGTTCGACGGCGGTTCACTCCAGTTCGACTTTGAAAACGTTATCGAAGCACTGCCCGGCTCATTCATCAAGTTCTGCTACGGTAAAGGCTATGAATCCGGATGGGGTTCAAGCAACGCCACAAGCGCGAACAACGGACTTATTGCAACTCCCTCTGTGGATGACGTTGAGTTCTTCGGAACCATCGTTAAGTTCTATGACGACGAAACTTACAAATTCTGGTACAACTACGCCAGAGGATTCGGTGTCACAGACGGTTTCACAGGTTCAACTGTTATGCCTTACAGCATCACAGGTACAGATTATAATCTTGATGGAAGCTATGATGCTTTCACATTTGATATGAATACTTCAGGTTCATCTTCCAGAACTGAAGCAACTGCCGACCTCGGTGACATGGAATGGCATTCATTCCTTGCACAGGGCAAGTCTTTCGGATTTGACTGGTTTGCATCATACTCCATGAGCAAATCTCACCCCAACGGCAACACATCAAACAGTGCAATGTACCAGTTCATGAATCAGGACACACTGCTTGGTTCAGACAGCAGCAAAAACGGTCAGAGCTACTGGGTTGGCGTCTCTACTCCTGAACTGCCCCTTACAGGCGGTAAACTCGGATTCGAGTACAACCACGGTTCTAAATACTGGGTTGCTATGACAGGTGCGGAAGATGACCTCGTAGGTTCAAAACTTGCCGTACGCGGTGATGTTTACGAACTTTACTATCACCAGCCCATCGTTGGCGACAAACTGTTCGCAACACTCGGCTACCAGTACTATGACTACGAATACACCAACTCAGGCAGCTACCTTGGCGCGCCTGTTAAAATTTCCGATGCAACTGCTTTCAACACTATGACTGCAGTAGCTGACAAAGTTGAGAAATTCTACGCTTCCTTCACTTACAGATATTAATCCCCTGTAGGTTTTTTGTGAGAAGGGCAGCCCGTTTTGGGCTGCCTTTTCTTTTTTATTCATAACAAATAGTTTTTAGTATTAAATCAAATTTTGCAAATTTAATTCTTGAATATCTATAGAAATCAGGTATTGATGATAGTATATTAGTTTATGCGCGTTTATACATATGCGTACATTATGAGTAAACATGAGTTTATTACAAATTACACATAACTGTTTTCAAGACGCAAAGATGCTGACGCTTCATTTGGTGCGGAAATCAGTTTTTTGTATTGTTTGTTGATAAACCTGAATAAATCAGCGCATTAAGGTATTAACTTTATTTTCAACTATTTTATTACGATGCGCGAAAGGAAGAAATATGGCACGTCCTGTAAAAAAGAGACTTGTCAAGCACAGGCTGACATACAAGGCTTTTGGTCCTGTGAACATTGACGAGACAAGAGATTCAAAAGTTATAGCAATTCCGGCTGACCAGCTTGAGGCTATGCGCCTCGCAGATCTGGAGGGTTTGTCCCAAAACGACGCCGCCGATCAGATGGGTGTTTCGAGACAGACCTTCGGACGCATTATCGAACAGGCAAGACAATCGGTAACCTACGCTCTCATCAACGGCTTTATCCTCAGCATCGCATATGACAGCAATATAGAAATATGCGAACGCGACCTGAAATGTATTGAGTGCGGGCATGAATGGTGTCAGGGATTCTGCCAGTCAGAGGAAGACACTGTGTGCGAAAAATGCGGTTCTCATGAGGTTATCAAAATGAAACGATGCGGCAAATACTGCGAATGTCCCTTAAAAGTTAATAAGGTTCTCTGAAAAAAATTTGAGCCGTGTCTGATTTTTTTGCAGGCACGGCGTTCATACTTTTTTCTGAAATTCCCATCCCAAATATACATTAATAAATCAATACGTTCAAATAAACCCATACATGTCCTAATTTAAGTAAATTATAACAAAAGAGAATACACGTGCGTCCGTTTTAAACGGAGCATACTTAAACACAAGGCGATAATACATCTGATTTTAGCCTTTTCATATGAACCATTTAAAACGTTATATAAAAATCTAACAACGTTTAAAAATCAATAAAAAATACCAGAAATCACTTGCTTAAATGTATGAAAATCTGTATATTGTATACCGTATACATAGAGATGTACGAATAGTATTTTTAAGATACTGATGTTGTTACACAATTAGGAGGTCCCCCTATGACGCTTTCCGGTATGAATGTTAGCCGTAGAAAGTTCCTCGCAGCCTCGGGCGGTGTTGTTGCAGCCGGCCTCGTTGCTGCAAACCTCTCCACTCTCAAAGCTGTGGCAAGCGGACATTCGCCCGCTCCCACCGGTGAGATAGGAGAAAAGCACATAGCGTCAAGCTGCGAAATGTGCGTTAACAAATGCGGTTTCTTCGCTCATGTCGTGGACGGCAGACTTAAAAAACTTAACCCCAATCCTAAGTTTTTCAAGAGCCGTGCCATGCTTTGCGCAAGAGGAAACGCAGGCGCTGAAGAACCATATAACCCCGAAAGACTCACCAAACCTCTGCTTCGCGTGGGCGAAAGAGGCGAGGGAAAATGGAAAGAAATTTCCTATGAAGAGGCGTTTAAACTTGTTGCAGAAAAACTGAAAGAGTTCAAAGTTAAAAACGAGAACAGAAGCTCCGTTGCCTTCGCATCATCAGAAGGTTTTCAGGAAGAAATGTTCCAATACCTTGTTCAGTCTTACGGTTCAACAAATACCGTACGCCACCCCACTCTCTGTCTGTCCTCTGTTATTCAGGGATGGTCATCAGTGTACGGCGTATACCCTGATGCTGACCTTAAAAATTCAAAGTTCGTTATCATGTTCGGAGCAAACAGAGCGGAAGCTATCGTTACTCCCGACTCAATCGACTTTGTTAAATATAAACCCGAAGGCGCGAAGCTCATCTATCTCGACCCCCGCTTCACAAACACAGCGACAAAGGCGGATAAATGGTATCCCGTCAAACCCGGAACCGACCTTGCGTTCGTTCTCGGCGTTATCAACGTTATCATAACAGAAAAACTTTACGACGCGGCGTTTGTTGAACAGTTCTGCGACGGTTTTGCAGACCTTGAAACAATGATCGCACCCCACACTCCCGAATGGGCGGAAAAAGAGTGCGAAATTCCCGCTGTTGAAATCCGCTGGGTTGCAAGAGAATTTGCAAAGGCTGCACCTGCTGCAGTTGCATACCCCGGCAGAAGAACAAGCTGGTATGTCAACGACGTCTACTTCCGCAGAGCCTGCGCCATCCTCACAGCCATATGCGGCTGCTGGGATGCACCCGGCGGTATCTGCCCCAAAGCGTCTGTACCGCTTAAAAACCTCGACCCGCTCTTCCCTTATTTTGAAATGACCGACGACCGTATCGACGTTGCATCATCTGTCAAAAACAGACTGCCTCAGGATAAAAGGTCTGACAATATGCCCACTGACAGTGTCGCATATCTCGGTGAAAAAGATGGTAGCTGGCTGAGATTCAGAGACGCCATCATCGCACAGGATCCCTATCCTGTTGAGGCAATGATCGTTTACAAACAGAACTTCATAGAAGCAGTGCCTAACCGTGCAAAAACAATGGAGATGCTGAAAAAGATCAAGTTCATGGCTGTAATTGATATCCAGATGACAGAGGTTGCATACTTCGCAGACCTTGTTATTCCGGAATCAACCTACCTTGAGCGTTGGGATTCTGTTCACAACCTTGCCAGCATATGGCCCATCGCAACATTCCGTCAGCCGGTCGTCGAACCTGTTTTCGGCACAAAATCCATGTTCGAGATAGCAGGCGGCATCATCAATGAAATGCTGAAACTGCCTGAACTCTGGGACGATGCTGACGAAATGGAAGTTGAAGACTTCAAAATGGACGTTGCCGAAGACATCTTCGGTCAGCCTCTGGAAGAATACATCAAACATCAGCTCGCAGATCACCCTGGCGCATACGAGCAGATGATGAAAGAGGGAGTTTTCTACCTCACAGACGAAGCATCATACGGCAAAACACGCAACCCCGAATTCCGCTTTAAAACCAGAACCGGAAAGATAGAGCTTGCAAACGTTAAATACGCCGACAAAGGTCTGAGCCCCCTGCCCATCTATGCGGCACCCCGCCAGCCCGAGCCCGGCAAATACCGTATGATCCTCGGACGTCACGGTTTCAATACACACACAGGCACACAGAACAACGAATATCTGTGGGAAATCCAGAAAGAGAACGTTATCTGGATAAACACTGCCGAAGCCAGGAAGATAGGCGTTATTTCCGGCGACTATGTCACCGTTAAAAGCTCTGTCGGTGAGCAGACCGTAAAGGTCTTCTCAACAGAGAAGATACGCAAAGACTGCGTGTTCTTCGCCCACGGCTTCGGACGACTTTCACCCCAACTCAGCCTTGTATACAAAAAAGGCGCATCACAGGCGGCTATACTTGAGGATTACCTCGAGCCTATTTCCGGCAACGCCGCAATGCACGAAACTTTTGTATCAATCGCTAAGGCTTAAGGGAGGCTGAAATGAGTCAGAAAAAATACGGAATCGTATTAGATGCTAAAAAATGCCTTAACTGCAAGGCATGTACAGTCGCCTGCAAGTTTGAGAACGGCGTTGAGGTTGGCGACGAACAATACAGAATATGGGTTGCGGAAAAAGAGCTTAAAGGCACATTCCCCAATCTCCGTCTGGATTTTGAACCTTCACAGTGCCAGCACTGTGAAAACACCCCCTGTGCAAGCGTATGCCCCACAAGCGCAACGTACAAAACAGACGAGGGTGTGGTTCTCATCGACTATAAAAAATGTATCATCTGCAAAGCATGTATGACAGCTTGCCCCTATGATGCAAGGTTCGTAAGCGAGGTTCACAACGCTATTGAAAAATGTACTTTCTGCTATCACAGACTTCCCGAAGGCAGAGAGCCCGCGTGTGTGGAAACATGCCCCACAAAGGTAAGAGTTTTCGGCGACCTGAACGACCCGAACTCTAAAGCTGCGAAGCTGCTGGCAAAGCATGATACATATCAGCTTAAGCCAGAAAAAAATACCAGACCCAGACTGTTCTACATCATCAAGTAAGGACGGAGGAAAGAATGTCAGCTCACGATACTGAAACAAAACAAGGAATGGTAGCGGCTCTTAAAAGCCTGATTACCTTCAACAAAGATATCCCTGTCATGCCCCTGATCCTTATAGGTCTGGTTCTGGCGGGCATAGGCGCTGTAACAGCAGTTATTGTGCTTGTGAAAGGTCACGAACAAATGTATGCGGTCAACCGCGAGGTGCCGTGGGGTATGCTCATCGGAACATACGCATATTTTGTTATCACATCAACAGGTCTCGCCTTCATAGGCGGTCTCGGACACGCATTCGGATTTGAGAACTTCGCAAAAATCGGCAGACGCATAGTTGTCCTTGCGACACTGGTTCTGCTTGCAGGTTTCACTCAGATCCTTATGGAACTCGGGCACCCCGTCCGCATGATCATCTGGATGATGCTTTCTCCCAACTTCACAGCACCTATCCTCTGGATGGGCGTGTTCTATTCAATAGAACTTGTGATACTCGCTCTTGAGCTTTACTATGCTTTCAAAGCGCACCCCACTGAAAAAGACCACAGAACTGCCGCCATGCTCGGCTTTGCGGCAATGGTAGTCGGTACGCTTGCGACAAGCAACCTCGGTTTCGTGTTCGGTTCACTCACCGCACGTCCCTGGCTGTACGGCGTACACTTCCCTCTGTTCCTCGTGGTTTCCGGCATAACAGCGGGTGCGGCTCTGCTTATGCTTGTGCATAACATCGCATACAGATTCAGCATCCCCGAAGAGTTCAAGCCTTCCATGAATGCGCTTGCAAAACTCATGGGCGGCGGTATCGGCATAATGATGCTTATGTATGTCTGGAAGTTCCTCACATCCATCTTCACACAGCCCGCAGGTTCATATGAGTCCGCAATGGCTCTCATAGCAGGACCTCTGGCGGCTAACTTCTGGATTGGCGAGATGCTTCTGGCAGTGATAATTCCCCTTCTTCTGCTTGTAACAGCAAAAGGAAACACAACAAGATACGGAATCGCAGGACTTGTGTTCATGATAGGTCTCTATTTCACAAGGGTTAACTACATAGTGGCAGGTCAGATGCCCGTTATGCGCGCGGCAACTGACGGTTCCGGTGTACATGCAAACGTTAACGGTCTCGCGATATATTCACCGTCCATAGCCGAATGGGGAATTTTCCTCCTCGGTATAGGTGCGGCGATGTTTATGTATTTCAGCGCTGAAAAATTCCTCGACCTGAAAACGCCTGAACATCACTAAGATATTCACAGACAAATATAAAAGGCAGCCTTCGGGCTGCCTTTTCTTTTTCCAGTTCAACAGATTTTTTCTCAAATCCGACGAATGATAAACCGAATAACCTTTCAAAAAAATCCGTTTTTTTTAAATTTCAGAAAGCTGATAAGAAATCCCGTCGATTTTTTACGTATTATTTTATAATACATGTAATATGCATTGAAAAATATATACAGATGTGTATAATCAAAACATCAGTTGATACTCACAAACCAGTTCCTCATTTTTTTATTTCATTGTAAGTAAAGCTAAATACGATTGCATACTGTATTCAGTATACAGAATATATGAATTTCTGTATATTAATATACATCATAAACAAACTTTGTTTGAGTTTATGGACAACAGTGCATTAAAAACGTTGGAGGTTGTTTTATGCGTTTTATGAGCAGACTGTTTATTGTTCTCTCGCTGATTGCGGCTCTTTTTGTTATGGGCTGTGGAGAAGCTGCAAAAGCTCCCGCCGCACCAGCCAAAGCCGCCGAGGCAGCTAGTGTTGCTGACATGGCAAAAGCTGCCAAAGTTGAACTGGTTAAGTTTGACGAAGTCAACAAGATAGTCGGTAACGGCGTCTACGACAAGACCAGAGGCACACTCATTGATGCGCGCCCCGCAAAGGTTTTTGCCGCATCTCATATTCCCACAGCTTTCCTTCTGTCAGACACAGCAATAGCTGAATACTGGCCTGCATTTGAAAAACTCGGTCTCGCAAAAGATGCCTACATAGTGACATACTGCGGCGGCGTTAAATGCGAAAAATCGCTCATCGTAGCAAAACATCTGAAAGAACAGGGATATACAAACGTTAAGATGTATCTTGACGGTATGCCCGACTGGCAGACAAAAAACTACGGCGAAATAACTATCGACACAGCCAAAAAATTCTTTGACAACGGCAAAGCAGTCTTCATAGACGCACGCCCCGCAAAGATTTTTGCCAAAGGCTCCATTCCCGGTTCTATAAGCATTCCCGACACTGAGTGGGCAACTGCAAAGGTCAATCTTCCCGCTGACAAAGAGGCTCTTTATATCCCCTATTGCGGCGGATTCAAATGTGAAAAATCTCACTTTGTAGCAGAGCAGATGTTCAAACTCGGATACAAAAACGTTCAGGTTTATGCAGGCGGCGTTCCTGAGTGGCAGGCGGCAGGATATCCCCTTGCGCCCGCAGGCAAAGTTGCAGCTCCCGCTGAAGCACCCAAAGCTGCTGCTCCCGCAGCAACAGGCGGACTGCCTCAGGGCGATGAACCCGGCATCATAAGCACAGCTTACTTTATGTCAACTGTTGCTGACCCGGCAAAAAGACCCGCTGACGTGACAATCGTTGACGTGCGCAACGCAAACGAACTTACCGACGGCGTTTTCCCCGGCTCCATCAACATCTCTTCCAAAGAGACTGCAAACGGATGCCCCGCTTTTACAGCGAAACTCCCCAAAACAGGCTATGTTATATTCCACTGTGCTTCCGGCGGACGCGCAATGGAAGTTTATGACTTCCTAAAAGACACATGTAAACTGCCCGACATGTCAAGATTCTATTTCCTTGACGCATATGTCAACTGTTCAGGCGGTAAATGTACTGCTAAGTAATCACGACGAAATTTCGTCTTTAAAAGGCGGGGCTTACGCTCCGCCTTTTTTTTATGCTTGTTACTCCCGAAAAAACAACTATAATATAACATAGTTTTAGCAGAAGGTAAAAATATGAGCGATTCTGTAATAATCACTGAAAAATCAGGTCACAAAGGCTACATCATTCTGAACCGTCCCGACGCATACAATACATTTTCGGAAGAATTCGCACTCCTGCTTAACAAGGCACTGGAAGATTTTGACAAAGACGACGAGGTTCGTGTCGTAATCGTTAAGAACAACGGAAAGCATTTTTCCACGGGAATAGACCTGCACGAACTGGAAAAGGTCGAAGATTCAAAACTGCTTGAATTCATCTCACTTATGGACAGGCACAACCATACCATAGCAAACATGAGAACCCCAGTTATCTCATCGGTGAAAGGTTATTGTGTAGCAAACGGAGCCAGCCTCAGTTTCGGGTGCGACATGACGATATCTGCGGAATCGGCGCGGTTCGGCACAACTGCTGTCAATATAGGACTGATATGCACAGGTCCCGGCGTTCCGCTTTCAAAGCTTGTGAGCAAAAAGAAGGCTATGGAGATGATACTTCTGGGCGATCAGCTCACGGCACAGCAGGCGCTTGAGCTTGGGCTTGTGAATTGGGTGGTACCTGATGATGAGCTTGAGGCGAAAACAGAAGAAATAGCCGACAAACTGGCATCCAAAAGCCCTCTGGCTGTTGCGGCAGGAAAGATAGGACTTAGCGCCACATACGACATGGGATTCCATGCATCCATAGACAACGGATCAAAAGTCTTCGCAGGTCTCTGCAAAACTGAAGACGCCGCGGAAGGCATCCGAGCTTTCTTTGAAAAACGCAAAGCCGAATGGAAACTTAGGTAAAATACCAACAAATTACATAACTCTCTTATTTCCCCCTTTAACAAAGGGGGATTAAGGGGGATTTTCATTAAGTATCAATCAAACCCACCCTAGCCCTTCTTTCCGGCTAGTCCAGTTCAGAAACATTCGCACAAAATACGACGAATGTTTTATCTAAAGGAGGGTAAAATACAGAAGACTTGAGTTTGTCAACAACCGACCTTACTCTATCTCCAATCCTTTTTCTTTGCGTAACGTCTCTATCTTCTCCAAAGGTCGTTCAAGCTGTTTCGTACGAGTGGTGGTCAGCGCCTCGAACTCTTTCTTAACGTCGTCAATACGCTTGCCCAACGTATCGAATTTGTCGGTGAACATGCGCCATTGTTTATAGAACTCGCTGAACAGTTTCAGCATATCCGCAGAGGTGCTTTCAAATGCGAAATTCTCCACCGACTGCCTGATAACAGCCAGCACGGCAAACAGCGACATGGGTGATGTCAGCACGACGTTATTCGACAGTGCAAAATCCATCACAGTATCGTCGTTCTCGTATATGAACTCGTAGACGCTTTCGTTGGGAATAAACAGAAGAACAACATCCAGCGTATCCTCGCCTCTGTCAACGTAGCCTCTGTCCTTAACGTCCTTAATCTTCGTTTTAACGTCTTTTATGAACAATTTAAGGCATGTATCCTTTTCGGCTCCCTCTGTCTGGTAGAACCTGACATAGTTGTCCAGCGGGAACTTCACATCCATATTCAGCATCAGCCCCTTGGGGAGCATGAACGTGAAATCCGGACGGCTTCCGTTCTTCATGGTCGTCTGTTCTTTATAGTTCACGTTCTCTATCAGCCCTGCGGCGCGTATTATGTCCAGCGCCATCCGCTCGCCCCACCTGCCCCTTTCGGCTGATGAAGACAGCGCACGATTAAGATCGTTCGCAACGTCCGTAAGACGTTCTGTCTGGCGCACGGTTCCTTTTATCTGTTCGGATATCTCCGCAAACTTTGACTCACGCTCTTTTTCCATGGAATTCATGAACAGTTGCAGTTTCTCAAGGCTGTCCTTCATATGCACAAGCTGCGCGTCGATAAGCTCTTTTTTGCCCTCAAGCTGTCTCTCGCCCTCGCCTGTTTTCGCATCCAGTGTGAGTTTCGCCAGCTTTATAAACTCCTCGGAGTTGCGGGAAAGGCTGTCCATGGAGACCTGCGCAAAAACATTCTTAAGCCCGTTCTCCATCTCCTGTTCCCTGCGGCGCAAAAGATAAGACGCTCCGAATCCGCAGAGGCAACCTGCGATAAAAACCATGATAACTATGATGTAGCTCATATCCCTGCCTTAATCTTTATGAGAGCGTTGACAACCGCCCCCGCACAGGGACTGCCGCCCTTTGTGCCGATATTCGTGATGTACTCCATGCCGCTTTCAGCAAGCGTTGCTTTGCTCTCCGCCGCCATGACAAACCCAACAGGCAGGCCTATCACCAGAGCGGGGTTAATAAGCCCCTCTTTGTGCAATTCCATTATCTTAAGCAGTGCCGTGGGTGCGTTGCCGACTGCATATATCGCGTCAGGGTAATGCCTTGCGGCGTATTCCATGCTGTATTCCGCGCGTGTTTTTCCCTGTGCCGCCGCTTCCACAGCCACGTTCTCGTTTGTAATAAAGCAATGCCGCTCTATACCCACAGCCTCCGTATATTTCGCTGTGATGGCGGTCTTCACCATATTCACGTCGCAAATGACAGGTAGTCTGCGTTCAAGTGCGTCCATGGCTCTTTCTATGGCATTGGGGCTGAAAAGTGTCATTTTCGCAAATTCAAAATCGCCTGTGGTGTGTATCAGGCGCATGACAACGCGTTTCTGCCTCTCGTCGTATGCCGAAAGGTCGCACCCTGCCTCTATTATCTCGAATGATTCCTTCTCTATCCTGTCGCCCTTGTTCACGATGCACCTTTTTTAAGTATTGCTGTTGAAAGATAATTTATCTGTTTAGTCTCATCGCTGTTCAGGTCTAAAATTATCTCGTCCTCAAGGGTTGCGCGGGAAATGACATAAGCGGTCTTTATCCCGTTGTCTTTCACGAATTTTTTCAGCACATCCAGTTTGTTATGCACCTTCATAACGAACACGGTGGCAAATTTCTCCGTACATTCTTTAAGCAACGCCGTATCCTCTTTCATCTCAACCGTGCAGAAGCTTTCGTCTTTTTCTGTTACAGACAGGCAAAGGATGTTCGGCACAGCGGAAATGGCGGATATGCCCGGCACAAACTCCATCTTAACACCGTGATTTTCCAGTTTATGTGCCAGATAGTTCAGGGTTGAGTATATGGGTGCGTCGCCAATGGTGACGTAGGTGACTTTTTTGCCGTCCTTCACCATGCCGAAAATATCGGCGGCGAGTGCGGCATATTTCGTATCAAGATCAGCTTTGTCCCCCGTCATGGGGAAATAATACATATATATTTTCTCTTCGGGGACAATGCCTTTAATGATGTCCTTTGCGAGGCTTCTGCCAGTTTTATCCGACTGCGGAACGACCACAACGTCGCTCTCATTCATAAGGCGAACTGCCTTAACTGTCAGAAGTTCAGGGTCGCCGGGTCCTATTCCTATTCCGTAGATTTTCATTTCAACTCCGTATCATGTTCTTTATCAGTGGGTTATCGCACAGAAAATGCAGGTGCGTGTAAGCCGCGAAAGTATTTTTATATATCAGCCCGTCACTGGATTTTTTACCGTCAGTGATCCGTGTCAGTTCGTATGCGTATTCGCCGGAATATCCTTCCATGGCGGAATAGTGGAACTCATGCCCTATATTGCTCTGCCCTCTGTTACCCATTATGCAGTCTTTCACAAGCTCCGCGCTGACATAGCCCAGCGCCTGCCGTCTGGCACACATTCTGGTTTCGCAGTCGAAAACACCCGACATCTGGAAAAAACCGCTGTCGGTGTGTATTCCCCGCGAAAGGAACATCAGCCCGCCGCACTCAGCGTAGAGCTTTCCGCCGCTTTCCGCATAGTCCTTTATGATTTTCGCAGTCCTGCTTTCCGAAAGCTCTTTTGCATACAGTTCAGGATATCCGCCACCGATATAAACAAAATCCGCACCATCTATGCCATCGCCAGCCAAAGGACTGAAAAATTTCACGTCAAAACCCTGCGAAGTAAGGAATTCCATGTTTGAATTATAGTAAAACTGAAAAGCTTTATCGTATGCAACATAAGCCACCCGATCAGGCTTAACCGCAGGTTCCTGCACACAGGCAGGTCTTTCGGCACTACACAGCGACAGAAGCCCGTCGATGTCCACGTTTGCCGATGCGAAATCAGCGCACGCATCAAGATAGCTCTCGTCTATCTCCATTGCGGTCTTTATGCCGAGATGTCTTGAACCCAGCAGGTTTTCGCTATTTTTCGGCAATGTTCCAAGCACTTTGCAGTCGGTATGAGTTTCAACTGCCGATCGCACCAGAAGTGCGTGGCGTTCGGAAGCTATATTGTTCAGCACAACACCGGCAATACGCATCCTGCCTAGCTCGGTGATACCGCGAACCACAGCCGCCGCAGTGTATGAACTGCCGGAGCAGTCCACAACCAGCACACACGGGACATTCGTCACAGCGGCAATGTCTGCGCTGCTCCCTTTAAAATCCGTGTGGGATACGCCGTCCAGAACACCCATAACGCCCTCTATAACAGCGGCATCGGCACCGTCACAGCCATGAGCGTACACATTGCACACTGTTCCCCGCGACAGCATAACGCTGTCAAGGTTATAGGCTTTTCTGCCGGATGCCCGCTCCAGATGCAGAGTGTCAATATAATCAGGTCCGCATTTAAAAGGAGCAACAGTGCGCCCAGTGCGGGTCAGATATCTGATAATGCCCGTTGTAAGAGTGGTTTTGCCGGAGCCGCTTTTGTCGGCCGCTATCATGAATGAACTGAACATACATTGAGATTATTGCATTATCTATAATCTTGCAAGGGAAGAAAAAAAAGGCTACCCTGACCCCATGAAAATATCTGCGCCGTCATTTGTCATACCCGACAGCAGGGTAAACAACGTGCTGTATCTGAAAGCCTACACAGACGAGGTAGAGCTTCTGTTCTTCGACAGCAGGCATGATTTCGACATGCCGTCGGATGCTGAAATTGCAGAACTTGCGGCACTGGGCATGGGATACAGCATCCATCTACCCACCGACAACGACCTGAACACAGTGGAAGGCTGGCGGGTGATAGACGCGTATATTGAAAAGCTCAGACCTCTGAAACCTCTGCGCATGGTGATACATCCGGCGGAAAGCGCTTTTTTCCTGAAAGAAACGCTCAAACGGCAGGAACACAATCTTATCATTGAGAATACCGATTTTTACGGTTCTTTTTTCGACGATGCGGTTGGAATGGGGCTTAAACTGTGTTTTGACAACCCACATGCTGGCGAAAAGGCATATGAATTTCACGAAAGGCACAAAAAATATATAAGCGAATATCACCTTCAGGGCGAAACAAACGGAAAACACCATAAAAGTCTTGAGCATATTGAACCCAATCTGCTAGAATCCATCCTTGCTAATGCAAAAAGCAACGGGGCGACCGTCTGTCTTGAAATGTTCAGCAAAGACGATTTCCTCACATCATACGAAATAATCAGGAAACACTTATGATAACACTTGTTACAGGCGGTATTAAAAGCGGGAAAACGGCATACGCCCTGAAACTTTGCGGGGAATATTCTTCAAAAACATACGTCGCCACAGCGGAAGCGTTCGACGACGCCATGCAGGACAAAATAGACCTGCACAAAGCGGAACGGGACGGAAGCTGGGTGACGATTGAGGAACCTGTCAGCCTCCACAGCGTTTTCGACAATGCCGAAAATCAGGACGTTGTGCTTATCGACTGCATTACAATGTGGCTTAACAATCTTATCTACAAGCAACTTAATACCGAAAAACACATAGAGCATTTTATGGAGAGGCTGGCGGAATGTAAAAAGCCGGTTGTCATTGTGACCAACGAAACAGGGCTGGGCGTTATGCCTGCAAACCCCGAAGGCTGTAAATTCGCCGACGAACTGGGCAAGCTGAACACAAGACTTGCGGCGGCATCCGACAGCGTGGTCATTATGATATCTTCAATACCGCTCGCCATTAAGGGAGGAAAAAAGTGAAACTCACTGAGATTATTGCATCCGTTAAGCCCGCAGACAAAGAAATTTTCAAACAGGCACAGGACAGAACTGCAAACCTGATCATGCCCCCCAGAGCGCTGGGAAGACTGAACGACATCGGCGAAAAGATATGCTCCATTCAGGGGACGATGAAACCCAAAGTGGACAAACGCATGGTGTTTGTAATGGCTGGAGACCACGGCATAACGGAAGAGCGCGTAGCCGCATTTCCACAGGAGGTCACAGGTCAGATGATGGGCGCTTTCGTGGCAGGTATGGCATCCATTAATATCCTTTCCAAACAGGCAAAATCAAAAGTTCTCGTGGCGGATATCGGCGCTGTATGCGACGTTAACGCTGTTCCGGCTGATCCCGACAACACATTCATAATAAGAAAGATACGCAGAGGCACGGCAAACTTCACCAAAGGTGCGGCAATGACCCGCGAAGAGGCGGAAGCATGCGTCATGGCGGGTTTTGAAATAGCCTCCGAGATGATACAGAAACACGGACTGAACCTTATAGCCACAGGCGACATGGGGATAGGCAACACAACCCCTTCAAGCGCTATCGGTGCTGTTTTCACAGGTGAAACAGCTGAAGTTATGACAGGGTTCGGCTCCGGTATAGACAACGAAGCACTGCAACGTAAAATAAACACCATCAAACGCGGCATAGAGCTGAACAAACCCGACAAAAATGACGCACTGGACGTGCTTTCAAAGGTCGGCGGACTTGAAATAGGTGCCATAGCAGGTGTTATCCTCGCAGGCGCATACCATAAAATACCCGTGATGATAGACGGAATAATCTCCTCCGCAGGCGCACTTATCGCCTTCGGTCTCTGCCCTCTCTCTGTTGAATACATGATAAGCGGACACAAATCAGTTGAACCCGGACAGATAAAAATGCTGCAATACATGAACCTCGAACCGCTGGTAGACCTCGGTCTCAGACTCGGCGAGGGAACGGGAGCCGTCATGGCAATGCACTCCGTTGAAGCGGGTGTAAGGGTCATAACAGAGATCGCCACTTTTGCCGAAGCTGGTGTTTCCGGCAAGGAGATGTAACATCTTTAAAAGTTATCTCGACGCACTCAGCTTTCTGACCGTCATAAGGTTCAAAACCAAAGATTTTGATGGGCGCAGGGCTGTATACAGCTTCGTTCCGGTGGGTTTAACGGTGGGACTGCCGCTATGGCTGTTCTACACTTATGCACAGGCATATCTGCCGCAAACTGCAATGGCTGTTATAACAGTGCTTTACCTCGTTCTGATAACGGGAGCGCTTCACCTTGACGGGCTGGCGGATACGGCGGACGGCATTTTCTCCTTCCGCGACCGCGAAAAGATGCTTGAGATAATGAAAGACAGCCGTATCGGCACGATGGGTGCCGTGGCTATCGTAATGACACTTATAGTAAAGGCTTTTTCAGCCTATTCAATATCAAACCCGCTCTACCTGCTGGTCATCCCCGCCTATTCGCGGTTCAGCATGGTGTTCGGGTTTTATATGTTTAAATATGCGCGGGAAACAGGCACAGCGGCGGCGTTCTTCGGAAATTTTTCACCGCTGGTGTTTGCTCAGGGTATATTACTGCTGTGCATCAGCTATTTCTTCGGCGCATACCAGTTCGCTATTTTCAATATCGCTTTTCTGATTTTTGTTTATCTTATTACAAGACTGTATAAAAGCAGAATTGGCGGCATTACGGGCGATATGCTCGGCGCGATGTGCGAATCGTCCGAAGCATTTCTGTTCCTTGTGGCGGTGTGCTTATGGTGATGTTTCAGCACGGCGGGAACGTATACTCGGCAGCGGAAGCGGCGGGATGTCATGTGGACGAGATAATCGACCTCAGCAGTAACGTTTCCCCTTTCACATCGGATGCGCTTTTGAAAGGACTGAACGTTAAAAATATCGTTTCGCGTCTGCCAGAACCATACAGCAGAACCATGACAGACGATATCGCGAAATATCACGATCTGCCTGTGGAAAACTTTCTGGCTGGAAGCGGCACAACGGAATTTATCCACCGCATATGTGAGCTTTATGCGGGAAAACGCGCAGTGATATTACAGCCCACCTACGTTGACTACATGAAACACGCACAGCTTGCGGGAATGTCGGTCACAAACTGCACAATGAACGCGGAAAAAAAATTTGCGTTCGACGATAATGAGCTTATCGAATATCTGCCGGAAGCGGACGTCTGCTTCATCTGCAACCCTAACAACCCGACGGGAACACTTATCAGCAAAGACGAACTGCGTTTCATAGCCGACATGTTCAAAAAGACAATGTTCGTCATCGACGAATCATACATTGATTTCTGCGTGGACAAGAACCCCACACTCATAGGCTGTACGCTGAACAATATGATCGTTCTGCGCTCCTTTTCAAAGTCATACGGTATCCCCGGACTTCGCTCAGGCTATGCATTTTCCCAGAACAAAAACCTTCTGGCGGAGATGAAAAGCTCCATGTCTCCGTGGAGCATAAACAGCCTTGCGCAGGAAGTATGCAAAAAGGCACTCAAGCTGGATATCACAAGCTATATGAGACATGTACGTCAGATAAAAGCCAATACATTGAGCAGACTGGTTCATAACCAAAACCTGCAGATAACACCCGGCGAAGCAAACTACATCCTCATTAAACTCAAAAGATCGGACGCTTCGTCATTCAGTGAATATATGCTGAACCACAGGATACTTATCCGCAACTGTTCCAACTTCGTCGGTCTTTCGGACAAATATATCCGCGTGGCAGTTAAGGAACAGGTTCATATGGACACCTTCTGCCATCTGGCGGAAACCTATTTCAGGATATTCTGATGAAAGCAAAACCCATTATGTTTCAGGGTACCGGAAGCGGAGTAGGTAAATCCGTCATATGCGCTGGTTTCTGTCGTCTGCTTGCGCGCAAAGGTATAAAGGTTGCACCGTTCAAATCGCAGAATATGGCGCTGAATAGCGGCGTTGCGCAGGGCGGAGAAATGGGCAGAGCGCAGATTTTACAGGCACAGGCGGCTGGCATAGAACCCGACGTGCGTATGAACCCCGTACTGCTGAAACCCATAGGCAATTCAACAAGTCAGGTGATACGCCTCGGCAAACCCGTGGGCAATTTCACCGCCAGACAGTATTACAAAATGTCGCAGGACAACCTTAAAACCGCAATGGAGGCATATGAAAGCCTCGCCGCTGAATATGATGCCATAATAATCGAAGGGGCAGGAAGCCCAGCCGAGATAAATTTGCACAAAACAGACATTGTGAACATGAGAACGGCGGAGTTTGCCGACGCTCCTGTGTACATAATAGGCGATATAGATCGCGGCGGCGTTTTCGCATGGATGAAAGGTACCTATGACCTTCTGCCGGACTACGGCAAACCGCGGGTGAAAGGGTTCATAATTAACCGTTTCAGAGGCGACATATCCCTTTTACAGCCCGGCATTGACATGTTTAAAGAAATAGTCCCCGTACCTATTGTCGGCACTGTTCCGATGCTGAACCTCACCCTTGAGGAGGAGGACAGCCAGAGCATAAACGACAGCACAAAGGGCGGTTTCGTTACGGTTGCCGTCGTCAGGCTCGCGCGTATGTCAAACTTTACTGACTTCGCACCACTCGCCTCATGCCCCGACATAAACCTTATATACGCAAAATCACCCAATGAACTGACCGGAGCTGACATAATAATCATTCCGGGAAGTAAAAGCACCATAGCCGATATGAAAGATATGCGGATGCGCGGGTTTGACCGCAAGATACTCTCCATGGCAGGTAAAACTCCCGTGGTGGGCATATGCGGCGGATTCCAGATGCTCGGTCGGACAATAAAAGACCCCGAAGGCATCGAAGGTGACGACAATGAATGTTCAGGACTTGGACTTCTGGACATGGAAACGGTAATCACACCCGAAAAAACGCTTCTGAACAGGACATATCAGGGCATCGGTCAATTTGACGGTCTTAACTTTACCGGATACGAGATACACATGGGTGTATCATCCACAACACGCGCCTACAAACAGCTATGCACAGAAAAAGACATCTGCATAACCGACACCGAGAACAAAGTCGTTGGAACATACATACACGGGCTTTTTGACAGCGCAGACGTAACATCACGCATAATAGCCATGTCAGGCAAAGCCATAAACCCTGATTACTCGTACCACGAAAATAAACAGGCACAGCTCGATCTGCTTGCCGATACACTGGAACAGAACCTTGACACTGACATTATCCTCTCTTCTTTATATTGACTTTATGGCTCTGATAGCCGCTTTCTGGCTGGACTGGTTTCTGGGCGAACCGGATATTCCGTTCCATCCCGTGCGTATTGCCGGAAGCGCCGTAAGCTACTGCGAAAAGTCACTGCGCCGCAAAGGAACTATATTTGAAGGCGTTCTATCTGCTGTTATAACTCTGACCTTTACTCTGTCAACGGCAGGAGTTTCACTCTATTACGCCGCGAAGGCGGGAAGCTTCTGGTATTTTGTAGTAAGCACCATAATCATCTACTTTTCCATAAGCGTCCGATCCCTCGCCGAACATGCGCAAAACGTGCAGAGTGGACTGGAAATATCTGAAGAAGAAGGCAGAAAAGAGCTTGCAAAAATAGTTTCACGGGATACTGACAATATGCCAAAAGAAAAAATAGTGACATCCGCCGTTGAATCCGTCTCAGAAAATTACGTTGACGCGGTGGTTTCTCCCCTCCTGTTTGCCGCTGTTCTGGGTCCCATGGGCGCAGTTTTGTTCAAGACCGTCTCCACTATGGACTCCATGATAGGCTATAAGAACGAAAAATTTCTTTATTACGGAAGGTTTGCCGCCCGTTTTGACGACGTGCTGAATTTCATACCTGCAAGATTGTCGATTATCCCTATTTTTATAGCATCCATCTTGCTCCGTCTGAACACGAAAAATGCCATAAGATGCTTTATGAGATACAGGCTTTCACACGCAAGTCCCAACTCCGCACACCCCATGAGCGCTTTCGCAGGGGCGTTGAACATCCGGCTGGGCGGTGCCGTCAGCTATTTCGGACAGCTCACTGATAAACCATACATAGGCGATAGCGAGCGTACACCGGAAACAGCCGACATAGCAAAATCCATAAATCTGATGGAGACGTCATCCCTGATATGGGCTATCATATGCTGCCTTATTACACTGTGGAAGGTGATATGATGCAGCCGTTCAGCTTTAATCTAAAAGACAGGTATGTGCTGTTCATAGGCGGGGGGAAGGTTGCACAGCGCAAAATTACGGCATTGCTGAACGAAAACTGCCGCATAACAGTTATCGCGCCGGAAGTGACAAAAGAGATATCCGAAAGCGGTATGAATGTTATCCTCCGCGGATTTGAAGAATCAGATATAACGGAAAAATACGCTCTGGTCTTTTGCTGTACAAACGACAGGCAGATAAACAGTAAGGCGGCTGATCTTTCAAAAAAACTGCGCATTCCTGTCAACATTGCCGACAACCCTGAGGCTTCCGATTTCCATACAACGTCTGTGATTCGATCCGGTGATTTCGTCATTTCTATATCAACCGAAGGAAAAGATCCGTCAAAAACAAAAAAAATGCGCGAAAAACTCGAAAACCTCCTAAAAAACATATAATCATTTGACAATATTATCTTTGAAATAATAGTTTTAAATGGTAATATGTCTCATGAAACTGTTATATTTTCCAGGCGTACAATCTATTCTGGCAGACGACTATGAATATGCTCAAAGCTATAAGCTTGTGCATCTGATGCAGATATGTGACTGCGACATCTTCGATTACCGCAATTTTGACGCTCAGAAGAGCATCAAGCTGGTGAAAGAATACGATGTGCTTTTCGGTTCGTCATTCGGCGGCTATTTTGCATTTAACATGGCTGTCATCACCGGACAAAAATGCATAAGCGTTAACCCGTCCCTCTATCTGGACAAACGATTCGCAATGCTTATGGAAAAATATCCGAACAAACTCAGCTTCATAAAACCGGCTCAGCTTGAGGCAATCAAGGCGGAACCGCTGAAAAATACCCATCCGAACATTCACATTCTCATAAACACAGACGACGAAGTTCTGGATGCCGAAAAGATAATAGGTATAGCTGAAAAATTCGGATGTAACATCTACAGATACGAAAAAGGCGGACACGAAAGCAGCAACTTCATCGGTGAGATGCTGCCCACTATAAAGCAGATTCTTTCCGAGTGACCAGATAAACCGCTAAATCCCTAAACTTATACAGTCTTTCTGCGTCATAAATTCCTGTTTTCTTATTAACTATCTCAATATAATCCCCATCCGCAGGACGCTTATCCAGATAGCTGTCGAAATAGAAATGCATCGCGGCGACATCGTTCTGGTTGGTTATCTCGCTCTTTGCCGCAACAACAGGTATTCCCCTCTCTGCAGCTACTTTTTTTGCAAACAGAAGCGCGTCATAGGTGGTCGGTTTCGTCACAGGCGGCATAAAAGCATAGAGCGCCAGCAGAAAAACCACGGTAGCGCGCACCCATTGGGATATTCTGCGTCTGAAAAGCACAGTGAACCCGTACGCCGCAAAAACACTGGCGAACAGATAGAATTCGTAAAGATATCTGTGCTCTTTTGTCCTTGCAAAGTGAATTATTACAAAGAAAACGCCTGTTGTAACAAGCATATATTTTATCTGTTCAGTTATTTTTCCGTCTCTGAAAAGTCTGTATATGCCGTATATCAGAAAGGGGGTAAAATAGATGCCGTGCAGGAACATATATTTCAGATATTGCCAAATAGGACGGTCAATATAGTATCTTTTCTGCGAACCCTCTATACCGAATCTTGCAAAATTCTGATCAAGGAAATAATGCTCGTAGAAATAAGGATTTTTTATCAGAACGTAGGCATACCACCACGCATATACCGGAATGGAAACAACCAACATAACAAGCAGATCCAGCAGATATCTTTTTCTGTTTATGCCTTTACCGAAAAAGATGAAAGCAAACGCAGTAATAAGGGGAGTATAGCCAATCGGACCTTTGGTGAAGACGGCAAGTCCCATAAAAAGACCCGCCGCAACGGCATAAAGCCTGTTTTGCTGTCTTATGTAAAATACCATGAACATAACGGAGGCTATGATGAAGAAAGAAACAAGCGCCTCCATCTTAAGCATCTGCGTATTCTTATAAACCACATATGAAAAGAAGAACATCATAGGAGCCGCAACGGCTATGTCGTCGTCGTCAAAAAGCTTTTTAGCAATAGTGTAAAGCACCCACGCGATTCCGGCAACAGCGATGACAACTGCTATCTTTACACCGAAAACGGTTGCACCGAAAATTTTTATGAAAAGCGCGTTAAGCCAGAAAAAGAGCGGCGGTTTGTTCATATACAGGTCGCCGTTCAGGGTGAGGATGAGCGGGTTGTCGCCTGTCAGGACATTTTTTGATATAGAAGCATAATTAATGCTGTCGCCGCGCAAATCTCCGTCACCTATCCTGCCTGCAAAGAGAACCACAAAGAAAAGAACGGTCCAGTTTCTTACGCTGTTAAACATTTACATCTCCGCTTGTGACTATAAAATTTATAAATTGAGAAAGCTGAAATGACAAGTCAATTTATTATTTTGCATCCGGCTGTAAATCTGTTATTGTTGTTTCCTATGGACTCATTAGTATTACTTATTTTCTGCTTCTTGTTCGGCATGATTGCGAGGAAGCTGGAGCTTCTGCCCTCTTCCACGCCCATAGTGCTGAACAACTTCATAATCAATCTTTCCATGCCTGCGATAACCTTTCTTTTCATCCACAGGATGGAGTTCGACACATCGCTTCTGTTTCCGGTGTTCATGCCGTGGATACATTTTGCGCTGGCGTTCGGCATTTTTTACATGATCGCGAAATGGAAAAAATATGACCGTAAAATGACAGGAACAATGATACTTACAGCGGGTCTTGGCAACACTTCGTTCGTTGGGTTTCCGCTGATAACGGCATACTACGGAGCGGAATATCTTGGCGTGGGTGTTCTCTGTGACCAGCCCGGCAGCTTCCTTGTTCTTTCGACTCTGGGCATAGCCACAGCGGCATATTATTCGTCCGGTTCCGTAAGTCCTTTGGGACTGATTAAAAAAGTCTTTACTTTTCCGCCGTTTCAGGCGATGCTCCTCGCCGTTCTTCTGCGTTCGTTTGAAATTCCGTGGTGGGCGGAATCCTCAATGAAAACGCTTGGACTGACCATAACCCCGCTTGCAATGGTATCCGTGGGTTATCAGCTTAAGCTGGTGAAATCCGGCGGAATAATAAATAAATTATTTTTTGGTCTCGGCTATAAACTTTTTCTCGCTCCGGCTTTCTTCTATGTGCTGTATGTTTTGATACTTGGCGGCGCGGGCAAAAATATGCAGGTGACATTGTTTGAATCGGCAATGGCTCCTATGATAACGGCAGGAATAGTATCCATCCAATACGGACTTGACGAAGATCTGGCGGTGATGATGCTTGGGGTTGGGATACCCCTTTCGCTTCTGACAACGCCGATATGGTATTATTTGTTTTCAGGGGTATAAGATGATCGACATCCGCAAGGTCGATGTGACCTATGAGGACGGAAACAAGGGACTTTCCAACATTGAACTTCAAATCGACAAGGGCGAGCTGGTCTATGTCACAGGCAGCAGCGGTGCCGGTAAATCCACACTGCTGAGGCTTATGTATGCCGACATCATGCCCTCACGCGGCATAGTAAAGCTTGAGGGACAGGACATCGGCGGAATGAACCACAACAGCAAGGCGTTTCTGCGACGTAACGTAGGCGTTATCTTTCAGGATTTCAAACTGCTGGAAGACACAACGGTTTACGAAAACCTTGTTCTCCCGCTTGAAATATTCTATCTCAGCAAAAGCGTAATAGAACCGAAGATACATCATATCCTTAAAGCACTGGATATTTTTCAGCACAGGAATTCCGAAGTCAAAAAACTATCCGGCGGCGAGAAGCAGCGTGTGGCAGTTGCCCGCGCTCTGTTAAACGATCCGCTCATCGTGGTTGCGGATGAACCTACCGGAAGCCTCGACCCGAAAAACGCCGACAAAATAATGGATATGCTTCTGCATAAATCCGCCAAAGGTACCACAATCCTTATCGCAACCCATGACCAGAGGATAATCAGCGAATATCCGGGGCGCGTTATACATCTTGACGGCGGAAAACTCGCTTTCGACAGTAAAACACAAGGACAAGCCGATGTATGAACAATATAAATTCGCATTCATAAAAGGCTGGGGGATGTTCCGCAAAGACCTGAAACACAGCGTCCCGTCCATACTGACACTCGGTACACTGCTGTTTCTCTATTTTGCAGTGTTCACAGTTAACTCTTCCGTTTCAAAAGCGATCGGAAGCGTCACCGACAGCAGACTTGTGCGCGTTTTCATACAGGATGATGCTGAACCGAAAGAGGTCAAGGCAAAGCTGAACGAGCTTAAAATCGACGGCGACGTGGTCTATTTCAACAGAAGCGATGCAAAAGAACGTGTGCTGGAGATAGCTCCCAATGCGGATAACCTCAAAGAACTCCCCGAAGAACTTTTTCCCCGTTTTTTCGAGGTAAAAACAGTTAACGCGGAGGACAACGATGCGGAGGTCGTCTCTCTTTCAGACAATATAGCAAAGATAGACGGCGTTCAGTCGGTGGAATCCGGCAAAAAGCAGAACGAAAAGATGCAGAGAATAAAAAGCATTTCAGGAGTATTCGTGCTGACGCTCACCCTGCTGACAGGCATCTCCTGCGCTTTCATAGTGTTCAACAACATCAGGCTCAGTCTTTACAGGCACCACAGATCCATCATGGTATACACACTTGTAGGAGCCACCAGAAGATTCATCACCCTGCCCTACGTCGTTTCATCAAAGTTTGAGGCAACGTGTGCCTTCGCTCTGGCATGGTTTCTCAATAAAATATTCGTAGGATTTGCCGGAAATCACATTTTACAGGACTCTTTCTTTGTGCTGACCACCCCTACGTTGTGGCACAACATTATATTATATGTCGTTCTGATGTCCCTTTCTGGCATTTCAGCTATATACAGCGTCGTGACATTCCTTATGAAACAGAAGAGTATAAATGAAATATAGCGTCCTTCTGATATCGCTTTTTGTATGTTTCAGCGCTTTCGCGGCAAAGCAGGATAAACTGTCTACCATAAGGCAGCAGATATCCAAACAGAACCAGTCTGTCAAACAGGCGGCGGAAGAGAAAAAGAAGATGGCAGAAAAGCTGGAACAGGCGCAGGAAGACCTGCAAAAGCAGCAGAGCGCCGTGCGGCAGATGAATCTTAAATACTCTTCAGTCAAGTCTGAGCATCTTAAACTGGTTGCAAAAAGCAAAAAACTTGAACGCAAACACGCCGAGCTTATAAAGACCATAAAAGCGGCGAACAAATATATGGTTTCTTCCGGCGAATACGACATGCTGGAAGCTGTAATAATGTCAGACAGTGCAAAAGATGCGGCTGCAATGAGCCAGATAATCGGTGCGGTGAATTCAAAACTTTATGATTCCGTACAGGAACTTAAGCGTACCAACGAAGAGATTAAAGATACCGCCGCTGAACTTGAGATAAAAAGAAAAAATATGGCAAAGGCGGTTGCAGAGAAAAAATCCGCCCTTGACGAATATAAAAAGAAAAAACAGAATACAGACAAGATGTACCGCGATGCCGTGAAGGACGAGAAGGTTCGCAAAGAATACCTCGCACGTCTCCGTCAGCGCGAAAAGGCATTGCAGGCACAGCTTGCCAAAATAAAGAGAGATTTCGCAAAATCGGCACCTGTAAGTTTCAAGGGACTGTCGTCGGAGTTCGGCAGACAAAAAGGAAAGCTCATCTGGCCTGTACACGGACACGTTATTGAGAAATTCGGCGTGAAGACCGTTGAAGGCTTTAAAGGTGTGATACTTAAAAAAGGAATAAAGATCGTTCCCACTTCAAACTCTGTCAAGGCGGTGTACGACGGAGTTGTTATACACAGAGACAATGCGTGGGGACTCGGCAATTTCCTCATCGTTGCCCACCCGTCCGGTTTCTACAGTTTGTACGCAAATATGGACGCAATAAACGTATCAAAGAATGAAAAAGTGAAAACAGGACAAAATCTGGGAACAATAGATATTGACCATGAAACGAATACACCGTATCTTTACTTTGAAATACGCATACATGACAAGGCGGTCGATCCTTTGGAATGGCTTGCCTCTTCTTGATACATTTAGGAGTTACAAATGAGATTCAAATTCAGATTTCTTCCGTTTCTGACACTTCTGCTGACAATCGCTCTGATCGTTACCTCTGTGGCGCTCTTCCGCTCCCAGAATGTGTACGCTGCGAAACAGGACAAGTATCAGAACCTTGACATATTCACACAGGCTCTCTATCTGATAGAGAACAACTATGTCGAACCTGTTGACGACAAGAAGATAATCTACGGCGCTATAAAAGGTATGACACAGGAGCTTGACCCCCACTCCGCTTTCATGGATCCGAAAACACTGAATGAGTTTGAAGTGGAAACACAGGGCGAGTTCGGAGGACTTGGTATCACCATAGGTATGAAGGACAAAATACTTACGGTAATAGCACCCCTTGAAGACACACCAGCATTCAAAAAAGGTATCAAAGCAGGCGACCAGATAATTAAAATTGACGGCAAAAGCACTATGGATATCACCATTGACGACGCGGTAAGCAAACTGCGCGGCAAAGAGGGTACCGAAGTCACAATCACCGTTATGCGCAAGAACGTTGATAAACCTTTTGACGTTAAACTAAAAAGAGCCATCATAAAAATAAAATCCGTCAAATACGCTATGATAGACAAGAACATCGGATACATAAGACTTATCCAGTTCAGCAACGACATCTCCGGTCAGCTTGAGGAAGCACTTCGCGCTGTAGACAAAGAGGGCGCGAAATCATATATACTCGATCTGAGGAACAACCCCGGCGGACTTCTTACCGAGGCGATCAAAGTTTCCAGCGTGTTCCTGCCCAACGATCAGATTGTGGTATACACAATGGACAGAGCGCAGAAAAGACAGGATTACAAATCCACCTCATATTTCAATAAAGAGCTTAAAAAGCCTATCGTCCTGCTTGTTAACGAAGGCAGCGCATCAGCTGCAGAGATACTTACGGGTGCGCTTCAGGACTATAACAGAGCAGTTGTCGTCGGTGCGAAGACTTACGGAAAAGCTTCCGTACAGAATGTAATCCATCTTTCCGACGGTTCAGGAATCAAACTCACTACTGCGAAATACTTTACGCCCAAAGGACGCTCAATCCACGGTATCGGTATTGAACCCGATGTTAAGGTTGAAGCCAAACATGAAGACCCCGCAGAACATCAGGACAAAAAAGAGGATGAAGAACTGGATAAAGACTTCACCACAAACTCTGCCAAGGCTGATTTTGACCTTGTTAAAGACGTTCAGCTGAAAACGGCTCTGGACAAGATCAAGGAAATGTCAGGAAATGCAGCAGCTAAATAATTTCAGCCGCAAACCTGAAGACAACAACAAAAAAACGGATATAAAAAAGCTCCTCATTGTAGGAGCTTTTGCCGTGGTTGCGGCAATATTTGCTTCCATGGGGATACTGCACTTTCTGCTGAAAGACGACGCCCCGACGCCCAAACAGAAAGAAACAGTACAGGCGACCGTTAACGCGCCCAAAGACATAGCAAAAGACGACAACCCACATGCCATAGGGCTGGACAAGCGCGCTGTCATGGATGCTGTGGCTCTTTCCCTGTTTGACAACGGAATGGACAACAGCAGCATAAAAGAAACTACGGAAACTCAGGACGGCGACGTTCTGAAACTGCACATAATAATTGATCAGGGCGAAGCCGATATCAAAGAGCTTAAGAACAGCATAGCCGACCGCATCAGAGCCATGAACGTTGAACCTGAAGTTGGGAAATCCATCTCTTTTGAGAGCGGGAATCTCTCAACCATAATAGATTTCATAGAAAGAAAAGCAGAAAAACCGGCTGCACCGGTTAAAAAACCTACGGTTCAGCGCAATTACGGCGGCGTGAAAATTGCATTCGTCATAGACGACTGCGGATACAGCGTCCCGCTGGCAGAGAAACTTGGCAAGGTAAAATATCCCCTCGCCATGGCTATCATACCTTATACTCCTCACAGCAAAGAATCAGCTGATATCTTCCGCAGACTCGGCAAATCCGTGTTTCTGCATCAGCCGATGGAACCTAAATCATACCCGCAAAACGACCCCGGCAAAGGAGCGATACTCCTTAATATGCCGGAAAGCCTGATAGAAATATCTCTTCGCAAAAACGTTGAAGACCTTGGCGGAAAAATAGACGGTTTCAACAACCACATGGGTTCGGGACTCACAGAAAGCCGCGAAAAAATGCAGCAGGTATTCAGTGTTATGAAGCATTACACCGATTTTTATGTGGACAGCTACACATCGCCCAAAACAGTTGCATACGATGAATGCCAAAAAGAGGGCATGACTTGTGCCATAAACAATAAATTCATCGACAACGAATCAGACCCTGAATATATCAAAGGCAAAATAATGGACGGAGTGAACCTTGCAAAGGCAAACGGCTCCATCATCATGATAGGTCACCTGCGCGAAGCGACAGTGAACGTCCTGATAGAGATGCTTCCGGAGCTGGAGGCAATGGGCGTGGATATTGTACCTGTTAAGGAGCTTGCGGCAAGGTGATAATCTTAGGGATAGAAACCTCCTGCGATGAGACTTCGCTTGCGGTGTTTGACACGGAAAAAGGGATTCTGGCGAGTTTCACAAACTCCCAGATAGATCTGCACAATAAATTCGGCGGAGTTGTACCCGAAGTTGCATCGCGCAACCACATACTGAAAGTTGAAGAACTCTTCTCTCAATGTATGGAAAAGGCAGAACTTACGCCCAAAGATCTCGACATGATAGCGGTAACAACCGCCCCCGGGCTTATCGGTGCGCTCTTTGTCGGTGTATCATTCGGAAAGGCTCTGGGCTACGCTCTTAAGATTCCCGTTGTACCGGTTAACCACCTGTCCGCACATATCCTCGCGGCGGAACTGGAAAACCCTGAATTGAAACCGCCCTACACTGCCCTTATCATCTCCGGCGGACATACCCATATCTATGACGTTGACGCGGCATACAATTTCGATCTCCTTGCGAAGACTGTTGACGACGCGGCAGGAGAATCTTTCGATAAGGTCGCAAAGATGATGGAACTCGGATATCCCGGCGGTCCGCTCATCGAGGCACTGGCAAAAGAAGGCGACGAAAAGGCTGTCAATTTCCCCATAGCCATGCGCAAAGAGAACAATTATTCGTTCAGCGGGCTTAAGACCGCCGTAATGAACAAGATAAACGAAAACAGCGTGTCACTCGCTGACATAGCGGCATCTTTCCAGAGAACGGTCGCAGATACACTCATATTGAAGACCCTTCGCGTTGCGAAAGAAACAGGCAGAAAGAACGTTGTGGTCGCCGGCGGCGTTGCATGCAACGGATACATCCGTCAGACATTCGCACAGCAGAAAGGCTTTAACGTCTATTTCCCGTCGAAAAAACTCTGTACCGACAACGGCGATATGATAGCCTTTGCCGCTTACAGATTTTTCAAACTCAGGAAGTTTTCATCACTCTTAGAAACGGCACATGACAGAGCACAGCACATCAACAAATAGCTACCTCGAAATGCTTAAAAACAGCCCCATGTTCGGCGCACCTCTGGCGGGGGTATCTACACCCTCTTTCAGGAAGGTAGTGCGTCTGTTCTTCAACGGGCTTATCTTCACAGAAATGGTCAGCGTTGAGGGACTGATACGCAAAGGCTCCGGCACGATGGTCTTTCTGCGCACGAACGACAGCGACGATCCGCTCGGCGTTCAGTTATTTGGAAGCAAACACGAAAGCTATCCGGACGCTGTAAAAGTTGTGCTTGATACCATCACCCCTGCGGTAATCGACATTAATATGGGCTGCCCTGTTAAAAAAGTGATAAAGACCAACAGCGGTGCGGCAATGCTTCGCGACGAAGCAAACATCGCAAAAGTGGTGCGGGCGGCAAAATCAGCATGTGGTAATGTTCCTCTATCCATAAAAATACGCCTCGGCTGGGATGCCGATTCAATAAACTATAATGAGATAATCAAGATAGCATACGAAGAGGGCGCATCCGCAGTGACGCTCCACGGGCGCACAAAGGCGGAAGGATTCGGCGGACAGGTACATTACGACATGATAGCCGACGCAAAATCCCGCGCAAAGCTCCCCATAATAGGCAACGGCGACATCATCGACATGGAAACTTATAACAACATGCTGAACACAGGCATAGACGGCGTTATGATCGGTCGCGGGATGATGAAACAACCGTGGATATTCAAGGCACTTGCCGACTGTAAAGACCCAGACGGCTATCTTGACACAAGAAATCTGAAAGACCTTATATTCACCATCATGGATTACGAAATGCAGAACGCACGCGGAAGCAGATATCTTGACGTTTCAAAGAAATACATAGTCTGGCTGATGAAAGGACTGCCCGGCGCGGCTTCGCTGCGCAACAGCGTTTACGAATGCGGCGACAGGCAGAAACTTGACGATATGCTTGAAAATTATTTCAGCAGTATAAAAGATATTCCGACAGATCAGAGTTCAGAATAGCCCTGAGTTCAGGCGCGTCTTCCCTGTCTGTTTCCGCAAACAGAAAACAGAACACTCCGTATTTTACAAAATCAGTTTCACGCAGTTCAAGAACATGGGTGAAACTGCTCTTAAGCTTTTCATAATTGAACCCCAAAAGCAGACTGTCATCTATCTTCGGGCTTTTTTCGACGACCACCATTGCATATACCCTGTCGCCGCAAATATCTTCTACCTCATTCCAGTGGGGAACCCTGCTCTCTGCGAAATATTCGTAAGTATTTATTCCATATGCAAAAACAGAGATATCCGTACAGCACCATCCGGCAAACCGCAACGGATTAAGCTCAACAGGAACAACCCTGCCTCTGTCGTCTATCCGCACTTCGATGTGAAAAGGGAAATTAGAGACCACTGCCAGTCTGCCAAGTGACACAAGGAATTTCTTAACCTTTTCCGATATCTCTTTAACTATCGGCACGGAGGTGACATACACTCTGTCGGAAACGTCAGCCGCACCGGAGAAATAATGTTTAAGAACGTTCAGAATGACCGGTTCACCCTCTGCGTTGTAATATCCGTCGATGGCATATTCCGTTCCCTCTATGACCTCTTCAATGATGAAGCTGTGAGAGTTCAGAACGTCGTCGGGGTAGTAATCGCGGACTTTCTCCATTTCGGAAATTATCTGCGGACGAACCGTTTTCCACGCCTTTTCATCTTCAACATAATGTACGCCGAGGCTGAAAAAACCAACTGCAGGCTTTATTATGAAAGGGAAACGCAGATCTTTCGATTTAAGCGTCTCAATCTCCTGAAATAACACTTCCCTGTAAAAGAACTCAGGAAACATACCGCTCAAAAGGTCGCGGAATTTCACTTTATTCTTGAACAGGTCAACCTTTTCGACAATATCCGAGAACATCAGGTTCTCGTTTATCCACGCAACAGCGTTTTCGGAATTGGTATATATCACGGGCTTGCTACGGAACCTGTCGGCAAATCTTTCAGCGCTTAAGAGGTGGCTTCCCTCTCCCAGAAGTTCCCGTGCGGTCTCATTGTCAAGCACCGGATAATTGTTGCGTCTGATAGTATCCAGAAGCACTTTTGACACATATGGTTTGTCCAGTATAAACATCACATCCTCATGGACAGAGAGAGTCTGCCCCGCTCCTTATCTATGCTCAAAACCTTGGTTTTGACTATCTGTCCGACTTTAACCACTTCGGACGGCATCTTCACGAATTTATCCGCAAGCTGGGAAATATGTACCAGACCGTCGTTTTTCAGCCCTACGTCCACAAACGCGCCGAAATCCACAACATTGCTTATCTTGCCCGTAAGAATATCGCCTACGTTAAGTTCATCTATGCTTATGACACCCGCTTTAAATATTACAGGATCAACGTCGTCCCTGATGTCTCTGTCCGGCTTTTCAAGGTTGTCCAGAATATCCTTTATGGTGTATTCACCTATTCCAAGTTTATTAGCCATAGCGGGTATATCTTTGCCCTTTACGGCAAGCTTGACCATCTCGCATTTATCCACGCTGAGATTCATTGCTGTGAGGAATGAATGTACCGCACTGTAGCTTTCAGGGTGAATGAACATGCTGTCCAGCTTCTCTTCGCCTCCGTATACCTTCAGGAAACCAGCCGCCTGCTTAAAGGTCTGTTCCCCTATCCCGTCAACGTTCATAAGCTGCTGACGTGAGGTGAAACGTCCCATGCGTTCACGGAATTTCACTATCTTCTCTGCAAGCGATGCACTGAGTCCTGAAACATATGAAAGAAGGGACGCGCTGGCGGTATTAAGATCAACACCTACATTATTGACCACATCTTCAACGACTTCCGTTAATGTTTTGTCAAGTTTCTTGCCCTGCACGTCGTGCTGATACATACCGACACCGATTGCCTGCGGTTCTATCTTAACCAGCTCCGCCAGCGGGTCGATAACGCGTCTTGCGATAGACACCGCGCCCCTGATGGACACATCGAGGTCGGGAAATTCTTTTTTCGCCACGTCGCCTGCGGAATACACGCTTGCTCCCGCTTCGCTGACTATGGTGTATCTTATGTCGAGACTGTCTGATTTTATGACGGAGGCGATAAACTCCTCCGTTTCACGACTTGCCGTACCGTTGCCTATGGCGATGGCATTGACGCCGAAATCTTTCACCGCTTTCAGGAATATCCTGCGCGCGCCTTCAACGTCCTCCTGAGGTTTTGTGGGATACATAACCCCATATCCGAGAAGCATACCCGTGGGGTCAACCACGGCGTATTTACAACCTGTACGGAACGCAGGATCGACACCCATAATGGTCTTGCTCTTCACCGTGGGGGTCAGAAGCAAATTTTTCAGGTTGTCCGCAAACACTTCAATGGCCTTAAGTTCGCCCTTCTCTTTCAGTTCACCGCGGAACTCAAGTTCCAGAGAAAGCTCTATCATCTTCTTAAACGCCTGTCTCACGCACTTGACGGTAACGTCATTTTTCACAACGCCCTTATCGGCAGATATTTTCTGAATGGCGTTCAGGCACATCTCTTCATCTATTATAAGTTTCAGTTTAAGTATCTTCTCGCGCTCGCCTCGGAACATGGCAAGCACCCTGTGGGGCGGTATTTCACTGAGTTTCTGCGAAAACTCGTAATAATCCTCATATGGGTTGCGCTCTTTGCTTTCGGTCTTCTGCGAAGATTCCAGAACACCATAAAGCGTATAAAGCTCGCGTATACGGTTTTTCACGTCCACATCGTGACCGATGTCTTCGGTGATGATGTCCGCCGCCATGGTTATAGCTGTCTGTGCATCGGCGACAGCTTCGTTTATGTATTTAGCCGCCTCATCATCAAGTCCGGTGAGATTTTCATTGGATTTGATATAAACCGACAGAGGTTCAAGCCCCGCTTCGCGGGCTATGTCCGCTTTTGTCTTCTTTTTGGATTTGTACGGCTCATAAAGGTCTTCAACCTCTTTCAGCGTTTCTGCTGCTAGGATGCGTTTTTTCAGTTCATCTGTGAGTTTGCCTCTCTCTTCAATGGCCGCAATAACCTCTTCCTTGCGTTTTGCAAGGTTTCCAAGATACTCGTACCGTTCTATAATGTTGCGGATATCCTCCGCGTCCATACTTCCCGTCATTTCTTTGCGATATCTGGCTATGAAGGGAACCGTGTTGCCTTCCAGATAAAGATCAATAACGCTGTCGATGTGGTTCTTTCTGAATTGAAATTCCTGATAAAGCCTGTCTCTCATTAATCACCCGAAGATATTGTTCGTAATGGAATTATCTTACTAGAATACTGAGAACGGGACAAGAGTTTTCAGCTTGCCGAGCAGACCTTGTTTCTCCCTTCGTTCTTTGCCATGTAAAGAAGGTTGTCAGCGGCGGATATCATGTCGTCAAGTCCCTTGCCGTAGCTTGAGCAGACGCCGATGCTCACGGTAACGTTTATCTCGATATTATTGTATGAAACGCCCGATCTTTCTATCATGCTGCGCAGACCTTCAAAATAGTCCTCGTCTGCACCAGGTTCAATGTATATGCAGAATTCCTCACCGCCGAAACGTGAAACCAGCCCGCGTTTGCCGACATATTCCATGATAGCCTGCGAAATGTTTTTCAGCACATAATCGCCTACGTCGTGCCCGAAAGAATCGTTTATCCCCTTGAAGTAGTCGATATCCAGCACAGCAATACTTTTTGATTTCTCAATATCAAAAACCTCGCTCATATAAATGAAGAAATATCTCCGGTTATAAAGTCCTGTCAGATAGTCCTTATAAGACATATCCCTGATATGGTCTATAAGCATGAGTGTTTGCAGATTCTGATTAACCCTGCAATAAAACTGCTCAGGACTGAACGGTTTCAACAGAAAATCGTTTGCTCCGTATTTTATGAATTTTGCGGAAAGCTCCGCAGTCCCCTCTCTGGACATTCCGATGAAAGCCACTCTGTCTTTGGTGAATTTCTTGCGGATAAGGCGCACAAGGTCAAAACCTGAAAGCTCCGGCATCAGGTAGTCGGCAATAACTATTTTCAGATTATCAAGTTTCATAGCGAGGTCGAATGCTTCTTTGCCTGTTTCGCAGGTATGCACGCGGAAAAGATGTGCCGAAAGCAGTGCCTTGATCCTGTTTCGCATAAGGCGTGAATCGTCGGCAACAATAACGTCGATATCTCTGTTAAGCATCATCTGTCTGAGCAGTTTCGCTATATAGATGTCACTGTCCGGATCTTTTTTCAGAACATAATCTACAATGTTCTTTTTCCATATTTTTTCACGGAGAGCATCGTCATAGTCTCCGGTATATACGATTGCGGGGATATTTTTGTTCTGAGCAAAATCCACCATGCCTGCCTGCGCGGCATCCGGCAGATTAAGGTCTACAACCACGGCAAAATAATCGAATACGGATGTATACTCCATCGCTTTTGCATAAGTTACGGCGTGGTCAACCTCCAGACCGGTCTCAAGCTCTATCCTCTTTTTCAGGAGAGTTCCCAGAATATTGCTGTCTTCTACAACCAGTATCTTGTCCATATGAACCTATCCTTAAAACAGAATAGTGAAAACTAGCAGAAAAATAATTCTTTTTTAACTGTTATTTTTGTAATTTTGCACACGTTCACTTATAGTTTTCATTACAATATTAACTGATTTAATGTCTTTTTTATCGTAAGAACCGAAAAGAGAATTCAAAAGTGCATAAAACCTTGAAACAAGAGATGCGTAAATCGCCAATCCTTCCTTTGTGGCAGTAATCTTTTTCATTCGTCTGTCGTCGCCGGATTTCACAGTGCCAACATACCCCGCCGTTTCCAACCCCTTTATAATTGAGGATGCGGTTGCGCGTGAAATTCCCATATAATCAGCCAGTTCATATGGAAAAAGTCCTTCGGGATGAGAGGAAAGAAGGGACAAAGCCGTATATCTGCTCAGAGACAGATTGTTTTCTGAAAAGAATTTCTCTATTTCAACAAGCATATCGCTGGAAGCTTTCAGTATTCCCAGAACGGATGACACGGACGAAGCGTCCACGTTTTTATCATCGCCTGCGGCAGCCTTGATGGCTTTTTTATCAGGGATCTCTTTCAGCAGAAACATAAGCTCACCGTTTTTTAATTTAATTTTACCACGAAATCAGTAAAACAGTGAGAAATGATGTTAAAGAATGGAGCGAACTGTGTTTTTACCAGCCAGTTTTGCCATACTCACCGCGATTTCAGCTCTTGAAACCGAGTTTTCATAAGCCTCATCCTGCGCGGATACCTGAGAACAGCCAAAACTTGCAGTGAGTTTAAGCTTACCCGAAGGGGTAGTTATATCACTGGACTCAAGAACTTTTCTGAGTCTTTCTGCAAGTATTTCCGCACCCTTAACGTCTGTATCAGGCAAAAGTACCGAAAACTTGTCTCCGCCAAGCCTCGCGACAACATCGGATTGGCGCAGAACACGCTGCAAAACTCTGGCAATATGTACTAAAATGGAATCGCAGACCTTCTGTCCGTATACTTCCATCATTTCGCGGAACCCGTCCATATCTACAGATATCACGGAATAAGTTCTGAAAGTGCGCAGAAATCGGTGATAAAAGCTGTTAAGCTCCGTTATAAAAAAACTGCGGGAGTAAACACCGGTAAGCGGGTCAGAAAAAGATGTTTCTTTCAGCTTGCTCTCAATGTTCTTCTGTTCCGTTATGTCCCTTGTGAGCCATAATACGCATCTTTTATCCATGAAGCTGAAAGGGGCAACCCGCGCTTCAAACCAGATCTTCCCCGGTTCCGCCGCACCTATGCTGCAGGTTTGATCATCAAAATCATATTCGTAAATATTGGGTTCGTCATTCGTGATGGTTTCGCGTATTATCGCAATGAATCTGTCGGCGAGATGTTTATCTATCACTTCATAAATATTTCTGCCAATGAGGTTTTTTCCATCACCAGCACTGCGGCCGATAACGTCGATATAGTCTCCGTTTTCAGAAAAAACATATACGGGGTCTGGTAATGCATTCACCGCAGCAAATATAAAATCGTGACTGTTTTTCATGCTCTGTCAACACCTCAGGATTATATACCCGAGCTTAATTTAATATTCCGTATTTCGCAACGGATATATTGTAATTCCAATACATACAGGTTAAGATTCACAAAGTTGTCAAGTCTACGTTTCATGTTTAAATTTATATGGTATTATGAATAAAATTGATTCTGCGGTAGGTACATGAATTTTATTTTTAAATTTCTCAATAGAAATTACTCCATCAGACTGCTGATTTTTTTCATGTCAGTTTTTCTTTTTCTGTTTTTTGTCGGCGGTGCGGTACCGATTATGCTGGAGGATTACACCGAAAAGAACGAAAATTATGCCCATAAATATATAAGCGAAATGGACAGAATATCTTCTGACATAAGAATCACCCTCACCAGACTGAACAAACTAAACCTGAAAGAATGTGACGATGAAATGATAAAACAGCTTCGTTTTGCTCAGTTTGAGTCTAAATATATTAAAGATATAGGCTACAGTCTTAACAGCAAACTGATATGCACTTCGGGACTGGGAAAACTTGAAACTCCTTTCGACGAACTGCCGCCTGACCTTGTTACACCGCAGGGCGCTCTTGTATGGCTCAAAGTGCCAATCAAGCTGTTCGATTTCGAGAAAATGGCACACGTTGTGCGCATAGGGAACTTCAATGCTGTTTTCAACACAAGTGAAATAGATAAAAAAGACATATCGGCGTCAAACCTTGCCGTATATGTTGTACAAAAGGATAAACCGCCATATTTTTACGGCGGGAACAAAGCGCTGACCATCGACAGATACATCCGCAAATCATCGATTTACGACATGCACGGCATGAAGACCATAAGATGTTCGGAAACATCAAACATCTGCGCGGCAGTATACGTTTCGTATTCGGAGATAATTCAGGAAGAAGCGCCAATGATCTTCGGCATCGTCATGCTGTCGGCAATCAGTACGATATTCTTTATGAAGTTCCTCTATGACCAGCTTACAAAATTCAAGGGATTCAGCAACAGATTCAGATACGGACTCACAGCCGAAAGAGTACTCTGCTATTATCAGCCCATTGTCGAACTCGAAACTGAAAAACTGATAGGCTGCGAGGTACTCTGCCGCTGGATTGATTTTGACGGACGGGTGGCATCTCCCGACGAATTCCTGCACATAGTCAAAGAACTGCACAAAACAAAGGAATTCACGCAAATAATCATAGATAAGAGCTTTGAAGAGCTGACTCCTATCATTAGCCGGATTCCTGAATTCAAAATATCCTTTAACATCTTCCCTTCGGACTTCCAGACGGAGACCATTGTTGATATGATTGGAGGATACAGAAAAAAACATCCCGAACTCTCCATCAACCTTGAACTTACGGAAGATGAACTTATTGAACTTGCACAGGTTTCGGTCGCTATAGACGAATTAAGGGCGCAGGGATATGTCATCTCTATCGACGATTTCGGAACCGGATATTCAAGTCTTTCGTATCTGAGGGAGATAAACGCTGACTACATAAAGATAGACCGCTCATTCGTGCGGGAGATAGAACACGGCTCTATCAAATCTAACCTTATACCTAATATCGTGAATATTGCAAACAGCATAGGTTCGCAGGTCATCGCGGAAGGGATAGAAAAACGGGAACAAATTGAGTACCTTATGTCTTTCAATGTGGCATACGGTCAGGGGTATCTGTTCGGCAAGCCATGCAGCGCCAACGATTTTTCAAATCTTATATGCGGTGATAAACTTTGCTGAGTTGCTTTTTTCTGTAAAATAAGTATATTAGTTTTATTCTCAGGGCGGGGTGCAAGTCCCCACCGGCGGTAATCCCTTCTGGGTAGCCCGCGAGCGTCTGCCTCACAGCAGAGACAGCAGATACGGTTAGATTCCGTAGCCGACGGTCACAGTCCGGATGGAAGAGATTTTCAAATGTGTCACGTTTACACGTAACCAATCAACTCTCCCAACACGCCCTGATTCATGTAATGAAGGAGATACATCATGAATCAGACAGGTCTTAAAATTTTCGGCAACTCACAGGAAAGAATGGAAAAAGCTCTGGCTTCGCTGAGATCAGGCGAAGGCATCATCGTTGTTGACGATGAAAACAGAGAGAACGAAGGGGACATCATCTATCCCGCAGAAACTCTTACAGCGGCTCAGACAGCAAGACTAATCCGCGATTGCAGCGGTATCGTCTGCGTCTGCATCACAGAAGAACAACGGGCAAAACTCGGACTTGAAATGATGACCCGCAACAACAGAAGCCAGTTCGGCACAGCATTCACAGTATCTGTGGAGGCTGCGGAAGGCGTCACAACAGGCGTTTCCGCCAAAGACAGGCTCACAACTATTCAGGCTGTCATGAACGGCGCAAAAATCGCTTCACCCGGTCACGTTTTTCCCCTCGTAGCCCGCGAAGGCGGTGTTTTTGAAAGGGACGGACACACAGAGGCAACCATTGATATGGTTAAACTCGCCGGATACAAACCATGCGGCGTTCTCTGCGAACTGACAAATCCCGACGGAACAATGATGAAACTGCCGCAGATAACGGAATACGCCGTTCAGCACGGATTCACGGTTATAAGTATTGAAGATATCAAGGAATATATAGGCGCACACGTCTAAAAAAAGCCGGAGCGAAAACTCCGGCTTTTTTCATTTAGGCATAGTCATTTCAAACTTCTGGTGACAGCTTATGCAATAAGCCGTCTGCTCACTGTGGATGTGGTGGCACATGGAACACGCAACGTCGCCAAGATGGGATTTATGCGGATTCCTGTCCTTAAATTCCATAGGTTCTGTCTTCTTCTGAAGCTCTTCCATCGAACCGTGGCATGCCAGACAAACGTCGTTGCTCACCTCAGCGGCGAATACCGGCAATTCTTTTCCATGACAGCCCGTGCAGAAAACTTCCGCTTTAGCGTGCTTATTATCCATAAACGCAGATGTCTGCCAGCTTACTGTCATGTCTTTGATAAGGTCGGTCTCCTCTGTAACCTTACCTTTTTTACCGCCCTTCACTGTGAAAGGCGTGTTGCCTTTCATCTCGTGGCAGACGCTACACTCCACACCGTCGTTGTGTTTCAGGTGAATACCGGAAGCGAACGGATCTGTTTTACCAATATCCACGCCTTTATGACATGCAGGGCAGGTCACAGGCAAAAATTTGACCTTTTCATGGTCTTTCGGCAATACATCCGCAGCCTGATGGCATTCAAGGCAGGCAGGCTTTTCAGCCGCAATAACAATGCCGGAGAAGCACAGCATAATGATAAATATCAAAGTTTTCACGACGTCACCTTAATAAGATCGGACGGGGCAATACACCCCGCCCGTTAATAATTTATTTTGCTGCACTGCGTCCGGCTATCCTGCCGAAAACAACACAGTCTGCAATTGCGTTTCCTCCCAGCCTGTTGTCACCGTGGATACCGCCTGTTGATTCGCCACATGCGAAGAAATTAGGTATCACATTACCCCAGATGTCTATAACCTGAGCGGTGTCATTTATACGCAGACCGCCCATAGTATGGTGGACTGCAGGCCACTGGGCGATTCCGTAAAACGGTCCTTTTTCAATAGGTATCATTCTCGCAGTTATAGGTTTTCCGAAATCGGGGTCTTTACCGTCTTTCAGATACTGGTTGTGCTGATTAACTGTCGCAACCAGAGTGTCTGCCGGCAGACCAAGTTTTCCAGCCAGTTCTGCTATGGAATCGGCTTTAAAGAACCTGCCTTTGGAAATGCCTTTATCCACCTCTTCCTGAGTTCCCATAAGCGGGATCATTTCCTGACAGAAGATAGAATATGTGGGCTTCATGCCTGTGTTTATCTCTGCATGAGACACAACGTCCCTTCTTTCAAGGTCGTTGACAAACCTTTTACCTTTTTTATCCACATAGATAAGCCCGTAACCGGGACCTCTGAACGGATAAACAGCAGGGCTGTCCAGCGTACCGGTTTCAGGTTCAGCATACGGGTAAAGCTGGATAAAACACATTTGCAGGCTGTCTGCGCCTATCGCCTGTGCATATCTCAGCATTTCGCCTGTTGCCCCGGGCTGGTTGGTACAGTTGAATTCAGGCACTATCGCAGGGTTAAAGCTCGCACGCATTTTTATATCGCGTGAAAAACCGCCGCTCGCCATTATTACTGCCTGTTTAGCTCTGAAGTTGCGTTTTCTGCCTTTGATGTCAACTTCAACTCCGAGAACAGGTTTGTTGTCACCCTCTTCACGCCATATCCAGCTTACGGGCATATTCAGCATTATTTTTGCACCGCGTTTTTCGGCAATGCGTTTCAAAGCTTCCGTGTATCCGCGCCCGACGCCTTCAACACATGTGTGTGTACGATAGGCGCTGTGGCCACCCGTACGGTTGAGGATAGGACGAAGTTTAAGTCCGCCCTCTGTTACCATCCAGTTTAAAGCATCACTGGAATTGTCTGTAAGTATCTGTACAAGTTCAGGGTTTCCATAGAAGTCGCCGCCTTTAAGCGTATCTGCTTTATGAAGAGCCGCGCTGTCGTCACCGAGTTTCAAAGTTTCTCTCAAATGGAGAAGATCGGTCCAGCTGTTGTACTCACCACCGTTTATAATGGAGTTACCGCCATACATGGGCATTTTTTCAAGGATAACAACATCCTTACCTGCCGCAGCCGCTTCAGCCGCAGCAGCCAATCCTGCGAAACCCGAACCTATCACTATGATGTCATAGGTTTTATCCCATTTTGTCGGTATCTTTTTCGGAACCATTGCTTCCGCTTCGGAGGGTGACAAAAGGTTCATCGCCATACCGCTTGCCGCTACAGCAGCAACTGTCATTCCGGACTGCAAGAAACGACGTCTTGACAGCCCGCTTTCACTTTTACTTTTCATAGCAACCTCCTGAAATGCAAAACATAGACTTATAGTGAATTATACACCTGCTTAACAGTATTTAAGTATGCGTTGATTTATTAAACTCATCATAATCCTGTATAATAATTATTCATTTGTTTAACCATGGATTTGCCATTGTTGTAAATTTTGTTAAGAAGCATAAGTGTAATATTTGGTAAAAGATTTTTATAAACAGATAGTACACTGATGATAATATTTCTCTGTTATCACAGGACGTTTATTATATGTCTGAAAAACAAAACAATTTATTCCTGTATCAAAAAGAAGTTTACATAATATTTCAGTGGGTTTAGAAGTGTATATTAACTAAGCTTGGGAGGAAAAATGAAACTCATCGCAATTAACGGAAGTCCCAGAAAGAAATGGAACACTGCTCTGTTGCTTGAAAGTGCTGTTGAAGGGGCTAAATCTAAAGGTGCCGAGACAGAAACAGTACATCTGTACGATATTGATTTTAAAGGATGCCACAGCTGTTTCGCCTGCAAACTCATCAGCGGCAAGAGCTACGGGAAATGTGCCGTTAAAGACGGTCTGACACCCCTTCTGGAGAAAATAAGCGAGGCTGATGCCTTCGTTATCGGTTCACCTGTTTATTACGCTGACGTGACCGGAGAGACCCGCTCATTCATGGAACGTCTTTTCTACCCATTCATGATGTACGACAAGAACTATTCCAGCCTGTTCCCCAAAAAGATAAAAACCGGATTCATATATGATATGAATCAGAAAGAAGAGATGATGAAGGCACGCGGTTACGAGTATTTCTTTGAAATGAACAAGACGTACATGGGCAAAATATTCGGTTCCTGCGAATATATCACCGCCTGCAATACATACCAGTTCACAGATTACTCTAAATACGAGTGTTCCGCATTCGATCCTGAGGCAAAGAAAGAAAGCCGTGAAACCCAGTTTCCCATAGACCGCCAGAAGGCTTTTGAATTGGGTGCGTCACTCGTAAGCTAACAAATTACAAAGGCGACCTATCGGGGTCGCCTTTATCTATTTTATTGTTGCAAGCTGTTTAACCGCCTCTATAGCTGCCAACCCTGCCGCAGGTTCAACAGGACTTTTAGCATCTCTGTCAATATCATAGTCAATGAATCCATTCTTAACAACTCCAAACATACTGCCATTGATGGCGGCTGTCGCCATCTTTGCCGAAAGTATAATGGCATCAAGAAAAGACCCAGGACTTATCGGTGCATGCTTAAGCTGACCTTTACCAATAACGGTATTCAGAACATACTCAGTGCCGTTTTTATATACCTTAAGATTGAAATCAGTCTCTGCTTCCCAAAAATCACCTGCGGAACCGTAACCGCCCCATCCGTTATCATAAATGCCTATCTTAATCTTAGAGATATTACACATCAGAACTATACTGTCAGCTTCAGGCACTGTGTCTTCAGAGTATAATCGAACTACTGCACCGGAATCCTCTAATTGTTTAAAGAATGCGAATGCGGCAATCTGTACAGACATCCTAAGCATTGAGTCACGTTCATCCTGAGGAAAACCAGCAAAGAAAGCGGGAGTGGGTATCCTGAGAATACCTTGATAGTGCAATACTTTAAGATATGCACCGTCGCTTGTACAGCCTTTAGAGTAGACAACTTTATTGTTAAAGCCGTCTCTTAGAACTGCATCTGTAGGGGGAACAACAGTATCCTTAATATTTGCACACGATGTAAGGATAATAAGAAGAAAAAGCATAAGAAGTCGTTTCATAAAACGCTCCGATTGTGTATTTTCATAATTATACACCTAAAACAGATAATTATTGAAATAGATATTGACTAGATTGCGTCGTCACGTTGTTCCTCGCAATGACGAATAGAGGTTTTATACTTAGTCTTTAGATGCAAGCAGAACAAGGCGGACGATAAAAAAGCGACGAGTGTATATAGATATACATGAGGAAGGTTTTTTTGAGGACAACGAAGTTATGCGAAGTAGATAAAGGCTAATTTTAAACGTAAAAAAATCCCTGGCGGCGACCTACTCTCCCATGTGTTAATCTTCACACAGTATCCTCGGCGCTGGAGAGCTTAACTGCTGTGTTCGAAATGGGAACAGGTGTAGTATCTCCGCTAAAGCCACCAGGG
>NZ_JAJOIL010000005.1 GCF_021209385.1 Seleniivibrio sp. | reverse complement strand
GTAAGAAGATATACGGGAGGCGTAAGGAGACGGTAGAGCGCAGCTTTGCGGATGCGAAGGAGCTTCACGGTCACCGCTATGCCCGGATGCGTGGAATAGGTAAAGTATTTGAGCAGTGCCTTCTTTCAGCGGCAGTGCAGAATATGAAGAAGATAGCCCTTGTGCTGTCATATTTGTTTATATATTTCAGAGAGATGCTTGAAATACCCGTGATAAATGATGAAAATCAGCTTTCGGATGCGATATAAACCGGAAAAAGAAATAACAAGATACAAAAACAAAAAACGCCGCACTTCTCACGAAATACGGCGTTTGTCATCAGTCTGAGGCACGCGTTAGCGTGCCTTTCTTATTTGTTCAGAACCTTTTGCAGGCTTCCTTTTATATGCTTTAAAACTTCCATCCGCGCGCCCTTTTTGTCGTTTGCCGGAATTATCTTCCATGGCGAATATTTTGTACTGGTTTTAAAGAACATCTCGTTGTATGCGTCTTTGTATTCAGCGTTCTTTTCTCTGTTCCGCCAGTCCTCATCGGTTATCTTGTGTTGTTTCCATGGGATCTCCTGCCGCTCTTTGAAACGTTCAAGCTGTTCGTCGTCCGTTATGTGAAGGAAGAACTTCACCAGATGTACGCCGCGATCGCTCAGGTGCTTTTCAAAGCTGTTTATCTCAGAATACCCGCGGAACCAGTCGGCGGGAGGAGTAATATTTTCAAGCCTTTCCACCAGAACTCTGCCGTACCACGACCTGTCGAAAATGGCGATGTGACCTGCACGGGGTACCTGACGCCAGAAGCGCCAGAGGTAATGGCGTGAAAGTTCTTCCGACGTCGGTGCTGCGATGGAAGTTACCTTTGAAAGACGCATATCGAATGCTCTTAAAAGCCTGCGGATGCAGCCGCCTTTGCCTGCTGCGTCCCAGCCTTCAAAGACTATCATGGTACTGATGCATTTCTGATATGCCTCCCATGCCAGCGGCTTTATTTCGTCGATAAGTTCGTCCAGTTCTTTCCGGTAAGTTTTCTGATCCGTCTCTTTGTGCTGTTTCAGACTGCCGAGAACGTCAGGGAAACTCAGACCGGACAGATTTTCAGTTCTGCTTTTCGGCATATTTCCTTTCAGGGCTCGGTTCATATTGTCCAGTATCACCCGCAGGAAATGTATCTCTCTCGTGCGCCTGTCCGTACAGTCTATGACCTCCCATGGGGCAAATTCATTGTGGGTTGCTTTATACGCGGCTTCCGCACATTCGGTTATCTTTTCGTATTTGCTGAAATACCACAGGGCGCGCTTGGTTATTTCTTCGGACTGCTTCCCTTTTTTGATCAGTTTGTCATGGCGTTTCTTTTGCTCTTTTTTGGTTATATGAGCCCATATCTTGACAATTACCGTGCCGTCCTGTGCAAGCATCTTTTCAACATCCGCCGCCTCTTCAAGACCTCTTGCGAAAGCTTCCGGATCGTCGTTTGATTCCAGTGCGCGGCGTATTGTTCTGTCGTACCATCCGTTGAAAAAAATTCCCAGTTTTCCGCCTGGGGGCATAGCGTTCCAGTAGCGGAAGTAATAGGGGCGTTCCCTCTCTTCGTCCGTTTCCTGCCAGAAGGTTGAGGTTTCGATAAGTCTTGTGTCCATTATGTCTGCCATAAAGTTTACAAGCTCGCCTTTGCCTGCACCGTCCAGCCCCGTAAGGATGACTATCATCGGTCTTTTGTATTTTTTGAATTCGTACTGTGCGTCGATAAGCTGTGTGCGGAGTTTGTTCAGTTCCTGAGTGTATTGGTCTTTTGAGAGGATTTCGGATTCTTTGAAACTTTCGAGCATAAATGCCCTCCATAAGCTCTGTGTGTATGTTTTATAAATATACACCCGTAATGGAAAAATTACGCGTCCTATGTTGGGGGGCTACCGAAAATGGTGTGTCAGGACATCGCAACCTCTTCGGAAGGTAGCATGATAATGAACCTTGCCCCGGTAAGAGTGTTTTCTGCGATGATGCGTCCGCCCATATGTTCTTCTATGATGGACCTGCATATGTACAGCCCGAGTCCTGTTCCTTTTTCGCCCTTAGTGCTTTGATACATTTCAAAAAGTTTGTTCGGCAGCAGGTCTTCGGGGATTCCGCCCGCGTTGTCCTCTATCACGATTCTGTTCATCAGATCATCCTGCTCGTAATATACATCAATGCGTTTATTTTCCGTTTCGCTGTTTATTAGGGCTTCTTTAGCGTTGTTCATTATGTTCAGGCAGACCTGTTTGAATTCGTTTCTTATTCCGAAGACATCAAAGTGTCTGTGATCGTGGAACACCACTTCTATATTGTTTTTTGTAAACTGTCTGTCCAGCAGATTATATATTTCCGTCATGGTTTCGCAGGCTTTGAACAGTTCTTTGGTTTTTCCCTGTTTGAAGAAGCCTATGAAATCGTTCACCGTCTGGGACATGAAGTTGACGTTGCTCATTATTATTGAAGTGTTTTTCATCAGTGTTTCTGTGCATAGCTGATCGTCTTCCACATCTGCTTCGATAAGCTGTGTCAGAATAGCTATGGAGTTAAGCGGCTGTTTCCACTGGTGTGCTATGGCGCCGATCATTGCTCCCATTTCAGCCATTTTTGACTGCTGGTAGAGGATTTCAAGGGTTCTCTGCTTATCTTCCTGCGCCTTGAGTTCTTCCGTAATGTCTCTGGAGATCACAAGAATGGACTTAACGTTTCCGTCATCTCCGAAAAGGGGGATCTTGTCGGTAATGACTGTAATTGTTCCTGATTCAAAAGGATAGGTTTGAACTATCTTCAGTACGGGTTTCTTTGTTTCCATGACTTTTTTGTCGTCGGCATAGAATCTTGCGTGGTCGTGGCGGAAGATATCGCTGACAGGTTTTTTGTCTATTCTGCCGATGGAAACAAAGTTTGAAGCGGTCTTATTGGCGAATGTTATGTAATTTCTGGTATCTTTCAGGAAAATAATGATAGGCAGTGAATCGAGGATTATTTCCAGTTCGTTCTTCTGTATGTTGAGTTCTTTGAAATATTTTGTAAGCTCTTGCTCCATCTGACGGAAATTTGTTGAGAGTTCTGTTATCTCGCTGAATACGGAGTTCGGCCAGCCGTCTGACGATTCGGATTGCAGGTTTTCGTGTATGTGGGCAGTTCTTGAGGACAGCCTGCTCAGGTGGAATGCGGTTCTGCGGCTTACAAACCAGGCAAGCACCACAGACAGCACTATGGTTATATATGTTACTGTAAGGGCATTCAGACCCATGTTAATGATATCTGCTACATAAGAGGTTAGAGGCATTTCCGCAGTGAGTGTCAGCTTGGGGTCGGAATTGATTGGTACGGATTTAATGTAATAAGACTTCTGCCATCGTGTCATGACGGATTTATTGGTTTTGGGCAGCACGGTCCATTGCATTATGCCGTTGCCGAAATCCTCAATTATGCCGTCGGTGCTTTTGGCAGGGATGATGCTTTGCCCCTGATATTGCGGGTTTGTAGTCACAAGGGGTCTGTTCTGCCTGTCTGCAAGGGTGAAGAAGATTCCTGAATCCTTTGATACTGTGTTCAGAAGGTTATAGACAGACTGGAACTGTATGCCGCCCTGAACATATCCCAATACTTTTCCATCGGCATTTTTTACGGCTTTAACCAATATCAGTATGGAGTTATTCAGGTTAAGCAGGTTGCTTTTGCGTGCTTCCGAAATGATGATATCTTTGCTTTTGTCGGCAAGAGCATAATAATTCCGGTCGCTGTAGTCTTTGCCGTAATACCTTTTCAGTTCACCGTCGCTGTAGGTGTATATAGGCGCGGATGTTTTGTCTGTTTTGATGAAGCCCAGCCCAAGGAAAGCTTCCGATGAGCGCAGAACGGTTATTATCCTTTCTTCGCCCAGAGAATTTACGCCGGACTCGTTTAAACATTCCTGAATATTATCCGCAAGGGTGTTCAGACTTGTCATGCTGGAGCGCAGAACGTTGTCGGTGGAGAGCGATGCTGCGTTTGTCATGGAGTTCAGTTCAAGCTGCATATCGTTTGACATTGATTGCGAGTGGTGCCGCACGTTTGAAACGATATAAAACAGCGCCGGAACAGCAGTCAGAAACAGGATCGTGCTGAAAATTATGGATCTCAGGGATACTTTTGCATATTTAATCCCTATCTCTTTTGAAATGAGATTCCATAAGTTTCCGGCGGTAACTGCGAAAAGTGTATTGAATATGCCGTTGATGCTCTGTTTCAGATATACGATGGCGGAATTTTTTATTCCGAGACCCATCACGCCCGAATAGAAAAAGAACACAAACAGCAGACCCAGTGTCAGCCAGTATAATATGTCGATTATTACGAGGTCATCGCTTTTATTGCTGAAATATGCAAGAACTGAAGCCTCTGCGGTAAAGATTATAATTGCGTAAGGGTGATTCCACAGGAAATATGTGCTGAACGAAGCAATAGCTGCGGCAAAGATCCCGTATACCCCGTATCTTTTTACGGCTATTACGGCGAAAAAACCGCCGAACAGAAAATCCACATTGAAAAAGAGTTCAAGTTTATTCTGGTTAAAGACATATCCAAGCGTTCCGAGCATGGCTATGACTAAAACCGCATAAAAATTAATGCGGACAGTATTCAACAAGTTGCGCTCCCAATAAAAAAAGCAAATAAGTCTTACTGCGTAAGATATAACATCTATAACAGATAGTATTCAATTTATCAAATGATAAAATATCAATTCTCCTTCGTAATTGTCTGATCTATTGGAAGAAATATGGTGAATTTTGCTCCATGATCCGAATTCTCAGCTGTTATTTTTCCGCCCATATGTTCCTCAATTATAGACTTACTTATATAAAGTCCTAACCCGGTTCCTTTTTCACCTTTTGTGCTTTGGAATATCTCAAATACCTTATCAGGCAATAATTTCGGGTCTATACCTCCGGCGTTGTCCTGTACTATGATTTTTCTGAAATTGTCATCATTTTCATAATAAACGTCTATCCTTTTGTTTTCGACATTCCGTTCGACAAGAGCGTCTTTTGCGTTGTTCAGAATATTCAGACAAACCTGTTTAAATTCGTTGCGAAGTCCGTATATGAGGAAATGCTCGTGTTCGTGGACATCAACGGTGACGCTGTGTTTCCTGAATTGAGGCTCAACAAGGGTATAAACTTCCGATATCGTCTCACAGGCGCGAAACATTTGTTTCTCTTTTGTGATTTTGAAATATTCGGTGAAATCCTTAGCTGTATGCACCATAAATTCCACGTTTTTCATTATCATATCTGTGGATGACAGAATTGATTCTTTTGTGGCGCTTTCGTCCTTTGCATCGGAAATCAGTATCTGCGTCAACAGAGCTATAGTATTAAGCGGCTGTTTCCACTGATGGGCGATAGCGGCTGTCATGGCGCCCATCTCCGCCATTTTTGCCTGCTGATAAAGGGTTTCAAGCATACGCTGCTTCTCTGCCTGCGCCTTATGTTCATCCGTGATGTCCGTTGATATTACCAGTATATACGCCACATCCCCGTTTTCGTCGAGTATAGGTATTTTGTCAGTTTTGACAACGAGGGTTCTGTCTTTTAGTTTGTAGTTCTGTATAACACCCAGCAAAGGTTTTTTAGTGGTAATAACCTTTGTGTCGTTTTCATATACGTCATCTGCCATTTCCGGAAAAAGTTCGCTCACTTTTTTGCCTGCCAGAGCTTCTTCTTTAACGTTCATTTTTTTAGCCGCCTCACTGTTTCCGCTCAGAAATCTGTTGTTGATATCCTTCATAAAGATTATCATGGGTATTGAATTAAGTATCAGAGCCAGTTCAGCTTTTTGTTTTGAAAGCTCTGAAAACTTTGCGGAGAGCATAGCGGATATGTTAACAAAGTTATCCGAAAGCTCGGACACTTCCGAGAAGACCGAGTTGATTCTTGAAAACTTACTGCCCGAATGGACTATTTCAGGCAATTCGCTGGAGCATCTGCGCAGAGTTTCAAGATGAAACGATACCTGTCTGCTTATGAACAGTGCGGCAAGAATACAGAGTATCATCATGATATATATTATTTTTAGCGCACTGAATCCGATATCGTTCACCCGCTGTACATGGGCGGAAAGTGGAACCATTGCCGTCAGGGTCAGCCCCGAATCTCCCAGAGTACCTTTCTTTATATAGAAGGCGTTTTTCCATTTCGTCATGACAGAGATGTTGTCTGCCGGGCAGGGCGTGAGAAGAAAAATGCCTCTTTTGTCATAATCCTCCGCAAATGAACCCGACGGAAAGGTGAGTTTTTGTCCGGGTGATTTTTGCGGATCGGTGCTGATTATGATTTTCCCGCGGCTGTCTGAGAGTGTCAGCAGAACCCTTGAATCCTGTGAAACAGAACGCAGAAGATTTTCCACTGTTTTGAAATCTATACTGCCCTGAACATAACCCGACAGCTTGTTCTTGTCGTCAAACAAAGCTTTCACAGCAAGAACAGTATTCTGCTGAGGATATTGAAGACTGTTCGGCAGGAGATTTGAAAAGATAACGTTACCGGAGCGTGCTGCCTGCCTGTAAATCGCATTTTTATTCAAATCGACGTTTCTGTGTTCAGAAAGTTTGTCGTATGTCTTGCTGTAGATCACTCTCGGTTTTATATCAGGTGAAACATACCCTATGCCCGTGAAGGTGTCAGACGACATCAGAATGCTTTTCATATTATCTTCAATGCGCGGCTGTTCGTGCTCTTTTTCAATTGAGGCGATTATTCTTATTTTTTTGTTAACATCTTTTGTGAGCGATCCGAATGATATGGATGCTGTATTATATATGGTGTTGAGGTTGTCCTTAAGCCCTTCCGTAAGAGCGACCGTCTGCATTTTGACTCCGATGATAACGTAAAGAAGCGCAGGTATGGCGGCGATGAGCATGATTATTTTGAAAAATGTCTGGCGGAAGGATATCCGTCTGAAATTATAACCGGATACTTTACGAAAATAGTTAAGTCCGTGGTAAATGAGCGAACCGCACAGCGCGTTTGTTATCCCGTTTATGCTCTGTTTAAGGATAACTATCTGGGATGATTCGGTCGGAAGCCCCATGACGTAATGATAGAAAAAGAACACCATGCCGGCTCCGAAAGTCAGCCAGTATATGAGATCAAGGATAATTATATCCTCTTCACGTCTGCGCGTAAAAGCAACAAATGCCGCCTCTGCCGTGAAGATTATTATTGCATACGGGTGGTTCCAGAGGGTATAGGTGTAAAGCGACGCTATGATGGCAGGGATTATGCCCAGCTTGCCGTAGCGCTTGATGGCGTACATTACCGCTATACTGCCGAAAAGGAAATCGACGTTAAAGAATATCTCGAATTTAAAAATGTTTCCGAGGTATCCGGCGGCAGACAGAAAAATTATCATTGCTGCATCGTAATATTTCTGTTTCTTCGATGCGGCAGAAGCGAGAGGCTGCATAGTAGGTGCCCCCAATCAGTGTGAATCAGTTAAATTGACTCAATATTATGTATATATGATACAATAATAAGACGCGTGTTGTTAGTATTTCAATACATAGTTTTTAAAAACATTTGAGTATCAAGTATTTACTAATGGTGGATTTTTTTAACAAAAGGTAGGAAAAATGACAGGTTCATATATTGCGATTATAGCTTTTTTTCTGTTTACCATCTTTGCCTCATCCCGCCTTGGACTGAATATGAACAGATCCATAAGCTTTGCGGCGGTTCGTTCCGTTGTGCAGATGTTTATCATGGGGCTTGTTCTGGAATATATCTTCCGTCTGGAAAACGTATGGCATGTGACATATTTCGCCGCTTTCATGTCTTTTTTTGCCGCATATACCGCAAAGGGCAGGTCGCGTACCGAGGGCGGACATATCGTGCGCGGTTTCCTATCAATTTATCTTCCTTCAATGCTGGGGCTTCTGCCTGTGATACTGAGCGGGGCGGTGCCTGTGCAGATGAATGCCGTCCTTCCCGTTGCAGGCATGGTGGTCGGCAACTGCATGAACGCGCACAGCATCAGCGTGGACAGATTGCGCGCTGAGTGCAAGGCAAATATCCCGACAATTCAGGGGATGCTGGCTCTGGGACTTAATATGGACGTCGCTGCAAAAGACTCTGTGGTGGCGGCTGTGCGGGCAGGAGTAACTCCGGTTCTGAACAATATTGCATCACTGGGCGTGGTGCTTCTCCCCGGTCTTGCTGCCGGACTTTTAATGGCTGGCGTATCCCCTATGAAAGCTATTGTATATCAGCTCGTGGTAATGTATATGATCTTTGCGGTCAACATACTGACCTCATATCTCGCCTGCCGGATGTTCAGAAACGACATGGTGATGGCGGCAGCAACCGGAGATCATGAATGACGCTTTTATATGCACTCGACCTTCTTGGAACCTTCGCATTCGCTGTGAGCGGTGCGCTTGCGGGAGTACGAAAAAACCTCGATCTTTACGGTGTAAGCTTCCTTGCCGTTGTTACGGCTGTGGGCGGCGGAACCATTCGCGACACGATGCTGGGGCGTGTGCCTCCGTTCCTTTTCAACGATATGAACTATCTTTTTCTGTCCATTGCCGGTGCGCTTGTGGTGTTTCTTTTCCACAGCCACGTCAAACGGACATATAACCTGCTTGTATGGATGGATGCGCTGGGTCTCGGCGTGTTCAATGTAATAGGTATAAACATAGCTCTCCACGCGGGAGTTGGGTATCTGGGAAGTATGATATTCGGAGTGATGACCGGAACGCTGGGCGGGATGATACGGGACGTGCTTATAAACGCTACTCCGTTCGTTCTCACCCGTGAGGTATATGCCTCGGCATGTATAGTCGGCGGCGCGCTTTATTGTGTTCTGCACCATGTGGGTGTTGCTCCCGCCATGAATGCCACCGTAAGCGCACTTCTTGTGTTCGGTATAAGAATGATAACGCTCCGGTTCGGATATCACCTGCCCAGAGCGTCAAAATAGCTATCTGTTATCAACAACCCTGATGGCTTTTCCTGCGGAGCGCTCCAGAGTACCCGGTTTAAGATACTGCACGTCCACGCGGAATCCGAGGAAGTCATAAAGCTTCGTATCAAGTCTGTCTTTTGCGTCGTCGGTTATCGTATTGGTTTCAACGGCTAGGGTGACATCCCCTTTGCCCTTCTTTTTATCAAGTATTATCCGGTATTCCTCACCGATTTCGGTGAATTCCATCAGTATGGATTCTATCTGTGCCGGATAGAAGTTTACACCTTTCACCTTGAGCATGTCGTCCGTTCTGCCTTTCAGTCTGGCTATCTTCATCGTATGCAGACCGCATTTACAGGGTTCGCGGCTTATTACTTTTGTGATGTCTCTCGTGCGGTAGCGTATGAGCGGAAGACCTTCACGCGTGAGCGTTGTCACCACCATTTCGCCTTCAACACCGTCGGGCAGGGGTTCGCCAGTTTCCGGATCGACTATCTCGACAATATAATGGTCGTCCCAGACGTGTATCCCGCTGTGGTCTTTGCAGTCTATTCCAAGTCCCACGCCGCCGGTTTCTGTCATGCCGATGATGTCGAACGTCTCTATGCCCATCTCTTTTTCGATACGCCTGCGTATGCCTTCCGTCCATGTTTCAGCACCGAATATGCCCACGCGGAGTTTCGTCTCTTTAAAGTTAAAGCCTTCCTGTTTCGCAACTTCAATAAGCCTCAGAGGATAGGAAGCGATTGCGCAGAGGCAGGTAGTCTCAAGGTCTTTTATGAACTGGAGCTGGAGCAGTGAGCGTCCGGCACCCATTGGTATTATGAAGCTTTTCAGCCTTTCCGCGCCGTAGTGGAAGCCGAAACCGCCGTTGAAAAGCCCGAACGAAGGGGTTATCTGGACTGTGTCCTCACAGGTTACGCCTGCTGTGGTGTAGCAGCGCGCCATTATCTCGCCCCATTGGTTAACGTCCCCTTCGGTCATGGGGTTTATAATAGGTTTGCCTGTGGTACCGCTTGACATATGCATCCGCATACAGTTTTTTGTGTCTGCACACGCATACGCAAAGGGGTATCCCTGACGAAGTATATCTTTCGTGATGAAGGGCATTTTTGTGAGGTCTTCATATGAAGTGATTCTGTCCGTTTCGTATCTTTGGAAATAGAAGGGGTTCGCCTTTTTTATATGATGCAGTGTGGTACCAAGCTTTAAAAGCTGTATGTCAGTGAGTTTGTGCATATCTGACTCCGTATTCTATGGCGCGGATGCTTATTTTTGGGGCTGTTTCCAGTATTTCCAACGCTTTTTCGGTGTCAATACCGTCAAAACAGCCGAGCAAGATGCCAAGAAGCACCTGACCGCCGTATATCCTGCCGCCGAATTCTTTTTCCGCCATGTCGGAAGCCGGCAGGGAGATTATTTTAACTCCGCTTATGTCAAAGGGTTCATCCGTGTCTACGATGATTACCCCGTCTTTTTTTATATAGTTGAGATTTCTGAGCGCCTCGTCTTTTGTTAGGCTGATAATGAAATCTGCAGAACCTTCCGCAACTGCGGCGCTGAGACATTCGCCTATTTTTATGTATGTTGCGACTGAACCTCCGCGCATAGCCATGCCGTGTGTTTCCGCAGAAACGGCAGGTATTCCCATGTTAGCTGCCAGAGTTCCTATCATGGCATTAAGAGTTATGACACCCTGTCCGCCTTTTCCGCAAATTACGCCCTGAATCATTTCTTCACCCCGATAGCTTTCTGCGGGCATACCTGAATACAGACCATACAGCCCACGCATGCAGTTTCGTCAATCTTTGCCATGCGTTTCGCTTTGTCTCTGTATATCGCCGGACACTCGAACTTTTCATAGCATATGGTGCAGTCGGTGCATGCATCTGTTATTTCAGCAATTTTTTTATTTTTATAGCGGGTTTTGGTGACACATTCTTTAGTGAAGATCACCACTGCGGGGGAATTATCCGTATGCGCGTATGCAAGCGCCTGTTTGAGTGCTTCAACGCCTTTTTTCAGATTATAGGGATCAACTTTCGCTATGTGCCTGACGCCTGCACCCTGACACGCCTGCTCAATAGTAAGCTTGCCTGTTTTGTGGGGTACAGGCTGAAAGCCTGTCATGGCTGTGGTTTCGTTGTCAAGTATCGCCACGACTATAGGAGCGCTGTTGACCACGGCGTTTGTAAGTCCCGCGACACCTGTGTGGAAGAATGTTGAATCGCCTATGGTGCATATGACGGGTCTGTCCGGGTTGGAGCGTTTCATTGCTTCCGCAAAAGTTACGGATGCGCCCATACAGATGCATGTGTCAACTGCGTCAAGGTTTACGCCGAGAGTGTAACAGCCTATATCTCCGGGGAAGATACCGCTGGGAGCGGCAAGCTTCATGGCATAGAAAGCGGGTCTGTGTCCGCATCCCGCGCAGAGGCGAGGTTTGAGCTGGACAGGTGTCTCGGAAGTGGTTATTTCGGCTTTATCGGTTTTGCGTGTCATCCCCGCCGTTTTGAAAAGTATATCGGCGATGATGTCCACTGTAAGTTCCCCTTCGGATGGTACAAGTCCCGTTAACCTGCCCACGGTCTTTATTGTAAAGTTATGTTCGATAACAGGGAAGGTTTCTTCAAGTACGACGATGCGGTCGTATACCATCTCCGCCTCTATGACAAACTGTTTGTCCAGAGGGAAGGGCATATCAACCTTTATCATGTCGAAGGGAAGGTTCATTTCATTTATGACGTCTTTTGCCATGGCGTATGCGTAGCCTGAGGCAACAACAGCCATGTCGTATCTTTTTTCCGGTATTTTAGGAGCCATCTCTGCGGCGAGCAGGTCAAGGTTCTTGTTAAGCTTTTCATGGAGGATGCGGCGGAATTTCGGTGTTGCCGCCCAGCGCGGAGTATTTTTACTGAACTGTCCATGAATCGGTTCCTTGGAAACGTCGCCAGCCTCAAAATTCTGGCGGGAATGGCAGACGCGCATAACGGGTCTGACCATCACGGGAAGGCGGTATTTTTCGGATATCTGATATCCAAGCATTGTCAGACGGTAAGCATCCTGCGGGTTGCACGGGTCGAGAACGGGCATTTTTGCGCTTACGGCATACATGCGGCTGTCCTGCTCCGTCTGGCTGCTGTAAGGTCCCGGATCGTCCGCGGACACAAGCACCATCGCACCGTCAACACCTGTGTATGCCACGCTGAAAAGCGGATCGGCGGCGACGTTGAGTCCCACCATTTTCATACAGCAGAGTGTGGAGGAACCTGATATCGCTTCGCCTGCGGCAAGCTCAAGGGCTATCTTTTCATTCAGCGACCATTGGGCATAGCGCTCCGGTGCGAATTTTGAAAAAGCTAAAAGTATCTCGCTTGAAGGGGTTCCGGGATATGCGTATGCGCTTTTAACTCCCGAATCAACAGCGGCAAGAGCAATCAGTTCGTTGCCGAGAAAAAAACCGTTTACCATCTGAATCACCGTAAAATTAATGACAGAATGAGATAGTACACTAATGAAATAAGAATTTAAAGAAAAAAGCTGATTTTCTCCCTCCTTTAGCAAAGGAGTGGCGGGGTGGATTTGTTCTTAAAAAGCCGGAAAGAAAATCCCCCTAAATCCCCCTTTTTCAAAGTGGGACTTAAAACAAGGGAGGCGATTGCCTCCCTTGTTGAGTTTTACATATCTTCAAGAACAAACTGACCGTTCTTAACTCTGACCATCACCAGAGAGGACATATCCAGTCCGCAGTGGTCTGTTTTTGTTATGTTATAAACGCCTGTTGCTCCGGCGAAATTCTTTGTTGTTTCCAGCGCCTGAACGATGCTTATCTTTTCGTTTTTGGCGCGTTTCATAGCGTTCAGCATCAGGTTTATACCGTCGTATGCGTAAATTGCGTGTACGGAGGTTTCATTTATCAGTTTGCCGTAGCGTTTGTTGAAAAGGTCTATTGCCTTTTTCTGGGGATCGTTCGCAGGAAGCTGTTTTGCGACGACGATCTTAAGTGCGGGCATGATTGAACCTTCCGCAGACGCACCTGCAAGTTTTGTGTATGCGAAGTCCGCTATGCCGTGTGACTGGATCAGCGGGATGTCATTATCCAGTGCGCGCAGGCTCTTCGCGGCTACTGCACCCGCTTTGCCCACTGTCCACACCACAATCGCCTGAGGTTTTGTGTCCAGTATCTTTTTCATCTGTGTTGTCATGTCGGTGTCTGTCATGTTGAACTTTTCAACGCCTGTGATTGTGAAACCGGCGGCGTATTTGTTTATCTGGTCAAGTCCGTCCTGACCGAAACCGGTTGCATCCACAACAACGCCTATCTTTGTCCAGCCTTTCTTTTTCAGATAGCCGAAGGTTTTTTCAACAGCAGTGGATGTTTTCTGCGGTGATTTGAACATGTACTGACGTACCGGCTCAACAGGAGGAGTTCCGCCGACGAATCCCATTGTGGGTGTCTGGGCTTCCATGATGGTGCCGATAACTGACATCGCCTCGCCTGTGGACGTGGGACCCACGATAACGTCAACCTTGTCTTTGTTTATTAATTTTTTTGCGAACATCATCGTTTTGTCGGGCATCCCCTGTGTGTCATATGAGACAAGGGTGATCTTTTCGCCCATGAAGTTTGCTTTGTTCGCGTCGGCGATAACACCTTCAAGTATCTCCTGCGAGGGTTTGCCGATGTTAGATATGGGACCTGTAAGAGCCAGCAGCGCACCTATCTTCACCTCTGCATATGCAGATATGCTGAGAAGAAGCACAGATGTAGTTATGAGAACTTTCTTCATATTTTCCTCCAAAAAATAAAGGCCGCAGTGTATTCTGCAGCCTTTATAATATGAAAATCACATTTCTTCGAGAACAAACTTGCCGTCTTTCACCTTGACAATGACCATTGAAGAGAGGTCAAGACCGCAGTGGTCAGATTTGCTCATGTTGTAAACGCCTGTTACACCGACAAAGTTGGTTATCTTTTCCATCGCCTGCTGGAGAGGTATTTTTTCTGCTTTAGCTTTTTTCAGGGCGGCAAGGACAATGTTTATACCGTCGTATGCATAGCTTGCGTGTACGGACGTTTCATCTATGAGTTTGCCGTATTTTTTAACGAAAAGGTCGATAGCTTTTTTCTGCGGGTCGCTTGCGGGTATGCTTGATGCCACTGTCAGTTTGACCGAGGGCATGATGGTGTTTTCTGCGGCAGCACCTGCCAGTTTAAGGTATGAGTTGTCCGCGATCCCGTGTGACTGAACCATAAGAATGTTTGGGTCGAGTGCGCGGAGACTTTTTGCAGCTATTGCGCCCGCTCTGCCCACTGTCCAGATGACAACCGCCTGCGGTTTTGCAGAGAGCAGTTTTGACATCTGTGTTGTCACGTCGTTATCGGTTGCGTTGAACTTCTCAATGCCTGTGATAGTAAAACCTTTGGAATATTTATTAATCTGGTCGAGACCGTCCTGACCGAAACCCGTTGCGTCAGCTGCGACTGCAATTTTTGTTATTCCTTTTTTCTTCAGATAGTTGAAAGCTTTTTCGATTGCTGTTGTGGTTGTCTGGGGGGATTTGAAAATATAGGGGCGGACAGGCATTACAACTGATGTTCCTCCGGCGAATGCCATCATCGGCGTTTTGGAGGACATCGCTTCGCCTAAGACAGAGAGCGCCTCGCCCGTTCCGTTGGGACCCACGATAACGTTAACCCTGTCCTTTGCGATGAGCTTTTTCGCATATGTCTGCGCTCTGTCCGGAAGCGACTGAGTATCATAGGACACTACAGTTATCTTTTCGCCCAGCATGTTCGTTTTGTTTGCCTCGGCGATGACACCGTCGATGATCTCCTGACCGGGTTTTCCAAGGTTTGAAATAGGACCTGAGAGCGCCAGAAGAGCACCGATCTTTATCTCGGCGTAGGCGCATACCGAGACAAGAAGCATAAGAATCGTAATTACCGTTTTTTTCATCGTTTACCTCCGATTATATATTTACACTGTGATACCAAGCCAAAAAAAAGGGCTGTGAGTTCGTTCTCACAGCCCCTTGCAAGCTTATCGTGCAGAACTCCACGGTCTACTCAGAGGCTGAGCACCAAAAGAAACCAAAAAAGAAAAAAGAGGTTTCTGTGAAAGTTCTGTTCATTTTCATGAATAGATTATTTCGTAAATTAATTTTAGTGTCAATATAAATAATGTTTTGCGAACTAACTTTTGTTTGTTTAAGTTTGGAAATAGTTGGAATGTCAGGAAAATTTAATTTTAAAAAATCATATAAAATTTAAAATCAATGTTGGAAGTGTATAAAGAGCTGATAATTAGTATTATTTAATTGATGCCTTAAATTGTTTTATCTGTGTTAATACTGCTATTAACATGTATTTTGGAAGATTGTTACCGTTATAGGTTCAGATCGGTGTAATAACTGGTAAACATTAAGGCTTACTGCCAGCATGAAAAATAAGTCAGCTTATTTATTCTAGTTTTTCTGACAGTGTAAATAGTAATCTGTTATAAACAGTAAAACAGGTCAATAATAGCTGTAAATATAGCATTTATGATAAAGTATGTATGCTGTATTCGGTCTTAATATTAATATAAAAGAAACAAAGTTTTGTATTTTTTTAATAATAGCTGCTTTCCTGCTGCAATCTGTCAAAAATGATATGCATCTATACTTAAAACGTGTCATGCTGCTTCTGTCAGCGGCATGATTAACCATTGGTGTTTACAGATTCATTATAAGCGTAAAATAAGTAAAATAGGGGTTATATGTCATAGTTTTTGTCAGCGGTAAGCAAAAATTTTTCATCGGACATAAAAAAATTAAAATAGAACATAATGTAATTTTAATGGGACATTTCCGGTGCATAAAAAGATGAATGTATGCTGAACAATATATTTAAAGCCCTATATAAGAAAGATAGAGCGTATGTTATAAATATATAACTATGTTTTTAAATAATATAGCATTAATTAACCTTGTTCACTCGGAATAAATAGTTATTGCATTGTCATAAAACCGTTTGTATATAGAAATCAGCAAAGGTTGATAAACTGAGAAATAAGCAAGTTTATTGATGATTGGTCATTATAACTTTGGAGGTAGAATATGAGCAACAAAGTTGAAGCTGTGAATACTGACACGGCTCTCGGACAGATTGCGGAGACAGTTATCGCAGATTCCACCGCAAATCCTGCTCCTCTGGGACTTATGGGTTTTGGTCTGACAACCATTCTTCTTAACCTGCACAACATCGGTCTTTTTGCGCTGGACAGCGGAATCCTTGCAATGGGTATCTTCTACGGCGGTCTCGGACAGATAATCGTCGGCATGATGGAATGGAAAAAGAAAAATACATTCGGCACAGTAGCCTTTACATCATATGGACTTTTCTGGCTTACTCTCGTTGGTATAATTGTCCTTCCCAAGATGGGATTTGAGAAACCCGACACAGTAGCAATGTCTGCTTATCTGTTTCTGTGGGGCTTCTTCTCTCTCATTCTTTTCATAGGTACTTTCAAGCTGAACAAAGCTCTTCAGGTTGTTTTCTTCCTGCTTGTGATACTGTTCATGCTTCTTGCCATAGGCGATATGTTTGAAAGCGCATCCATCAAAAAATTCGCCGGATTTGAAGGAGTTCTCTGCGGTCTTTCTGCAATGTATGCAGGCGCGGCTCAGGTTCTCAACGAAGTTTACAAAAAAACAGTTCTGCCCATCGGGTAAGAATTTTGCAAAGGTGTTAAAGCAAAGCGGTAATGGCGGTCCTCATCGACCGCCGTTTTCGTTTATTGCGCGGAGCAGGCGGATGGATATTTCAAGTTTTGAAACTGGCGATATAGAGTTTGCGGGCTGGAAGGTTCGCATAACAGGCGGCAAAGGCAGCGTTAAAGATGTCGAAGGCGCTGTTGTTGCCGAATTCACCGTTGACAGCATGGAGCAGATAACACTTAACAGCGGCGACGGGAAATTCGCCGATCTCGCCCTCATCGCCCTGCGCAGCTATGTCCGTTACGGACTCTCCTGCCAGTCTTAATCTTTTACACTTTTCTGACATTAATACACGCCCCTGTTCTTGTATAACGGTGTCCCCTCTGGTATCCTTGTATTATTAACATAATGCGGGGACAGTTATGATAGTTTATCTGATTCGCCACGGTCACGCGGAAGAGAGAGAGGCGTTTAAGGGAAGAGACCTTGACCGTCCGCTGACTGAAAAAGGGAAGGTCAGGGCAAAACGAGCCTTTACCCGTTTCTTTAATATTTATGATAAACCTGCGGCTGTTCTGACATCCGCCGCTGTGCGTTCGGTTGAAACGGCATCCATAATATCTGAGATATGCGGTGTCAAATACGACATTAAGGAGCGTCTGAACCCAGGAGCAAAGATAAAGGATTATCTGGAGACGATCTCCGACTGGCGTCATGCATCGCCTCTGGCTGTTGTGGGACACGAACCGGATCTTTCGGAAGTAATATCATTCATAACAGGCGGAAAGGCTCTGCGGCTCCAGCTTAAGAAAGGTTCCATAGCCCATATAGACGACAGCGTTCTTGTGAACCTCATACAGCAGAAGGCTCTGCTTTAATCATGCCATACTATATTTCAGACGTAAAACCTGCATCGGACAGAAAATTCAGGCTCAGATACAGAAAGAACAAAGATCTTACGGCAAATATATACGACACTTTCGAGTGGCTGCTCATCCGCTCAGGATGTCTGCTTTTCAGTGACGGAAAAGACACTGTGTTCTTTAACGGCAATGCTGATGTTAAAGACGGCGACTGTTCCGGACAATCGGAAAAGCGGCATCTCTTTGAAAAAATGTCAGTGGACATAACCGTTCATTCATTCACTGCGAACGATATCAAAGGCATCCTCTATACACTTCCCGGATCATATATTGTTTATACCGCAGAGGTACAGGACGAATTTGCTTTTCATTACTGCATGGAAGAGCTGAAAAGTTTCGGCGGAGGACTTCTGGCATATGTGAAACGCAAAGGCGACCCCATGATGAGCTACACTACACGGGTTCAGTGCGCTGCGGATGATTCCGCCGTGCTTCATGATTCCATGGAAACTGTGTACGGGGAGCTGATAAAGATAATGCGGCTGAACACCGACGGCATAATAAACGGTTACGATTCGGAGTTCCTGCACGATTTCCGTGTTTCCGTGCGCAGAACAAGGTCTGCAATGTCTATGCTGAAAGGCGTTTATGAAGATGCGGAAGAGGCGCGTTATAAGAATTTTTTCCGTACCCTCGGCGGATATACCGGCAGAGCAAGGGACATGGACGTGTATCTGGAAGAGCTTGAATGTTACGACGAACTGCTCCCTGACGAGATGAAGGATGCGCTTGCGCCTCTGCGGGAACATTTCAGATGGGAACGGGACGAAAGCTATGAAAAACTGAAAAATTTTCTGACATCGGAAGAGTATAATATTGACCTTGCGGGCTGGGAAAAGCTGATATCATCCCGTGCGCATATCGGGCGCAAAGGTTTTGTGAATACAAAGAAAGCGGCTAAGAAGGCGCTTGCTAAAATATTCGGTCTGGCGGAAGGGATCACAGACGGCATTGGTGCAGACACTCCAGCCGAACAGATACATTCGGTTCGGATAGCGTTTAAAAAACTGCGCTACTGCATAGAATTCTTTACGCTGTTCATAAAAGAGGAGAACACTGCGGATGTTCTGACCCGTCTGAGGGCTTTGCAGGACAGTCTGGGCAGATACAACGACCTTTCCGTGCAGTGTGTGCATATGCAGGAGAGACTTAATGCGGAAAAGGACGCGAAAGTTCTTACAGCCTGCGGGTATATCCTTGCCGTGCTTACGCTGAAAAAGGCGCAGGAGAGGGAAACCGCAGTGGAGTTTATCAGAATATTCCGCAAGGGCAGGAAACGGGTTAAAAAATCTCTCGGAATTTGATATACTTAAGACAGAAGAAATTCTGATGGATATTTGGAGTTACAATGGCATCTAACGACAACGTTCGGGTGGCGGTTGCCGACATCGGCAGCAATTCGCTCCGCCTACAGATTTCCGAGGTTAAGGACAAAAGCTACCGCGTCCTTGAAGACTACAAAGAGATGATACGTCTTGGCGACACCATATACACCCTTGGCTATTTCCCAAAAGAGACCATAGAGATACTTGTAGACACACTTAATAATGTCAGGCGTCTTGCCGAGAGCAAAGGGTGCAGAACAATACGCGCCATTGCCACTGCGGCGTTCCGCGAGGCGGACAATCTGGGCGAGACACTTAATATTATAGAGCAGGAATGCGGAATAAAGATCGAGGTTATCAGCGGACAGGAGGAAGCGCGGCTGACATATCTGGCGGCGAGTGCAAACTTTGAGCTGAAAGACAGATATGCTCTCATAACGGATATAGGCGGCGGAAGCGCCGAATACACCGTTGTCAGAAACGGAGATGTCGAAAAGGCAAAAAGCCTTCCGCTGGGATGCAACAGACTCACGCGGGAATTTCTGGAAGGCGACCCGCCGACATCGGCACAGATACTTGCAATGAAAGAGCATATCGCGGAATTCATTGACAAGATGAAATTGGGCAGAGGGCTTGAGATGGTCATATGCACCGGCGGTTCTATGAACAACGTCGGTTATATCTGCCACTATAAGGATAAAAATCTTCGCGACAGCCTTGTTAAATACGTTGAGCGGAAGTTTCTGAAAAAATTCATCAGCGACATCAGAATGAAGAGCAACGAAGAGCGCATAAAGATAGAGGGGATGGAAGAGAAACGTGCGGATATCATACTTTCCGCAGCAATTCAGACGGATATGATACTGGAAGAGACGGGAATAGACGGATTTTATACCCTGACAGGAGGACTGCGCGCAGGGCTTACCATAGACACCATAAACAAGATGGGCATCGAACTGCCGTTTCAGAACAGCATGGACGGAGTACGCTATTCGAGGCTTGTTGAGATAGGCAATAAGTTCGATTTTGACGAGGCGGGCGCTTTTCAGGTTGAGAAGCTGGCAAAAATGCTTTTTGACGGGCTGAAAGACCGTATGGGGCTGATAGAGCGTGACTGGGCTCTGCTTGAAGCGGCGGCTCTTCTTCGCGACATCGGCAAGCACATAGCCTATTCAAAGCACCATAAACATTCTTACTACATGATAAAACATTCAGAACTTGTGGGCTATACCCACGAGGAGATAGAGGCGATTGCCAGCATAGCCAGATATCACAGAAAGAGTATGCCGAAGGTCGCCCATGACGAATTCATCTCTCTGTCGCCTGCAATGCAGCTTCGCGTTGAAAAACTTGCGGCGCTTTTAAGGCTCGCCATCGCTCTGGACAGAACCCACAAGGGTCTGATAGACAGACTTGAGATCACCGTGACAAACGTTTCCATAGACATAAAGCCAATATCCGACAAGGACATCACCCTTGAGATAAAAGACTTTGAAAGAAATCGGGACATGCTTGTTAAGCTTTTAAAACTCCCCGTAAGGCTGGTATGAAGAACGGAATCTTTGCTGCCATAAACATAGGCGCCAGCGCCTTCAGAATGCACATAAGCGAATATGTTAAAGGAGAGGAACGCACCCTTGAATATCTGATCAAGCCTTTCAGGCTGGGCAGGGACACATTTACAAAAGGGTACATCTCGCTGGAAAGCGTATACGCCGCCACCGACATACTGAAAAAATTCAAGACCAAAATGGATGAATACGGCATAAAGAAAAACTATGCCGCCGTCTGCACCAGCGGTGTGCGCGAGGCGGGCAATCAGGCTTTCTTTATCAACCATATCCGTCAGGAAACAGGCATTGAGCTTGAGGTTATCCAGCCATCTGATGAAATATATATTAAATTTGTAAGTGTTAAGAATGATATAGAAAATTTTGACGATTACGAGAAAGCCGGCGTTCTGTTGGCAAATATTTCCAGCGGCAACATTGCCATGGCGATATTGAAAGACGAACAGAATGTCTATTCAGGCGCTCTTCCTTACGGGTCGCTGCGTCTTCGCCGTATCTTCGGAGATATTCCCGCCAGAATAAGATATAAGGCTTACGAGCAGTACGTCGAGAAGATGTGCTATTCCATGAAAAGTGCGCTTCCTGCCGGTTGCAAACTGAAATATTTCGTCAGTGCGGGTTCATCGCTGAACGTTCTTCTGAACATCTTTCAGCCGAAAAAGACAATGCTCTCAAGAAAACAGCTCGAAGAACTGTACGAGCGTGTTAAACAGCTTCCCAGAGACACGATACAAACGGTTATGAATATCCGCAGGGATGAGGCAAGCGTTCTTGTTCCGACGCTGGTGACGTACCTGAAACTGATGGACTTCATCGGCACTGACCACGTTCGGTTTTCGCGGATGTCGTTCCCCCACATGCTCAGTCTTTTCCACACTAAGACAGTGCGCGACCGCGGATTTTTCACCCGCGTACGCAACACGGTATATGCACTTGGCGAGCGTTTCAACATGGACAGACAGCATGCCGACACCACGGTAAGGTTTTCCATGAAGCTGTTTGATGCCTTAAAACCTCTGCACTCGCTGGGCAGAATGGAAAAATTCATACTTGAAGCGGCGGCGGTGCTTTCAGATGTGGGCTATTATATCGACTCTGTCAGACATAATCAGCACTCTTACTACCTTGTTCAGTCTCTACAGATTCCGGGGCTTCCGCGTGAAAGGGTTAAGCTCGTCTCATATCTCGTGCTGATGCACAACGGCGACGTGGACAAGTGGTTTGAGCAGAAATATCACTATTTCCCCATCGAGAAACAGCTCCTTATTAAGAAACTGGTGAGCATACTGAGAATAGCCGATTCGCTGGATGCATCTCATATGAACATTGTTCAGGATTTTGACGTGGACATACAGACCGGAAAGGTTGTCATAAAGGCAAAATGTAAATGCATGGCGTTCCTTGAGAAACATGCTTTCAGCGAAAAGAGCAAAATATTCACCGATACGTTCGGTATTCCCATAGAGCTTGAAGCAAGAATCCTTTACGAATAAATTTTTTGAAACTGCCGCGTCAGCCTCGTAACCGAGCCTAATGCGCGGCGCATTCCGGATGTCAATAGTTATACAGGGGGTCGGTTTGATATGAGTATCAGCCCATACATAAACAGAGAACTTAGCTGGCTGGAGTTTAACAGGCGGGTGATGATGGAGGCAGTGGACTCTTCCGTTCCGCTTCTGGAGCGTCTGAAATTCCTTGCCATATTCTCATCCAACCTCGACGAATTTTTCATGATACGCGTGGGCGGTCTGCGTGACCAGATAGAAGCGGGCTACACGAAGCTGGACGCATCCGGAAGCACACCGGAGGAACAGCTTGAGCATATCAGCGCCAAAGCGCATGAACTGACCAATTTACGTCAGGAGATATTTGCAGGGCTGAAAAAGGATCTTGAGAAAGAGAGTATCATGATAGCCCCCACACTTACGGCTAATCTGGATGATATCACCGAGGCGATATTCAACGAGGAGATATACCCTGTGATTTCCCCTGTGACTCTCTCCTCAAACAACCCCATGCCGTTCATACACAACCTGCGCCTCTGCCTTTATGTGCTTATAAAAAAAGACGGAGTTGTTCATCATTCAATAATCATTCTGCCGGAGAACCTGCGCAGGATATTCCGCGTTAAACTGGATAAGATTTATTTTCTTTTTACGGAAGATATACTTACAAAATACCTTAATATTGTTTACCCCGACTATGAAGTTCTTGACAGTTATCTGCTGAGGGTCACGCGGAATGCCGACCTCACACTTGACGAGGAGGAATCGGACGACCTGCTCCTTTCAATTCAGAACTTCCTGAAATCCCGTAAAAAGGGAGGTATCTGCCGCGTGGAGACCGACAGCCGTCTGCCGCAGGAGATACTGGATCATATGGAATCTCACCTGCATTTTTCAAAGAACGACGTTTACATTATCGACGACATAATAGATATGACTTCGCTGTTCTCCGTTGCGGGGGAACGTCCCGACCTTTGCTATCCGCCGTTTAAGCCGATTCTGCCGGATTATATCGACGGCAGTATCAATATTTTCGAGCAGATCAAAAAGCAGGATATCATAATGTACCGCCCGTTTCATGATTTCGGTCTGGTCTCCCGAATGGTGGCGACAGCCGCCGCAGATCCTGACGTTATGGCGATAAAGATGACTCTTTACAGGGCAAACAAAAATTCCACCATTCTGGAAAGCCTTATAAGGGCGGTGCAAAACGGGAAACACGTCAGTGTTGTCATTGAGCTTAAGGCACGTTTTGACGAAGAGAGAAACGTTGACTGGGCGAATATGCTGGAAGAGGCGGGCTGTATAGTCACATACGGCATAGCCGGACTTAAAATACATGCCAAAAACCTTATGATTGTCCGCAGAGAGAGCGGGCGTGTCGTGCGCTATTCCCACATGTCCACAGGCAACTTTAACGAGTTTACAGCGGGAATTTATACAGATATCGACTATATCACTGCGGATGATGAGGTTGGCAAGGACAGTGCCGCCATGTTCAATTTCCTTATGGGTTACACCGATATAGGCACATGGAACAGATTTTATCTCGCTCCGAAATATATAAAGCCGAAAGTGCTTGAGCTTATCGACGAAGAGATTGCCTTTGCCAAAGAGGGCAAAGAGGCGAAGATGATCGTAAAAGTCAACGCCGTAATAGATAAGAAGCTGATAGACAAGCTTATTGAGGCTTCATGTGCGGGAGTTAAGATAGAGCTTATCGTCAGAGGTATCTGCGGAATCAAGGCAGGTATCAAGGGCGTGACGGAGAATATCCGCGTGCGCAGTATCGTGGGCAGGTTTCTTGAACACCCGCGAATCATATATTTCCACGCGGGCGGTAAGAAGAGGGTGTTTTTCAGCACCGCCGACTGGATGGAGCGCAACATGGACAGGCGCGTGGAGCTTTTTTTTGAAGTGACAAAGAAAGAGGGCAGAAATTTTCTGCTGAATATCCTCGACCTGAACCTACGCGACAACCAGAAGGTGTGGATGCAGAAAGGTTCCGAATATGTAAAAGTAAAAGGAACTAAAGACAAACTGAACTATCAGGACTATCTTATAGAGAACAACCTTAAGCTCTACACACAGAAGGCAAAGCTATGAGCAAGAAATGCGGCGAAAAGCCTAATAAAGACAAAGAAAAAGAGTTTGAATGTTCAAAATGCGGGGCGCAATCTGACAAAAAAGAGAAGCTCTGCAAGCCGAAGAAAACGGATAAATAATGAGACTGCTTCGGGCAATAGCCCTCGCAGAGACGGCTTGTCTTTGCGAGCGTAAGCGAAGCAATCTCTCTTTTCAACCGCCTAAAATATCACTGCGTATTTCCCCTCCACCTGTCTGATACTTATTTCAGTTCTATAGGCTTCGGTAAGGTGTTTGTCCGTAAGCCCGCTCTTACAACCGTGGTAAAGTATCTTTCCGTTGTGCATCAGCATAATGGTCTCAGCGTAGCGCATGGCGAGATTCAGGTCGTGCATGACCACCAGAGTGGCAAGCTTTGAGCGCTTTGTTATTTCTGCAATGCTGTCCATGATGTCGAGCTGGTTTTTAACATCCAGGTGGTTTATCGGTTCGTCCAGCATAAGTATCTCCGCCTGCTGAACAAGCGCGCGGGCTATAAGCGTTTTCTGAAACTCGCCGCCGGATATCTCCGTGACGCATTTGTCCCGCATGCAGTCTATCCCCATTTCGTTCATCACTCTATCCGCGATGTTTCTGTCGTTTTGCCCCGGGTGCCAGCTTATGTGGGGTTTGCGCCCCAGAAGCACAGAATCGTAAACCGTACAGGGTACGGCGTGGGTGAACTGCGGCAGGTATGCTATATGTTTTGCGATTTCGTGGCGTTTCATCCCCGATATGTTTTTATCTTTTACCGTTACCTTTCCGCCAGTGGGTTTCATTATGGCACAGGCAATTTTCATCATGGTGGATTTGCCCGCCCCGTTGGGCCCGATAACTGCGCAAAGTTCTCCCGCGCCGAGCGAAAATGACACGTTATCCAGTATTTTTCTGCCGTTCTTGAGCTTAAAAGTAAGGTTTTCAGCGGTTAGCATGTTTCATAGACCTCCTAAGAAGCAGGAAAAGGAACATAGGCACCCCCGCGAATGCGGTTATCACGCCCACGGGGAGCGATATGGGATAGAACATCAGCTGCCCCATAAGGTCGGCACCAAGAAGGAAAACGCCGCCAAGAACTGCGGATGCCGGAATAAGAAACCCGTGACCTGAATGGCGGAAGATAAGACGCACCATGTGCGGCGCGATAAGACCGACGAAACCGATCACACCGTAGTATGCGGTTGCGAAAGCCGCCATGACAGATGTCGCCGCAAGAGACGCTATGCGTATTTTTTTCACTTCGACGCCAAGACCGGATGCGGAGAGTTCTCCCCATTGTATTGCGTTGTAGCTCCAGCTAAGGCGAAGAGAGAACAGTATGCCAGCCATCGTTACGATAAGCACTGTGAGGGCTTCGCTCCAGCCTCCTTTGCCAAGGTCGCCGAACGTCCAGAAGACCGCCGCCGCAAGCTGTGTGTCTGTGGAAAAGAACTGCAGAAGCATTGTACAGGCGCTGAAGAACGCCGACATTGCAACACCTGCAAGGATCAGCCCCTGAGGTGTCATACCGCGTACGAACGAGAACAGCAGGATTATAAGCGCCGAAAGAATTGAACCTGCGAAAGCGCCAATTGCGACGTTGCCAAGCCCTGCGAACAGCCCCGTTCCCGCACCGAGAATTATTATTGAAAAGGTCGCTCCGAATGCCGCGCCCTGTGAAAGTCCGAGGGTGAAGGAGGAGGCGAGGGGGTTGTTGAGTATGTTCTGCAGTATCACGCCGCTGACAGACAGTGCGCCGCCCACAGCCAGTGCCGCAGCTATGCGGGGAAGCCGAAGATGCCATATGAAATATTGCAGGTCTTCGTCATTGCCGACTCCGAAAAGAGCCGATGCGGTATCCGCCCACGAACGTTCTATGGCTCCATGTTTCAGCGCCGACAGAACGAAAATTATAAGCAGTAGCGAAAGGACAACCCAGAAAATAAGCCGACTTACCATTTGATTTCCTCTGTTTTGAATCCGTCAGGTGAAAGTGAAATGCGTTTGTATCCGCCTGAATCGTTTTTGATCACATCAAATACGTTTTGCCCTGTGAAGGCTTTGATTATCTCGCCCGCTTTCTTTTCAGGATCAAGATTTGCGTATGCTTCCGGATATGCCGTCTTTGCCATGAAAAAGGCATTGGACAGCATCAGGTCGATGTTTATGTAATAGAAGGTGTTAGCCGGTATGAGATATGCTCTTCCGGTTTTGAAAGCGTTCAGGCGTTTATAAAGCTCCGGCGATTTTGCCGCCTGCTGTGATGCAGTGGCGAAACCTGCGCTGTCGATAAAAACCAGAGGCGGATTCAGCATCACGACGTATTCTTTTTCAAGAAAAATGTGACCCTTTCGCCCCGCCGCGTCCGCAGTGTTAGCTATGCCAGCCAGCCGGAAAGGCAGAAAGTTCGCCTCCGTACTGTCTATACCTCTGATACCTTTATATGAAACAGCTCCTATGTATGCCTTTGCAGGGGTTTTGGGTCTGAATGAGAGTTCTTTTTTAAGCCCCTCGACGTACGAAATGAGCTGTTCCGCTCTCTCTTTTCTGCCGAGTATCTGCGCAGTGAGCCGGAGAGATTTGTACACAGTTTCAAGCTCAACCCCTGTGTATCCGTAGCTGAGTACCACCACCGGAACGCGTATTTTGCGCTGGAGCATGTCCGCTTCCGAAGCGTCTGCTGTTATAGTGAATATTATGTCGGGTTTCAGAGCCACCATGGCTTCTATGTTCGGGCGCCTTGCCGCGCCGCCTTCGCCGATTATCGGCAGTTTGTCGGTTATCGGCTTATTGACATACACATAGGTGCGTTTTGCATGGTTTATTGTGTCTGTTTTTTCAATTCCGACCACCATATTTTGCGCGTTTAAGAACGATATGAAGCTCATACTGCTTGCCAGCGGTATAACTCTTTCAATTTTTCCGGCAGGAAGTTTCACCTTCCTGCCTATCATGTCGGTTATGGTTACGTCCGCGTTTGCTGTTGCAAAACATACGGACAGGGCAAGTATAGTCAGCAGCCTTACCATATTATCATCTCCATTTTGACATGCATCCTGTCTGTTATTCTGCCGTCCGCACCCGCCATGGTGTCAAGCAGCGGCGCGACGGTTTTGATGCAGGCGCCGGAAGCATTGTCCTCTATTGCTTCCATGCAGAGGGCTTCCGCCTTTGCACGGTCATAAGTTCTCACCCATGTCTCTTCGACTGGTATTGTTTTATATGGGATGTTCTGTTTCGCCAGCCATTCTTTAAGCACGGGAACGTCGTTGAATATTTTGGGTGTTATGCCGCATCTTTCATATATGGCATAGAGCATTTCCGATTCTTTTCTGCCTGCCCAGCCGATGTATACGACGCGTTCTCCCGCAAGTTCAGTCACCCTTCTGAAATGCTCTTCTGTCCTTACTGCGGGCGTTACGGAGGCGAAGACGATATCGAATTTTTCGCCTTTCGGGTCGAAATCGTCAAAGGTGCATTTGAGGGAGCGGAGATTATCCGCCCCCTCTTTTTCGGCATCCTCATGGAGTATTCTGAGCATTTGGGAGGAAATGTCCGTGCCGAGAACCGATGCCGCCTCTTTTGCAATTCTGAGGGTGAATTTGCCGCTTCCGCAGCCTACGTCCAGAACACGTTTCCCTTTAAAGGAGACATCCGCACCCTCCAGAGTGCGGATGATCTTTGCTTCATATGTATCCTCGGATGATGTGTATCTCGGATATGTAAGCGCTTTTTTGTCCCATTTCGCTTCGGGATTCATCATGTTTTTCATCAGAACACCAGCTTGACGCTTGCGCCGAGTATCAGACCTACAGTGGGGTAGCCGTACTGTTCTTCTATGGTTCTGTTCAGCAGGTTTTCCGCATAGACCTCAAGTGTTGTGTGTTCGGACATAGCGTATGTCAGTCCTGCATCAACTGTTGTATATGGGTCAAGCTCGCGCGATTTGCCGTAATAGAAGTAACTGCGCTCCCCCACATAATTGAGTGATGCGTCCAGAGTGAATTTTTCGGAAAATTTCCAGCTTGCGCCTGCTGTACCTTTCCAGTCGGGGATGTAGTCAACCTTGTCGTCTGCATAGTCTGAATATGCATCTGCGACGGGGTCTCCCTCTTTTTCAGTTTTCTGCCATGCAAGACCGGCGTTCAGGCTGAGTTTTGATGTTACGTTGTATCTTCCGTCGGTGCTTACGCCAGTGAATTTCGCGTTATCAATATTATATGCGATGCGTCCGCTGGTGCCGTCCGGTTTGCTCCCGAAAAGGAGATAATCGTCAATGTCATAGTAAAAAGCGGACACTTTCGCAAAACCTTTTGAACCGAAAGTGTGCTTGTAAACAAGGTCGATCGCGTTTGCCGTTTCCGCTTTAAGGTCTTTAGCCGCCAGCATGGAATAGCTTAATCCGTCAATGTAGTGGTTCATCTCGTTTGCGACAGGGGTTCTGTAGCTCTGGTAGACGAACATTCCTATTTTGTCCGACGGAGTGAGTGCATATGTGGCGCCGAGTTTTGGCGTTACCTTGCTGTCGTCATATTTGACCCTGCTTCCGCTTTTGAGCTGGCTCGCCTCGTAATCGTCGAAACGCAGACCGAGGTCAATTGTAAATCTGTCGGTGAGTTTCCATGAATCGGAAACGAAGACGCCCGTGTTGTATATTTTGTGGTCGGAATCGGAACTGGCAATGCTGCCTTTCCAGCTTGCGGCAACGTAGTTTACGTCGATCTCGCCGCCTCTGAGGTTCTTCTGTTCCGCTCCGAAAATTACATTGTGCACTCCGAATTCGGCATCAACTTTAGCTTTGTACCCGTAGCTGCTGTCAACTTCAACCTCTCTGTCCAGAACCAGTTCACCCGCCGCAACGCCTCCGGTGCCGTCGGAATAGTTGATGTCAGACCTGTCCTCGTCGTTTTTGTATGCCGACAGCTCAAAGTAGACGCTGCTTCCTATGGGCTGAGAATATGACGTGCTGTATAGCTTTTTCTCGACGTTTGAGTGTGCGCCTTCACCTATGACAGACATAGCTTTTCCACCGGCGCGCCGGAGAATACGTCACCGAGTGAGAGTGGGGAGTCAGAGTTTATTGTCTGGCTCCATCCGTCGGAATCAGGGTCCAGGGACGCGCGGTTATTCTTTATCAGTCCTCTGCGTGTTTTTGTGTAGTCAAGTCCCGCGATGAACTCACCTTTCCACGGTGTTGTGAGATATAACTTCGGAGCTATGTGAGTTGAGCGGTAGTCGTTGTTCCAGAGGTACGCGTCAGCCTCCTGACGGCTCATGCCCAGACTGATGCCCAGATTGCCGAATTTCTGGGAATAACTGCCCCGAAGGTTCATAAAGTCGTCGCTTGCGTTCCATCCGCCCATAGTTCCGTAAAAGGTTATTGACGGATCGCTTGCCGGGCGCCTTGTGTATGCGTTGATAACGCCGCCGATAGCGTTATTCCCGTATTCTGCACTGCTTCCGCCCTTGATTATTTCAATCTTTTCGATGTTATCCAGCGGGATCGTGTTGAAATCTATGTAGTTGCCGCCGTTAACGCCTGTTGAGTTCAGATTGCGTCCGTCTAGGTTCAGCATGATACGCTGACCGCTCTGCCCTCTTATAGTGAGAATATCGCCGCTGTCGCCGAAAGCGCTCCTGCGTTTAAGGCTGATTTCAGGATCCTGTTCAATGAAATCCGCAATATTGTTGCTCTTCTTCTTTTCCTGAACGGTCGCACTGGTGGACTGAAGCGTTTGTCCTTCCGAAACGGCTGTGTCCGTTACTTTCACCGTCTCAAAATAGATGGTGTCCTGCATCATGCTGTTTTTGTCCGCAGATGCCGTTGATGCCAGAAGCAGCACAACGGCCGCCGGCAGAAGTTTCTTCATAATAACCTCCGGATATCATACTTGTTGGTATGTTTTCAGTTGACAAAAATTCCGAATCAGTTGATATTGATTTTTAGTATCATTAATAAAGGTGGGATTCATTGACACATGTTAAGATTTCGGGAAAAAAAGATGCTGTGGACGATTTTGTCCGTCTGAGGTTCAGAAAGCATACTAAGGCGCTTGCGGATGCTGTCATGTCGAAAAGCAGTTTTGTCCGCTACGGAAGGCAGGAGGTTCTTTTTGCGCAGGGAGAAAATTCGGCGCACTGTTGTTTTCTTGTGAACGGACTTGTTCGTTTGAACAGGATACGGGAGGACGGCAGAGAGATAACAATTAAGTACATTTTTCCCGGTGAACTCAGCGATTCGGGCATTGTGGTAACAAAAAGTCTTTTCGGTGCCATGACGCTTGAAAATTCGGAAATCCTCATGGTGGAGAGGGACTGTATAAAGAAGCTCATTATGGCGGACAGTGAGCTTCTGGAAAACCAGCTTCAAAGGTGTGCATTGGATATGGTGCATCTTGTCGGGCTGATAGAATCCCATGCGCTGAACGGCACGCGGGAACGTCTTTGCGCATACCTTGAGCAGTTTTCAAAAAGGGAGCGTAACAGACGGTTCCGCCTGCCTGTTCCCAGATGCGAGCTGGCTGTGCTTCTGGGCAGTACCCCTGAAAACCTGTCCCGCGTCATAAAACAGATGACGAAGGACGGATGTCTGACCATAAAGGGCAGGGAAGTTCAGCTCAACTTTTAATTTCTTGACCCTTTTCTCTATTTAGTCCATTATTTTCGTACAATATTATTAAAGGTATAATTATGCTGGCAAAACGCATTATTCCCTGTCTGGATGTTAAAGACGGACGGGTTGTTAAGGGTACGAATTTTGTAAATCTCAGAGATGCCGGCGACCCTGTGGAGGTTGCCGAAATATATGACGCACAGGGCGCAGATGAACTTACTTTTCTTGATATAACAGCCAGTTCAGACAACAGAGGCATAATTCTTGATGTTGTTGCACGCACGGCTGAACGTGTTTTTATGCCTGTTACGGTGGGCGGAGGCGTTCGCGAGATAAAGGATATCAGAAATCTGCTGAACTCCGGCGCGGACAAGGTGTCGATAAACACTGCGGCTGTGCATCGACCGGAGTTTGTAAAAGAAGCGGCGCTCCGGTTCGGTTCCCAGTGTATCGTCGTTGCCATAGATGCAAAACGCAGACATAATGGCGAGGGCTGGGAGGTCTATACCCATGGCGGACGAAATGCCACGGGGATAGACGTTCTTGAATGGGCGGCGAAGATGGAGAGTTTCGGTTCGGGCGAGATTTTACTTACAAGCATGGATTGCGACGGAACAAAGGACGGATATGACAACGGGCTTAACCGTGCCGTTGCTGAGGCTGTGGGAATACCTGTTATCGCCAGCGGAGGCGTAGGCAACCCTCAGCATATATATGACGGACTGACAGAGGGAAAGGCGGACGCAGCGCTTGCTGCTAGCATTTTTCACTTTCGGGAATATTCCGTAGGCGAAGTTAAAAAGTTTCTTGCGGAACGCAACGTTCCGGTGAGGATAACGGAGTAAGGCGATGGATGTATCAATAATCGGCAAACTTGTCGATGTGGTTCGCGAGCGAAAAGCGAATCCGTCAGACGAATCATATACCTGTAAGCTATTGCAGGGCGGCACCAACAAGATAATTAAAAAACTTGGCGAGGAGAACGCGGAACTTATAAAGGCTATCCTTGTCGAAACTGACAGAGACGTGGCAGGTGAAGCTGCCGACTATTTATATCATATGATAGTTGCTCTTGAAATGAGAGGCGTAGCTTTTGAGGAAGTCACGGCAGTGCTCACAGAGCGTTTCGGGCATTCGGGTATACGAAAATAAGGACTTTCTCCCTCCTTTAACAAAGGAGGGTTGGGGTGGATTTTCTTAATAGTAAATGTAAATCACCCTTGGTACTCCTTCATTGAAGGGGCTTGTGGAACAGGGCGATAAAATAAACTTGACTTTCAGAATTTGTATGACTAGTATTGTTGCTCTTTGACCCTTAAACGGTCAGGGCTTTCAGGAGTTGATATCGTGAAGCTGTCTTTTGAAGAACTTCTTGCGGAAGGCGGACATTTCGAGGGAGACTTCGCCTTTACCGAAGACGACATGAAGGTTAACGTGGAGAACTTCTCTGCGGAGCTCATCCCCACAGATTCGGGACTGTTTCTGGATGTTGAGTTCAGCTACAGTTTTGAAGCGCCCTGCGCCAGATGTCTGGAACCTGTGACAGGGTTCGGAAAACAGACCGCGGGCATACAGCTTATGCGTCAGAGTCTTGAGGATGTTAAAGAAGAGACGGAGCTTACAGACGACGATATGGGCGTCTGCTGGGTGGAAGAGGACGAGATAAATCTCGAGGAGATAGTCCGTCAGGAGGTTGTATTTCACCTCCCCGTCAGAATGATATGCGGAGAGGACTGCAAAGGGCTTTGTCCCCAGTGCGGAGAGAACCTCAACCTTGGCAAATGTAAATGCAAAGACGTGACCGACCCCAGATGGTCGGGACTTGATAAATTAAAAAATAATTGAGGCTGTGCAGATGACACAGCTACTCTGATACAGGAGTATTAAAATGGGTGTACCGAAGGGTAAAACTTCCAGAATGAAAAAGGGCAACAGAAGAAGCCATCACCATGCAACAACAATGGCTTACAGCAAATGCTCAAACTGCGGCGAGCTTAAGCTCAACCACAGAGTATGTCCTTCATGCGGGTATTACAACAAGAAACAGGTAGTGGCGAAAGAAGAGATATAACATGAAAGTCGTCGTTGATGCCATGGGGGGAGACTACGCCCCGCATGAGATTGTCAAGGGTGCCGTTATAGCTGTTCAGGAATTCGGAACTGAACTTATCCTTGTCGGGGATGAGAAACAGGTCAAAGCAGAGCTTGATGCCTGTGGTCCGAAAGCCTCGAAAAATATCGAAATTGTTCATGCCGATCAGGTCGTCACTATGGATGACCTTCCTTCACAGATTATCAGGGCAAAGAGGAATTCCTCTATCCATGAAGGTCTGCGTCTTGTGAAAGACGGAAGCGGCGCGGCATTTTACAGTGCGGGTAACACCGGCGCTGTCATGGCTGTTGCCAAAATGGTGCTGAAAACTCTTCCCGGGATAGACCGTCCCGCCATCGCTGCTGTCATGCCCACAGTTAAAGGGCATACCGTGATGTGCGACGTGGGTGCTAACGTTGACTGCAAGGTTGAAAACTACATTCAGTTTGCAATCATGGCGAGTGCGTATGCATCTATCGTGATGGAAAAAGAGAAACCCACCGTCGGTCTTATGTCTGTGGGCGAAGAGGACGTTAAAGGGAACGAGACCACCAAAACGGTTTTCAAAGAACTTTCAGAACTTGGAAACCGCGGTGTCATCAACTTTTACGGCAATGTCGAAGGCAAAGATCTTTTCAGAGGCACTTCCGACGTTATAGTTGTTGACGGGTTTGCCGGAAACGTGGCGCTTAAGGTGTCCGAGTCCGCAGGCTGGTATATTTCAAAAATGCTTAAGGATGAAATACGCTCATCCACACTTTCAAAAATAGGCGCTCTCTTCATGATCCCCGCGCTTAAAAGGATCAAAAAGAAGGCGGATCACTCATCATACGGCGGCGCACCTCTTCTCGGGGTAAACGGCGTATGTATCATAGGTCACGGAAGCTCAAATTCCACCGCTGTGAAATACAGTATCAAAATGGCGTATGAGCTTGCGAAGCAAAAACTCAATGACCAGATAGAGAAAGCCCTCCCCAAAGCAGACACAGGTATTACGAGTTGACAAAAATGTCTGTTTCTGGAACAATGTTCCCGAAAAGTTCGACATGGTAACTAATTAATTTTTGCTGAACTTTCAGGTGGCGCATGAGTATATATTCAAGATTCACAGGAACCGGTTCCTATTTCCCTTCTAAAATAATGACCAATGATGATATCGCTCAATTTCTTGATACTTCGGATGAATGGATCGTAACCCGCACAGGTATAAAGCAGAGGCACGTTGCAGAAGAAGAATCCTGCAGCGATATGGCAACGGAAGCAGGTAAGAGAGCGCTTGAAATGGCTGGGCTGAACGCTAACGAGCTTGACGCCATCATAGTTGGTACACTTTCTCCGGATACCATAATGCCTTCAACAGCTTGCAGAGTTCAATACAAACTCGGCGCAAAGCCGTGCATGGCGTTTGACATTGCTGCGGCATGTTCAGGCTTCCTTTACGGAGTGCGTGTCGCTGATGGCATGATACGCTCCGGAGGTGCCAGAAATATTCTGGTCATCGGTGCGGAACATCTCACAGCATGCGTTGACTGGCGCGACAGATCGACATGCATCCTTTTCGGTGACGGAGCGGGTGCGGCTGTTGTCTCTGCTGATTCCACACCCGGCATCAGAAGCATATTCAACTATGCCGATGGGGAATACGGCGAGCTTCTTAAACAGGACAATCTCGGATCGCAGTATCTGAAAAAAATGATAAATGAACCCGCCATCGACCACATGATAAAAATGAAGGGCAACGATGTGTTCAAAATTGCCGTGCGGGCTATGGCGGATGCGGCACAGGAAGCGGCGGATGCTGCCGGATTTTCATCCGACCAGATTGACTGGATGATTCCTCATCAGGCAAATCTGCGTATCATCGACGCGGCTGCGAAGAGACTTGGACTTGACAAAGAGAAGGTGATAATTAACCTTACAAACTATGGGAACACGTCAGCGGCAACTATCCCCACGGCGCTTGATCAGGCTGTACGCGACGGACGTATACAGCGCGGACACAACGTTGTGTCTGCGGCATTCGGCGGCGGACTTACATGGGGAAGCATGGCGTTTACGTTCTGATTATTTCCCTCCCTCCTTTAGCAAAGGAGGGTCGGGGTGGATTTTCTTAATTAAATCCCCCTTAATCCCCCTTTTATAAAGGGGGAGATATAAGGAGACATATATAATGGGTAAGACAGCGGTTGTTTTCCCCGGACAGGGGTCACAGTTCGTAGGCATGGGAAAGGATTTTTATGATGCCATGCCGGAAGTTAAAGCGATTTTCGATAAGGCTGATTCGGCTCTGGGCTACAGCCTGACAAAGATAATGTTTGAAGGTTCCGAAGAGGAACTTAAAACCACATACAACACCCAACCCGCACTGCTCACAATGAGTGTCGGTATCTGGGAAGTGCTTAAAAACAGAGTTAAGGCGGATTATTTCGCCGGACATTCTCTGGGGGAATATTCTGCGGTTGTTGCGGCTGGCGGCTTCACATTTGAAGAGGGCGTTCTTGCCGTCCACAACAGAGGAAAGTTCATGCAGGACGCCGTACCTGTGGGCGTCGGCGCTATGGCTGCTGTTATGGGTATAGACGACGAGGCGGTTGTTGAAACCTGTAAAGAGGTTTCCGGCGTTAAGGTTGTTGAACCCGCAAACTTTAACTGCCCCGGACAGATAGTTGTTGCAGGGCATAAAGAAGCGGTTGAAGAATTCTCAGAGAAGATAAAGGCAAAAGGAGCGAAAAGAGCTCTTCTGCTTCCGGTTTCAGCACCCTTCCACTGCTCGCTCATGAGACCCGCCAGAGAGAAGATGGCGGATTACCTCAAAAATAACATAGTCATAAAAGACCTGAACACTCCTGTGTTCAATAACGTTGATGCTAAAGAAGAAAAGAACTCTGCTGATGTTTACGATGCGCTTTGCAGACAGGTGGACGGAGCAGTTTTATGGACAACCCTGATAAAAAATATGGTAAACTCAGGGGTGGACAGATTCATAGAGGTGGGAGCAGGACAGGTTCTTGCGGGGCTCATCAAAAAAATAGACAAAAACGTGACCGTTGAAAACGTTTCCAAGGTCGCGGATTTACCGGAGTAAACATGGTACTTGAAGGAAAAGTAGCGCTGGTTACAGGCGCTTCCAGCGGCATTGGCCGTATCATCGCGCTTAAAATGGCCGCACAGGGTGCAAAAGTTGCGGTGAACTATATCGACATCGCAAACATCAAAGCCGATGCAGAAGCTGTTGTTAAAGAGATCACAGACAAAGGCGGCGTTGCAGCTGCGTTTGCTGCCGACGTTTCAAAAGAGGACAGCGTTGAGGCAATGATAAAAGAGGTTGAAGGCACACTCGGCACTGTGGACATCCTTGTGAATAACGCAGGGATCACTCAGGACGGGCTCATCATGCGTATGAAGGTTGAACAGTGGGAAAGAGTTCTCGACATCAACCTTAAAGGCGCGTTCATCTGTACAAAAGCCGCTCTTAAAGGCATGATGAAAAAGAGATACGGAAAGATCGTAAACATCGCTTCCGTAGTAGGTTTTTCAGGAAACGCAGGACAGGCTAACTATTCCGCAAGCAAAGCGGGGCTGGTCGGTCTCACAAAAACTTCCGCACAGGAACTTGCAAGCCGTGGTATCAGAGTTAACGCTGTTGCTCCCGGCTTCATCCGCACCGCAATGACAGACGGACTTCCCAAAGAAGTTGTGGACGCAATGCTCGCGAAGATATCTCTTGGCGAACTGGGCGAGGCGGACGATGTTGCGGAAGCCGTAATGTTCCTTGCGTCACCCGCATCAGACTATATCACAGGTCAGACAATCCACGTCAACGGCGGAATGTACATGTGATAAAGCTTCGTAAGAAGCTTATATATAAGGCGGAAATTAAAATGACTGGATTTCTGCCGCAATATTTAGTAAATAACACATGCAATGTGATGAGAAGAAGATAATTCTTTAAAGAGATCATAGGAGGACAGAAAATGTCAGATATCGCAGCTAAAGTAAAAGAGATTATTGTTGAGCAGCTTAATGTTGATGCGGACGCAGTTACAGAAGACGCATCTTTCATAGACGACCTTGACGCTGACTCTCTTGACACTGTTGAGCTTATCATGGCTTTTGAAGAAGAGTTCGATCTTGAAATTCCCGATGAGGAAGCTGAAAAGATCAAAACTGTCGGCGATGCCATTTCTCACATCGAAAAAGCAAAAGCGTAAATTTTATCATAATTCAGATGAGGGGGGATTTCCGTTAAGGTTGTCCCCCCGACCTTTTCTAAATGGAGGATTTTGTGAAGAGAAGAGTAGTTGTAACAGGCTACGGGCTTGTAACTCCCCTCGGCAGCGGAAATGAGAAAAACTGGGATGCTCTTATGAACGGTAAGAGCGGAATCAAATATATTCCTGCTGAAAGACTTAACACTGAGGAACTCCCTGTTAAGTTTGCAGGTGTTGTTGACGATTTTGATGCCGCCCAGTATGTTAAAGACCCCAAAGCTGTCAAAAGGCACGAACAGTTCGTAATTTTTGCCATCGCTGCTTCAGCTATCGCTGTGAAAATGGCGAACTTCGATTTGGAAAAGGCCGATCTCACCAGATGCGGTACTCACATCGGTTCAGGTATCGGCGGCTTCAAAGCTATTGAAGACACCACAAGAGATTTTGATGCGAAGGGCGTTAAGAAGATTTCACCCTTTTTCATCCCCACTTCCATCATAAACATGGCGAGCGGTGCGGTATCTATTGAATTCGGATTCAAAGGACCTAACTACAGCATCGTTACAGCTTGCACAACAGGAACCCATTCTGTGGGCGAGGCGGCAAGACTTATTCAGCACGGATATGCCGACGTTATGCTCGCAGGCGGCACAGAGAGCGCCATCACGTCGCTTTCCATCGGCGGTTTCGGCAATATGAAGGCACTTTCACGCAGAAACGACGACCCCGAAAAGGCTTCACGTCCCTTCGATTCAGACCGTGACGGTTTTGTTATGGGCGAAGGCTGCGGCATCATGCTTCTTGAGTCATACGAGCACGCTATGGCGAGAGGCGCAAAAATTTACGGCGAATATGCAGGGTACGGCGCGTCTGCCGATGCATATCACATGACAGCACCCGATGAAACAGGTGACGGCGCTATGAGATGTATGCAGGCGGCACTTGAGGACGCAGGTATTAAACCCGAAGACATCGGCTATATAAACGCACACGGCACTTCAACTCCTTTTAACGATAAGATAGAAACTCTTGCTGTTAAAAAAGTTTTCGGCGATCATGCTAAAAATGTGAAGATCAGCTCAACAAAATCAATGACAGGTCACCTTCTCGGTGCGGCAGGTTCCGTTGAAGCTATCTACTGCTGTATGGCGCTTGAAAAAGGCATACTCCCCCCGACAATAAACTATACCACCCCCGATCCCGACTGCGATCTTTACTACGTTCCCAATAAGCCTGAGAAATGTGATTTCAAATACGCTCTCAGCAACTCGTTCGGATTCGGCGGAACAAACGGTACATTAATATTTAAGAGATATGAATAAAAAGCTGAGTTCGGATCTCGAAACTCTCGAACATAAGCTAGGTTACAGCTTTGGCGACAGGTCTGTGGTGTTGGAGGCTCTGACCCACAGATCTTACGCCCATGAGAAGAAGAACAACAAAAACTATGAACGGCTCGAATTTTTGGGCGACGCAGTTCTTCAGCTCATAGTCACGGAATATCTGCTGGACAGATATAAGGACTATGACGAGGGACTTCTCTCAAAACTTCGGGGCTTTTTCGTCAGTGAAGGATTTCTGAGCAAGGTCGCAACTGAGATGGAGCTTGGGGATCACATCCTTCTTGGCAAAGGTGAAAAAGCGTCCGGCGGCAAATATAAAGAATCACTCCTCTGCGATATATTTGAATCCGTGGTGGCTGCCATCTATCTTGACGGCGGTTATGACGAAGCGCGCAAGATCATCATCGACCATTTCGGTACAAGAATTGACGAGGATATTTCAAACAGCACCTTTATAGATTCCAAAAGCGAACTGCAGAAGATAACCCAGCGCCAGTTCGGCACCCTGCCTGAATATACGGTTCTGGACGAATCCGGTCCCGAGCATGACAAGATTTTTCTGGTTCGGGTGCATGTCGAAGGACTTGTTACTGAAGAGGGCAAGGGAAAGACAAAAAAGAACGCAGAGAAAGCTGCCGCGGCAAAAGCGCTCAAGAAACTGGGTAATGAAAAATAGGATACTTCCCGTATTCATTCCTTTCGCCGGATGCAGACAAAGATGCGTCTATTGCAGTCAAAACTCAATTACAGGTCAGAATCCTTCTGAAATTCTTTCATCAGTCGAACAGCAGATAAGAAAATATCTTGATATATCAGATAACTGGGATGAGCTCGCCTACTACGGGGGAAGCTTTACCTGTCTGCCTGACGCGCTTCAGCAGAGGCTTTATTCTATTGCTCGCGGCTATGGTTTCAAAAAGTTGCGTTTCTCCACCAGCCCGGATTGTGTAACCGACGCAAATATGGCAGAGGCTGCGGCAAAAGGTGTAGAGACAGTTGAGATAGGTGTGCAGAGTCTTGACGATGACGTTCTTAAGCTTAATAAACGTCCATGTAATTCAGAAGAGACCATTCAAGCGCTGCACACGGTAAAAAAACACATTAAAAAACTTTCCGCACAGATAATGACAGGCATGTACGGCGAGAATTTTTGTAGCTTCGACGCCACAGTGACTTCTGTGCTGAGTGTAAAGCCTGAATATGTGCGCATATACCCATGTGTTGTACTGAAAGATACGGAACTCTATTCTCTCTGGCTGTCCGGCGAACACGTCTGTCTTCCTTTGGCAGAGACACTGGCACGCTGTGCGTATGGTCTTATACTGTTTGAGGCGGAAGATATAGAGGTTATCCGCATCGGTTTACAGGACGCTGAGAGTATGCAGGAGCAGATCGCCGCGGGTGAGTATCATCCGGCGACCGGAGACATGGTTAAAACAATAGCCGTTGCCATATATTTAGGTTTGGGGCATAATCTGGCTCTGGACAGGAAATATATAAACACTGCATACGGTTATAACGGATATAACAGAGAAGCCTGTGAGGGCAGACTTGAGATAAAAGAGGGCGCAAAGCCCGACATCAGAACAATATGCAAGAGGATAACTGAAGTTGAGAGTTATAAGCGGTACATTCAAAGGCAGGCAGCTTTTCACGCCGAAAGACTTGTCGGTTCGCCCCACAACGGATAAGGTACGCAACGCTGTATTTTCCGTTCTTTTTGATACTGTGGAGGGTGCGCATGTTCTCGACCTCTTCTGCGGAACAGGGTCATACGGTATAGAGGCGATAAGCCGCGGCGCAGACAAGGCAGTTTTTGTGGATACTGACGTTACATTCGTCAAAAAGAATATCAAAGACATGGAAGACAGCACAGATATCATAAAAGGCGACGTTATAAAAATTCTTCCGACGCTTACAGGAAAGTTTGACGTTATCTTCATCGATCCGCCATACGGTAAATACGCTCCTGCGGAGCTTCTGGGTATGATAGCAGACGGAGAACTTCTGGCAGAGGGCGGAACAATCGTATTTGAAGAGAGCTTCCGTTCACCATTTGATGTTGCAAATACAGACTTTTTTATAGAGAATGAGAAAAAATACGGCGATACGAAAATATATTATCTCGCGGCAGGCGGCGGTGGCAAATGATTGCAGTCTATCCCGGAACATTCGACCCGATGACAAACGGTCATGTGGATATTGCTGAGCGGGCGGTAAAGCTGTTCGGCAATGTCATTCTTGCTGTGTCCGAGAATAAAAAAAAGGGGACTGCGTTCACTCTGGAAGAGAGAGTGGAGATGGCTAAAGAAACCATGGCGTATATGCCGCAGGTAACTGTAGTGCCTTTCACCTGCCTGCTGGTGAATTTTCTCAAAAAGCATAAAGCGAACGTTGTTGTGCGCGGTCTGCGGGCTGTGAGCGACTTTGAGTTTGAGTTTCAGCTCGCACTCATGAACAGAAACATGGATCCGGACTGTGAAAGCGTTTTTCTTATGCCCACACAGGAGCATATCTTCTTAAGCTCAAGCACCATACGCGAGGTTGCCCTCCACGCAGGCGATGTTGCCCAGTTTGTTCCCGCCTGTGTGAACAAACGTATCATCGAGCGTTTCGGCAAGCCCGAAATGGAGTGCAGATAAGCCTTAATCCGTTGATTAATCAGCATTATGATGTTATCATGATTTGTCAGGTTTTCTGAAGCGGTGAATTGTGAATCAATCGGTCAGGGGTGTTATATGAAGAAGAGAATAATGCTTATCGACGACAGCGTTACCATCCACAGGGTCATAGACCTTTGTCTGGACAAGGAAAAATACGATGTTGTCAAGGTGTTCAGCAAAGAAGAAGCTCTGAGTCATATAAAAACAGACAAACCCGACCTGATTCTTCTGGACAACAAACTCGGCGACATAGCTTCAAAAGACATGATAGCGGCACTGCGGAATGCGGCGGGAAATGTTGTGATAATCCTGCTCACAGGCGCCTTTGACCAGTTTGACAGCAATCTTTGCCATATAGTCGGCGCAGACGATTTCATATACAAACCATTCGACGCGAAAACTCTTGAAGAAAAGATAGCAAGCGGATTCAACAGCGCACCCTATCATGAAACACTCGATATATCTGAAACTCCCACGGATGAAGAACTTGCGGCGGCTATGACCGACGTCCCAGAAGAGATGGAGATGATGCTCACGGAGGAGGAACCCGAAGAGGAGGAACTCCCCGCAACTGTTGAAGATGTGACAATTCCCGAAGAGCTTTTTGAAGAGCAAGCGGTACAGGCTGAACCGGAAATACAGGAAGAGCCTGAGATACAGAAAGAAGCGGTTTTTGAAGAACCTGTGCAGGTGCATCCTGTGACCAAAGTGGAAATGCCGTCGGTGGCAGAGGATGCCCTTGCTGATATAGGTCGTTCGGCGGCTCCTTCTTCCAGTGCGTTTGAAGGGCTGATAGAGGTTGACGAAGACCAGCTCCTTGCGGAAGAGGAACGAAAGAAAGAGGAAGAGAGACTTGCTGCGGAGCTTGCAATGACAGTTCCTGAGCCGGAAGAGGTTATAGAGGATGAACCTGAGCAGACCGGAACCGAACCTCAGGAAACGTTTGAAGGACTGATTGAGGTTGATGAGGATCAGCTTGAGGAAAAAGAAGAGAAACAGGAAGAGCCGGAAGAGACTGTTGAGGTAGTACTTGAACCGGAGACAGAGCTGACAGAGGCTGAACAGGAGAATCTGTTCAGCGAGCTTGATGAACCGGAAGGGGACGAGCTTGACAATATCCTCGACGGTATAAACGAAGAACATATTTCAGAAGATGTGACACATGCCGACGCAACACTGAACGATGCGGAAGAAGCTCTTGACGAGACGGTTGAAACCGTTCTTACCGATATCCAGGCGGAACTTTCGCTCAGCGATGTTATGGAAGAGCAGGTGCATGACCCGATAGAATCGGATGATGTGCATACTGATATGCCAGCATATGAAGAACCTTCTGCCGAGCCTGAACCTCATATTGAGGAAGAACCCGAATACATTGAAGATAAAGGGATAATAGACCCAGAACCCATGATACGCATCAGCGAGGAAAAACTTGTTGAAGCAGTATACGAGGCGATTGATGAGGATACTCTGAAATTTGCCATAAAAGAGGTTCTGACAGATAAGATAACCCGTATTCTGGAGGAGGAGCTTCCAGTTCTTGTGGAGCGCGCCATCAGAAAAGAGATAGAAAGACTTGTAAAAGGAAAATAGGGGGAGAGTGTGTCTCTGGATTACAAATCAAGCGGCGTTGATATTGACGAGGGCAACCGTTTCGTATCGGTAATAAAAAAGACGGTCGAGTCCACATACAATAAAAACGTGCTGGGAAGCATAGGCGGATTCGCCGGATTTTTTGATGTGTCCTGTATGAAGGGCATGGAACATCCCGTTCTTGTGTCGGGAACCGACGGAGTGGGAACAAAACTGAAAGTGGCTATAGATACTAATATTCTGGACACTGTCGGGATTGACCTTGTTGCCATGTGTGTAAACGATATAATTGTAACTGGTGCCAAACCGCTGTTCTTTCTGGATTATATGGCGACAGGCAAACTTTCCGCCGAGAAGATGGCGGAAGTTGTTAAAGGTATTGCCGAAGGGTGCCGCATATCCGACTGTCCTCTCGTCGGGGGCGAAACTGCGGAGATGCCCGGAATGTATGCGGGCGATGATTTCGACCTCGCCGGATTCGCGGTCGGTATATTGGACAAGCCAAAGGCTATCACAGGCGAACGCATAAAGGCGGGCGACGTTCTGGTGGGTATATCTTCCAGCGGTCTGCACAGCAACGGATTTTCACTGGCGCGCAAGCTGTTCTTTGACAGCCTCGGCATGAAACCCGACGACGTTGTATACGGCGACACGAAGCTTAAGAACGCACTTCTCATTCCCACAAAAATATATGTTCCCCATATCATGAAACTGCTTGCCGAAGGTATCGACATCAAAGGAATGGTGCATATCACCGGCGGCGGATTTTACGACAACATACCCAGAGTGCTTCCCGAAGGCACAGGATGCAAAATAGACCCGAAAACCTTCAAACTGCCTGAAATATATAAATTTATTCTCGAAAAGTCAGGTGTTGCGCCCAAAGAACTCTACAGGGTTTTCAACATGGGCGTCGGTTTTATCATTGCAGTTGAAAAGTCCGAAGCGGATAAAATTATCAAACTTCTGGACGATGCGGCTGTCATAGGCAGTGTAACATCCACCGGAGAAGTGGAGATTGAGGGTGTGAATTGAAAAAGATAGCAGTTCTTCTGTCCGGTCGCGGCAGTAACTTTATATCAATCAAAAAGAAAATAGACGAAGGCGCTATAAACGGTGAGATAGCCGTTGTTATAAGCAACAAAGCCGACGCAAAGGGGCTTGAGTTTGCACGGGAACAGGGGCTGAACGCAGTGTTCGTTAACCCGAAAGAGTTCGACGGACGCGAAGCTTATGACAGGGAACTGGTGCGTATCCTCAGAGAGAACGGTGTAGAGCTTATCTGTCTGGCTGGCTTCATGCGCATCATATCACCTTATTTCGTCAGCGAGTTCCGCAACAGGATACTCAACATACATCCTTCTCTTCTCCCTTCGTTCAAGGGGCTGGATGCTCAGAAACAGGCTTTCGAGTACGGTGTGAAATTCGCAGGATGCACCGTGCATTTCGTTGATGAGGAGATGGATCACGGAAGCATAATCCTTCAGGCGGTGGTACCCGTTAATCAGGATGATGATGACCACACACTCTCCGAGCGTATACTGAAAGAAGAACACAGAATATACCCTGAGGCTGTGGCACTGTTCTGTGCTGACAAACTTAAGGTTGAAGGACGCAAGGTCTTTGTGATATGAGAATATTTTTAATTTGTCTGCTGAGCCTGTTCAGCTCGCTTTATGTTTATGCCGGAGGAAAGCCTGTTATGGAAAACGGTGTCAGAGTTATCGAGATCAAACGCCCGTATACTAACACTATGTCTATTGTATTTTTTGTTAAGGGCGGCACCATAAGAGAGACTGAAAAGAATAACGGTCTGGGCGATCTTTTCACATCGGCATGGGTTAAGAGCAGCGAACTGCTTAAACAGGTTGAGTTTTACGGCGGGAGTATATCCGCATCCGCTAGTTCGGATTTCATGGAGGTTTCATTCTCCATCCCTTCAGACAAATTTGACAAGCTTATCGGGTTTTACTCTACAATGCTGAACAACCCCGTTGTCGACAGCGAGGTGTTCAAGCGTGAAAAGAATCTGCTGAAAGAGGCTATAATTTCCGCAGAAGACAACCCCTCATCAAGATCATTTAATAACTTTAATAAAGCTACATACGGCTCACACCCTTACGGTCTGCCCTCCGAAGGCACTCTTAAAAGTGTGGAATCCCTCACTGAAGCAGACATGAAGGCATATGCGAAGGAGATGTTCGCAGGAAAGAACATCACGCTTGCTGTGGCGGGTAACTTCACAGACGACCAGATGGGACGCATCCGCGCCATCTTTGCGGCGCTTCCTGCCGGAAAAGAATACGTTCCATCATGCGAAGGAAGCGAGATAACTAAAGATTCCCGAATTGAAGAGAAAGACAAGAACGCCAAACAGGCGAAACTTTATATAGGCTACACAGCTCCCGATGCAGGTGATAAGGATTATCCTTCCATTAAGGTCATTGCGGACATACTAGGCGGCGGAATGAGCAGCAGATATTTTAACGAACTGCGCAAAGACAAAGGCTATGCCTATTCCGTAGGTTCGGCTTACGGATCGAAACTCTGCCGGTCAAGGTTTATGTCTTACATCGGGCTGAACTCCGAAAATATTCCGGATGCGGTGGAATCAATCGACAGGATAAACAGGACTTTCATAGAGACCCTCACAGACGAAGAGCTTGAGGCTGTTAAAAACTATATGCTGGGCAAGATACTCACCGAGTCGCAGACCAACTCCAAACAGGCATGGTACGCTTGTTTCTTCGAGAACGTAGGGCTTTCGAGCAGCTATTTCGAGAATTACATCGACGTACTTCGCCACATCACGAAAGAGGACATCAAAAGGGCGTCCAGGATATTTGAAGGCCCCAAAACTGTATATATACTGAACTGATGAATTTGTTTCGGTTGCAGTATACATTTTTGTGGGGTTCTGATATAATACTCTTTCATTCAATTTTTTCAGGGTAATCAGGGTAGTATGGACGAAACGGGAATCTGGGAAGAGGTGCTTAAATACCTGCGCAAGGAGATATCCGAGCAGGAAGTCAAGGTATGGCTTGAACCGCTGGCTGTTGCAGAGCTGCGCGGCGACCTTATAACACTCACCGCACCGAACAAATTTTATAAAAAATGGGTAGAAGACAAATACCTCCCTCAGATAAAAAAGGTATTCAAGGAGAATCTTGCCGTTGAGGCGGATGTCTCCATTACTGTCGGCGCTGAAAAACGTCCGGCACAGACCGAGGGCAACAGTGTACCCTCCGGAACAGTAGTACCCCAGCCGAAGAACGGAAATAACCTCAACAGGGAATATATCTTTGAAAATTTCGTTGCGGGAAGTTCCAACGAATTTGCATACAGCGCCTGTCAGGCAGTTTCCGAAGGGCAGTTCATGCAGTATAACCCGCTTTTTATCTATGGTGGTGTAGGACTTGGAAAGACCCACATGATGCAGGCGGTGGGAAACCGTATCCTTGAGAAATTCCCGAAAATGAAGGTGCTTTACTGCACCAGTGAAACCTTTACAAACGAGATGATAAACGCCATCCGTATGAAAAAGATGGACGAATTTCAGAATAAATACCGCAATATCGACCTTATTCTTTTCGATGACGTTCAGTTTCTTTCCGGCAAACAGAGGAGTACGGAAGAGTTTTTCAATACTTTCAATGCTCTGTATGACAACCAGAAACAGATAATCATAACCAGCGACAAGACCCCTGCTGAGATTCCTGAGATGGAAGACAGGCTGAAAAGCCGTTTCTCATGGGGACTTATAGCAGACATTCAGCCGCCCAGTGTTGAGGAAAAGACCGCTATACTTATCAAACGTGCGGAGTTCATGGGGCTTCCCATGCCGCAGGAGGTTGCGTTCTTCATGGCGGAGAACCTTGTTACGGAGAACATCAGAGAACTTATCGGCGCTCTGGTGCGTCTGAGTGCGTTCTCAAGCTTCCATAAGCGCAAAGTGACCATAGACCTTGCAACGCAGGCACTTGAAAAGTTCCTCGTGAAAAAGGACAGGATTGTCACATCAGATAATATCATTGAGGCTGTTTCATCCTATTTCAATGTGAAGCTGGCTGATATGAAGTCCAAAAAACGCACAAAAAGCATCTCTATGCCCCGTCAGGTGGCGATGTATCTTCTGCGCGAAAAACTCAACCTATCATTGCAGGAGGTTGGTTCCATGTTTGGCGGAAGGGATCACTCAACAGTTCTGCACGCGGTAAATTCCATAGCAGATAAATATAAGGAGAGCCGCGAGGTTCAGCTTATAATCACAACCATTGAGCGTGAGCTCTATTCCTGATATCCAATCTATTTATCTGAGAAAATTTCCAAATAACCTGTTATAATTAATATTTAAATATTCACGCTGGCTTCAATTTTTTGTTTGTTTGTGAATGTTTTTTCTTTATTTATTTTGAACCCGAGATTAATATAAAACAAACGATTAAATATTTTTTATTGAGGGTGCTGATTTGAGCGGTTTTCCCAGAGAAACTTCATTTTCCAAGGCTGTATCACATTTTGATCCGGATTCTGACACTGGTGCCATTGAATGGGACTATTCGGCAAAGCTTGTCCGCGCTGTGATGAAGCAGGCGGTAAAGTATTACCTGCGTTTCAGCGATGAAACGGATATAGTTTCCCTTCCGAAGCCCATAGAGGGCAGATCGTATATGCTCTACATCCATATCCCTTTCTGTATAACACTTTGTCCTTATTGTTCTTTTCATAGATTCAAATTCCACGAGGAGACAGCGGCGAACTATTTCCGCTTTCTGCGGCGCGAAATGCGTATGACAGCCGCACTGGGTTATAAATTCAGCTCTGTATGCTTTGGCGGCGGAACAACAACCGTGATCCCCAGAGAGCTTGCAAAGACAATAGACCTTGCAAAAGAGCTTTTCGATGTGAAGGAGGTTTCTATTGAGACCGATCCGAACCATATCGACCCTGATAATCTGGAGCATACAGTTGGCAGGGTGGACAGACTTTCAGTTGGGATACAGACATTTAACGACAAATATCTGGAGCGCATCGGACGCAAAATGAAATTCGGCAGCGGCGAGGAACAGTATCGCAAGGTAGAGGAGATTCTCAGGCTTTTTCCGGTGGTGAACGTAGATATGATGTATAACTTCCCTGAGCAGACGGCACACGAACTTGGGGAAGATATTTTTACAGTTTTAAAGCTGAACCCCCAGCAGGTTACTTTTTATCCGCTTATGTATGCCCCCTTCGCCGGACATAAATTCGGCAGACGTTTAGGAAAGGCAGGATATGAGAGCGAGGCTGGTCATTACAGGCTTATTACACAGATGATGGGCGCACCTTATATTCAGAGAACTTCCTGGGCTTATTCACACGAGGCGGGTACGAACATTGACGAATACGTTGTGGAACATCAGGAATATGTCGGGCTTGGCTCCGGTGCATTCAGCTTTCTGGACGGGACGCTCTATGCTAACTCTTTTTCTCTTAAAACATACGCAGACAGGATATCAGAGGGTATGACATCCGCGACGAAGAGCGTGACATTCGGCACAAGCGCAATAAACCGTTATAGGATGATGGTGGAAATGTTCGGGCTGGATGGCAATCCGGCGCATAAACCTTTCATAGAATATAACGCACTGCGTCTTCTGGGAGCTGTTAACGGTCATGGTGATAATGCGGAGATAACCCCGAAGGGCAGGTTTCTTCTGTCGGTTATGCTGAAATGTTTTTATAACGGCATGGACTACATACGCGAAAGCATGCGCAGCGGGCTTACCACAGCCGACGAACGCATAATGGATATATCATCTTTGCCCGCGGACTGACGACGGGGTAAACCCGAAACGGGTTCGGAAACGTGCAGTAAAGCGCGAAACACAGTCGTAGCCGGCTTCGGACGCGATACGGGTTACGGTCATATCTGTTGACTGCAAGAGTGCCAGCGCATATGACATCCGCACGTCGGTTATGAGTTCTGCCACGTTAATGTTCTCTTCTGCAAGTCTGCGGCGGAGCGTGGACTCGCTCATACCGAACTCTCTGGTCATATCTGCTATGCGCCATTTATACGACGGATCGCTGTTCAGCATCTTGCGCACACGCCATGAAAGCGGAACTTCTGCGCCGGGCGGTGAGAAGCTTCCTTTTGCATCCAGAACCATCAGCAGTTCAATCATTCTGTGTGCGGCTATCTCTTCCGGTACGGATTCGTCGGATATACCTTCTGCTGCTCTCGTAAATGTCTCTTTCAGTATTTTATCGGTTTTGGGGATATGGATAACATCTCTTCGGGTATCATTCTTTTTTGCAGCGCGCTTAAGGACGTATTCGGAAATGAGTTCCCTGTCCCACGCTATCCACGATGCCTGATAAAAACCTGCATCTGCCTTGAGGTTGGTGACATCTATGTAAACCGTATTCCAGATGGCGAGTGCCTGTGAAGAGCGTATCTCAAAACCCTTTTCCTTTGATTTCATCTTTTTGGTGCCAAGCTCCACCATTATGACGCAGGGGTCAGCAATCGCAAGGTTGTAAAGTGTTTCCTCACATGCCTGAACGATGGTGCCGACAGCGCCGATGCCCTTTCTGGAACGTATCTCTCTGCTCATGTTTCACCTTAGTAGAAAGTATAATACGGGTGCGGATTTACCGCACCCGAAAATTTATCTTCCGTATCTGACGATTGTCGATGCTTTTCCTATGGCGTTCATGTTTATCATAAATCCTGCCAAGGCACCAGTTGAGGACGGATCTATTCCGAGTTTTTCGACTTTGAGAGCTGTTACCGTAAATATGTATCTGTGGTTTGTTCCCTCCGGAGGACAGGGACCTCCGTATCCTGGTCTGCCGAAATCAGTACCTGACTGTACGCTGCTTACAGGAGTTTTGCCTTTTTCTATTTTGCGCAGGTTTGCGGGAATGTCCGTTACCACCCAGTGCCACCAGCCTGAGCCTGTGGGCGCATCTGGGTCGTATACTGTGAGAGCGAAGCTCTTTGTACCTTTAGGCGGGTTTTCCCAGACCACTTCCGGCGAGACGTTTTCTCCTGAACAGCCGAATCCGTTGAATACCTGTTCGTTGGAAAAAACGCCGTTCTTTGCGGTGGGGACACTCACACTGAAATCTGCACCATAGGCAGAGACCGCGAGCAGAGTGATGATTATAAAGGTTATGTATCTCATATAAGCCTCCTTTTCATGCATAATATCACTTAAAGAGGCGGTGAAAAGTACACAGCAGTTCAGAACCTGTGCCGAATCGGTCAGATTAAGGCGCTATGTAACTTTTTATGGGATATTCCTCTTTCGGCAGTTTCTTTATGGTTTTGTGCCTTTGCAGAAACTCTATGAAAGTTTCGGCATACCCAAGCCCTGTGTCGGTGCCTGCGTTGCGCGCTTTTATGACCTTCGGAAAGACCATATATCCGTCTTTTCCTTTGGCAAGGAACGAGTTGGTAGCAGCTACATAAAGCTTGTCAGCCTGAACCGCCATCCATTTTCCGGTCTTTTTGTCTTTAATCTCAATGTCTGTTACCCGCTCGCCATACGGTTTTTTCCCGTTTATTGAGTAACGCAGACCGTATGAATAAGGAAAGCCTCCTTTAGAACCTTTGTCTATGATAGACTGTATCTGGTCTTCCAGCAGTTCTTTGACCTCGCGACCGTAAAGCTCAATTTCAAAGATAGTGTTGGAAAAGGGTAGCATCGTATACACGTCGTCCACTGTGATGTCACCTTTCGGGATACTCATGCGGATACCGCCGGCATTCTGTATGCTGAAATCAGCCCGTTTACTGGCTTCAAAAAAGGACTGTGCGACTATCGGCACAACTTCCGAGCCGGAATAGGGGTCTGCACCTGCGGGTGTGCGTCTGTGGATTATTTCCTCTTCTGCAACGCCTGCAACGGAATTTTTCAGTGTTTGTACCTGCGAAGAATATTTTGATACTATCTCCGCAGTCTGTTTGTCGTCCTCAACTGCTGTCAGGTAGGGCTTACCGCCGCATGCGCGTATCTTACCGCCGTCAAAATCAGCAATAAGAAACCCCACGACCTTGCCGTGTTCCCATGCCTGAACTATGCAAACCTTGTCGCCGTTTTTGTTTTCTGCAACAGTGGGGTATGGTCCCGCCGCATCTTTAAATTCACCCAGAAGCGTATGGGAATCGCCGCCTACTATGATGTCTATGTCGGTGACCTTTTTGGCGAGTTCAATATCGTTCTTATATCCTTCGTGGCTGAGGACGATTATTTTGTTTATGCCCTGGGCTTTCAGCTCATTCACATATTTCTGAACGCTCTTTGCCTCATCTTTAAAATTTATTTCAGCGCTGGGACTTGAGGAGTGTTTTGTCTTTTTGACGGTAGTGACACCTATTATGCCGATGCCGTTCTTTATTATGTAAGGGCTGAATTTGCCGTCAAGAACGTTCCCTTTTGCGGGGATGATGTTAGCGCTTATAACCGGAAAGTTAAGCATCCCTATGAAAGAGGCGAGTTGTGCGTCGCCGTCGTCAAACTCATGGTTTCCTATCGCCATAGCATCAAACCCAAGCGGGTTCAGAACGTCAGCGTCGGAGCGCCCCTTGAACATGTTATAGTAAATTGTTCCCTGAACGGCATCCCCCGCATGCAGAAGGAGTGCGTCTGGGTTTTCGGCTTTAAGCTGTTTTATGACCGTAGCCGCTTTCGCCATTCCTCCTGTGGAAACATCGTCAACCTTTGTGCTGTCCAGATGGGAATGTGTATCGTTTATATGGATTATTTTTACATTTTCTGCATTAGCCGAAAATAACGTAAAAATAATTAAGAACAAGACTGTGAGCAGTCGGTTCATGTCTCCCCCTGTAACGAAAAAAAAAAGCCCCGCTTTTTAGCGGGGCTCTTATCAGAATATGTATTTTTCTGTTGCCAGTCGTTCGTCGATGATCTTGGCTATCCGTTCTTCCGCCTCCACCGTGGGAGCGTCGAAGGTTACGGAGAAGCGCAGGAAGTTGCCCGCGTCGTCCCACGGAACAGATGAGATCAGCTTCTCTCTGATGAGGAAGTCACAGAACTGTTCGGCGCTTTCAAACTTGCGACCTGAAACTGTCGCCTTGGGGATGCCGAAGTAAAGGTAGAAAGTTCCCTTGGGTTCGTTCACGGTGAAGCCGTGTGTGCGGAGAACTTTCGCCAGCATATTCAGTCTTCTTGCGTATTTAGCCTTTGTATGCTCGATGAGTTTCGGGTTTTCAAGGCAGTAGCATCCTGCTTTCTGAATCGGTATGAACTGTCCTGAGTCGTTGTTGTCCTTAACGGTTGCGAATGCTTTAACGAGATGTTCGTTACCACATACGAAACCGAGACGCCAGCCAGTCATGTTATATGATTTAGAGAGTGAGTGTATTTCTATGCCTACTTCCATCGCACCTTCTATGCTGAGAAACGATAACGGTTCTTCGCCGTATGAAAGCTCGATGTATGCTGCGTCGGAGATAACCGCAAGATCGTTTTCTTTCGCGAATTTAACTACTTTTTCATAGAATTCCTTAGTTGCAACAGCTCCTGTTGGGTTGTTGGGGTAGTTCATGTACAGGAATTTTGCTCTTTTCAGGATATCTGCAGGTATATTTTCAAGCACGGGGAGGAAGTTGTTTTCATGAAGCAGGGGGAGGTTATAAACTTCGCCGCCGAGATATTTTGTAGTTGTTCCGGAAACAGGGTAGCCGGGGACTGTCATGAGTGCAACGTCGCCTTGGTTGATAAGAGCGATGGGGAGCAGTGCCAGAGCCGGTTTTGACCCGATACAGTGGTTTACCTGTGTGTTGGGGTCAAGCTCCACTCCGAAACGTTTTTTCATATAGTTTGCGGCTGCATGTTTGAATTCGTCAATGCCGTTATCTGAATAGAATCTGTTCTCTTTTTTTGTAGCCTCAAGCTGAAGAACTTTGACGACCTCATCATGTGCCATAGCGTCAGGTTCGCCTACGCCCATGTCGATGAGTTCAACGCCCGGGTTGTCTTTCACAGCAGCTCTTTTTGCACGTTTGATCTTCTCGAACTTGTAGATGGTGGTGTCTTTGCCGAACATCTTGCCGCCGAGTCTGTCGGAAATCAAGTTTTCCATGAATAAGCTCATTTAGTTACTCCCTGAGTTCGTATTTTTATCCTGTTCCTGTTCGCCGCACACACAGCATGTGTCGCAGTGGTCTGGGTCGCAGGGTTCTATATATATGTTAACGTCGGCACCCTTGATGCCTTTTTTAATGCGCTTTTCAATATCAGTACGGATGTCGTTTCCGTCCTGAAGGCTTAAGCCGTGGTAGAGCACAAGATGCATGTCTATGAACTTCTGATTTCCCGCGCTTCTGGTGCGCAGTTTATGCACGTTGACTATCTCTATTTTGTGCCTGTCCAGTATCTCCTGAACAACCTTCATATCCTCTTCCGGAAGGGTCTCATCTAAGAGTTCCCTTGTCACCTGAAAGTTCAGCCGGAGAGCGGAAACGATAATATACACTGCAATTACGGCACTTACAATAGCGTCTATTATGTGCAGACCGGTAAATTTTATTATAATCAGCGCTATAAGAACCCCTGCACCGCTGAGAAGATCAGTACGGTAGTGGAGGCTGTCTGCATAAAGCACTGTGGAGCGCAATTTATTAGCGGCATATTTCAGGAAATACACCAGAACCGCGGTTATGACCATGCTCAGAGCCATAACGGCTATGTTGATCCCTACGGCTTTTATCTGCATCTCGGAATGGAAGTTACCGTAAGCCTTGTAAAGTATATAAATACCAGAGAACAGTATTAAGAATGACTGTATCTGAGCCGCCAGGGGTTCAAACTTAGCATGACCGTACTGGTGGTTCTCGTCCGGCGGAGTCATTGATACCTTAAGAGCATAGTAGTTCACTGTGGAGGATATTACATCCAGCAAAGAGTCAAAAGCGGATGAAAGAACTGCCAGCGAACCGGACCATATCCCCACCGCCGCCTTGAAAACAGAAAGGAAAACCGCAGTACCTATAGATACTTTGGTGGCATTCAGCTTAGTCAGTCTGATGGCGTCTGCTCCCGATCATTCTCCTGCCTGCCGTACAGGTTGAACCATACACTGAACAGTCCCAGCAGGGCTATGAAGATTATAAACGGGGGTTCTGAAAAGATAAAGATAAAAATTATCGCTTTGATGACAGGAATGAACTTAAATTTTGTCATCCAGTATGAAACTATATCGAATCCCTGAAATGCATACAGTGTCATCATGATAAGTATGATATTCAGTCCTGCGTGTTTTGCCATAGTTTGTTTGACAAAGACGAGCGCGAAACCGAGGATTAGAATCCATACAAGGTTGTCGGGCAGTCTGAATCTGTTTATCTCTATGCGCTTAAGCTTGGTGTAAAGGCTGAAAGCTATGTGGGTGCAGAATGCGGTCAGAATATAGTTTACCGCAGGGAAGATAAGTACGACGGACTGGGCTGCCAGTCTGCTCTGTTTTTCTATGTTCAGGAAATAAGGGTCGTTGGACATGGGACCTTTGGATGCCTTAACTGTTTCTATGAAACTTTTTATACCCTGTTCGGCAACGTTGATAAGGGTGTTGCGATAATCGGGTATACCGTATATTATAGCCGCCATAACTATGAAAACCAAAAGCGGTACAACTGTCACCGGAAACCATATGTCTCTGTGTCCCTTATGCAGAAATTTAAATATAAAAACTGCCGTGAATGCCACGGAAATGACATAAAGACCTGTGGTTATGATGCTTATACCCGCTGTAAGGGCTATTGCCGCGCCAAGCATCAGGTCGGAATATTTGTTCCGTTTTTCAGAACCCAGATAAACAAGCAGAAGGAGAGGGCTGAAAACTGCGCCGATTATCGCATACTGCGGATAGTAAGCGAGGAGTGCGTAAAAAAGAACTGATGCCAGTGGGTATAAAATGGTTTTTGTCATGAAAAAACGGGGAGGCTTTTGACCTCCCCTTTCCTTATTATCTGTTGAGGCTGAAAGGCAGAAGAGCGATAACTCTTGCAGTCTTAACAGCGGTTGAAAGGGCTCTCTGGTGCTTTGCGCATGTTCCGGTGAGCCTGCGGGGCATTATTTTGCCTCTTTCTGTAACATACTGACGAAGCAGTTTAACATCTTTGTAGTCTATATCTATAGCTTCTGTGCAGAATTTGCATACTTTTCTGCGCTGAAATTTGCGTCTTACAACAGCCATTTCTTTTCCTCCTTAAAATGGGATATCGTCTTCGTCCATGGAACCGGATGCGGGCTCGTCAAATGCACTTGAACCGGAATATTCCGATTTGTCTCTTCTGGAGACGAATTGGATATTTTCGGCAACCACCTCGTGCTTGGAACGTTTCTGTCCGTCGGCTTCCCATGTGCTGTAGTTGAGTCTGCCTTCGATAAGCAGCGGCATACCTTTTGTAACGTATTCTCCGCACATTTCGGCAGTTTTGCCGAAAGTTACTATGTCGATGAAACAGGTCTCTTCTCTGTCTTTTGTTTTCCTTGTGACTGCCAGTCCGAATTTGGCGACAGGCAGGTCACGCCCCGGGATGAACCGAACTTCGGGGTTGCGTGTAACATTGCCGAGCAGCATGACTTTATTAAGGAAACCCATAGTATTCTCCTGCTGGCTTATTCAGCCGCTGAGTCTTCTGTAGTTGTTGCTTCTTCGCTCTCTTCAGCTTCAGCTGGAGCGATTTCCTCACCCTCTTCACCTTCGCGGGGTTTTCTTGCACCGGGTTTTTTCACATAGCGCTTAGCACCAGTGTCTTTTTTGGGGTTGAGTTTGAATTTTTTCTCATCAATAGCAACGATGACGAATCTGAGTACGTTCTCGTTGTAACGGAAACGTTTTGTAAGCTCGTCGGGATAGTTGATGTCTGCTTCAAACTGGATAAGGAAGTAGTAGCCTTCTGCATAGTTTTCGATGGCGTATGCCATTGTTACTCTGCCCCAGGGCTCAACTTTGATGATCTTTCCGCCGTTCTGCTCGATGTTCCCTTTGAAGAACTCAAGCTCTTTTTCGATCTCATCCTGCTGGAGATCGGGGCGGACGATGAATACGGTTTCGTAAGTGTTCATATGTCCTCCTTCGTGGATTAAATAGTCACGCACTTATACTATGCGCAACAAAGGTGGTTGAAACTTATATCCGTTCGGGTAATATAAGTCAAGAAAATTTATAGTCAGACTGCTTCACCTGCGGCTCGCAGAGACGTCTTTGCGAGGAAAGTACTGACGAAGCAATCTTTGAAGATGAGAGAAAATGACAGAAAATAGCCAAATAATCACAATGACCGCGTCTGAAAGCTCCGTGAGACTGGATGCATACATATCAGCAAATTCGGAAATTTCACGCTCCCATGCTGAAAAGCTCATAGAACAGGGGAGCGTTACGGTGAATGGCGCCGTGCGCGAAAAGAAATATAAGGTCAGGGTTGGTGATAATATAATAGTTGTTATACCGCCGGAAAAAATGCCGGATATGACACCGGTGGAGATGAATCTGACAGTTGTATATGAATGTGATAATTACGCAGTCATCGACAAGCCGGCAGGTGTGACAGTGCATCCAGCTCACGGCACAGATGCTGACACACTGGTTAACGGACTGCTTTATATGTTTGATATACAAGACGATAATGATGTCAGACCCGGCATTGTGCATCGTCTGGACAAAGACACCTCAGGGCTTCTTCTCGTGGCGAAGAACAGAAATGCGCGGGAGAAACTGTCAAAGATGTTTGCGGATAGAACAGTGGATAAAAAATACCTTGCCGTTTGTGCGGGCAATCCGAAAACAGAGAAATTTACAGCCGAATTTCCCATCGCAAGGAGCAAAAAAGACCGTAAAAAGATGGCTGTGGACGAAAACGGCAAATACGCTAAAAGTGAAATCACTGTTCTAAAATTATTAAAAGGGGCATTCCTTGCAGAGGTAAAAATATACACCGGAAGAACCCATCAGATACGGGTGCACATGTCTCATATGGGCTTTCCGCTGGCTGGTGATAGCGTATACGGAAACAAGATTTCCGCTGCGATGCCCATCAAAAGACAGGCTTTGCATTCGTGGCATCTGTCCTTTATAGATCCTTTCGATAACACTCAAAAGTCTTTTCTATCGCCGCTTCCCACAGATATTGAAGAGCTTGTAAAAAGACTTAAATTATAGTATTATTCTGAACTCCCGCTACAATGGCTCAGGCGCGCAAACCCCCTTCCAATACGGGGATTCTTTTAGTCCTAAAACGATGTTTCTTGTTGACACCTTTACTGCTTCATGATAGATACTGCATACTGTATACAAAATACAGAGGTGAGGTATGAGTGGATATTTGCCTATAGTGCTTTTCCTTATCGTGGCCGGAGCTCTCGGCATAATAATTATGTTCGTAGGAGCCATTGTCCGTCCCGCGAAATATGAAAAGGTCAAATTCAGCGTATATGAGTGCGGAATGCCCTCGCTGGATGAAAACAGAAAGCGTCTGAACCTCAGGTTCTACATAATCGCTATGCTGTTTGTTATTTTTGATGTGGAGACAGTGTTTCTGTACCCCTGGGCCGTCAGCTTCGACATGATCGGGCTTTTCGGTCTCATCGAGATGATTCTGTTCATCGTAATCCTTGTGTTCGGTTACTTTTACGCATGGCAGAAAGGAGCGTTAGAATGGGCTTAATTGACAGAAAATTACCTGACAACGTTCTCACGACGACAGTTGACAGTGTGATCAACTACTGCAGAAAAGGCTCTATCTGGCCTGTTACGTTCGGTCTCGCCTGCTGCGCGATCGAAATGATGGCCTGCGGCGCTGCCAAATACGACCTTGACAGAATGGGTATCATTTTCCGTGCGACACCGCGTCAGTCTGACCTGATGCTGGTTGCCGGAACTGTTACCAGAAAAATGGCGCCTGTCGTCAGAAAGGTCTACCTGCAGATGCCTGAGCCCAAATGGGTCATAGCAATCGGAAGCTGCGCAACAAGCGGCGGAATCTATAACACCTATTCTACAGTACAGGGTGTTGATGAGGTTATTCCGGTTGATTTCTATGTTCCCGGCTGCCCTCCCAGACCCGAAGCATTTTTCGATGCCATTACTGCTCTGCAAAAGAAAATCATGACTGAAAAAGTCGTGAGAAAGTAGGAGGAAAGGATGACATTTGAACAGCTTGCAGCCAAACTGGAAGCGCTTTTCCCCGAAAAGCTCAACAGCTATACGGAGTTTAAGTGCAACTTCATAAGAGTGAAGGACGTTGCCGCCTATAAAGCGGTTTTAACTGCTTTAAGAGACGAAGCATCCTTCAAGTACATAGTGGACGTTGTTGCCGTACACTGGCCCAAAAAACGTGAAAAGTTTGAGATCACAATCAACCTGTTCTCTATTGAGAACAAGATGCGCGTTTTTGTCAAACTGTCCGGTGAGGACAATAAGTTCCCCACTATTACAGATATCTGGCCGGGTGCAAACCTTATGGAAAGGGAACAGTATGACCTTATGGGCATAGTCTTTGAAGGTCACCCCGATCTTAAAAGAGTCCTGCTTCCCGAATTCTTCGAGGGTCACCCCTTAAGAAAAGACTTCCCGCTTAAAGAGAGATCATGGTTCAACAATGCTGATGAGCAAGGTCTCGGTCTTAAGTTTTCAAGGTAGGAACTGATATGATTAATAATAACATTTCAGAAGTAATTACCGTCAACATGGGACCCCAGCACCCCTCTACACACGGGGTTCTGAGACTTGTGGTAGACATCGACGGCGAGACCATTGTCAACGTGGAACCCGATGTGGGCTTCCTCCACAGAGGCACTGAAAAACTTGCCGAAAACAGAACATACCACCAGGTTATTCCGCTCACAGACAGACTTGACTACCTTTCACCTCTTTCTAATAACCTTGCCTACTGCCTTGCAGTAGAGAAGTTCTTTGACGTTAATATCCCCGAAAGGGCTGAATATCTCCGCGTTATACTCGCAGAGATGGCAAGAATTGCTTCTCACCTTGTGTGGGTTGCGACACACGCCCTTGACATAGGCGCGATGACTGTTTTCCTTTACGCTTTCCGTGAGCGCGAGGAGATACTTGATATGTTTGAAGTGGGTACAGGTCAGCGTATGACCAGCTCATGGATCCGTATCGGCGGCGTACGCGCGGACATGCCCGAAGATTTCTTCGTAAGGCTTAAATCCTTCGTGGAGAGATTCGACGCTAACGTTGATACATACGAAAACCTGCTGACAAACAACAGGATCTGGAAAATGAGAACAATCGGCATCGGACATCTTTCCGCTGACGATACTCAGGCTTACGGTACGTCAGGTCCCCTTATGAGAGGCTCAGGTGTTGACTTCGACCTTCGCCGCGACGAACCCTATGGTATATACGACAGATTCAAATGGGAAATTCCCGTACAGCAGGAAGGCGATACATACGCACGTTACAAGGTCAGAATGAAAGAGCTTCGTGAATCCAACAAAATTCTTCAGCAGGCTCTTGAGCAGATCCCCGCAACCGGCGAAGTCATGACTGACGACCCCAGAGTTGCTCTGCCCAAACACGAAGACGTTTACGAGCGCATGGAAGCACTTATCAGAAGATTCTACATCGTTTCCAAAGGTTTCAAGGCTCCTAAAGGCGAAACATATCAAGGTATCGAGGCGCCCAAAGGCGAACTCGGTTTCTATCTTGTTTCCGAAGGAGAGGAAAGACCTTACAGAATGAAGATAAGAGCCCCCTCCTATGTCAACCTCGGCGCACTGAACAAGATGGCCAAAGGACACATGCTGGCTGACCTTGTTGCGATAGTCGGTACCAACGACGTGGTACTCGGCGAAATCGACAGGTAAGGGGTGACATAATGGCGACAGAAGTAAAAGAGACAGAATCAGCAGGCAAAGAGATAGATTTTACCGCTTGCGACGAGATCTGCGAAAAGTACAAAGACTGGAAAGGCGCAACCATTCCGGTTCTTCAGCAGGTTCAGGAAGCATACGGATATCTCTTCAGCGAAATTGTTGAAAGGATTGCCGACAACCTGAATATGTCAGCACACCAGATTTATGGCGTTATTACCTTCTATGCACAGTTTTACACTAAACCCAGAGGCAAGTATGTCATCAGGGTATGCAGAGGAACAGCCTGCCACGTGCAGGGTTCGGGTCGTATCTCCGAAGTTGTGTGTGAGGAATTCGGGATAAAAAACGGTGAGACAAGCGCAGACCTCAAGTTTACCCTTGAGGAAGTTTCATGTATCGGCGCATGCGGAATGGCTCCCGTTATCATGATCAACAATAAAACATACGGCAACCTGAAACCTGAAGAAGCAAGAAAGATCTTCAGGGATTATGCAGAACTTCAGGGGTAGGATATGAGTTATACAACAGATCACGTTGAAGTACACGTCTGTATGGGTACGGCTGGTGTTGCTTCCGGCGGACATGAGGTCATGGAGGCTCTGGAACAGGAGTTTGCCAAAAGAGGTCTTAAAAACGCGGAATCAAAAGAACGCAACTGTGCCGCAAAACAGACAGGATGCAGAGGACTCTGCGCCCGTGATGTACTTATAGACGTTTATATCCCGGGCAAAGAACCGGTCACTTACGAACACGTTTCGGCTGAAATGGTTCCCACAATAGTTGAGGAACACATTGTCGGCGGTAATGTTGTTGAGAAGTGGGCGGCAAAGGCCGACTATTTTCAATTCTATGATAAACAGAAACGCTACGTTCTTGCCGATTGCGGACGTGTAGACCCCGAAAGTCTTGAAGACTACATTAAACTCGGCGGATACGAAGCGATTAAAAAAGCGCTCACCATGACCCCTGAGCAGGTTATTGACGAAGTCAAGAAGTCAGGCCTCAGAGGCAGGGGGGGCGGCGGTTTCCCCACAGGTCTTAAATGGACGTTCTGCCGAAACAGCCCCGGCGACCACAAATACCTTATCTGCAACGCGGATGAAGGTGACCCAGGCGCGTTCATGGACCGTTCCATAATCGAAGGTAACCCCCACGCGGTCATCGAGGGTATGCTTATCGCAGGTTATGCAATCGGATGCGACGAAGGTTACATCTATTGCCGTGCGGAGTATCCGCTTGCCATCGTAAGGGTTATCAAAGCCATTAAAGATGCTGAAGCAGCAGGAATACTTGGCGACAAGGTGTTCGGTACCGACTTCCACTTCAAACTGAAGCTGAAAGAAGGAGCCGGCGCGTTTGTTTGCGGCGAGGAAACAGCTCTCATCGCCTCAATTGAAGGCGAAAGAGGCATGCCCCGTCCCAGACCTCCGTTCCCCGCTGTTAAGGGTCTCTGGCAGAAACCTTCAAACGTTAACAACGTTGAGACCTTTGCAAACCTCCCCGGCATCCTGCTTAACGGATCCGAATGGTATGCAAACATAGGTACTGAAAAGTCAAAAGGTACTAAGATCTTCGCCCTTTCAGGCAAGGTTAAGTCAACCGGACTTGTTGAGGTTCCTATGGGTATCACCGTGCGCGAACTCATTTTTGATGTCGGCGGCGGTATCCCGAAAAAGAGAAAATTCAAGGCTGTTCAGCTTGGCGGTCCCTCTGGCGGCTGTCTTACACCTGACCACCTTGAAACACCCATAGACTACGATTCGCTCATCGCAGCAGGTGCGATGATGGGTTCCGGCGGTGTTGTTGTTATGGATGAAACGAACTGCATGGTTAACGTGGCTCATTTCTTCCTTACATTCACCCAGAGAGAATCATGCGGCAAATGTATCCCCTGCCGTATCGGAACAAAGACCATGCTTGATATCCTTACAAGGATCATCACAGGTCAGGGAAGGGAAGAGGATATTGATCTTCTTCTGGAAGTAGGTAACGACATCAAGACTGCGTCACTCTGCGGTCTGGGTCAGACAGCACCAAACCCCGTACTTACGACTGTGAAATATTTCAGACACGAGTATGAGGCGCACATCAGAGACAAAAAATGCCCCGCAAGGGAGTGTGCGGAACTTATCGAGTTCGTTGTTGTTGACGACAGATGCAAAAAATGCGGTATCTGCAAAAAAGCATGTCCCGTTGATGCTATCACATGGGAAAAAGGAACAGTCGCATACATTGACAAATCCAAATGCGTGAAATGTCGCGAATGTATAGTTAACTGTCCTTTCAATGCAATAGATTAAGGCAGAGGAGAGACTCAGTATGGTTACTGTAAAAATTGACGGAAAAGAGGTACAGGTAGCTCCCAACACGCTCATCCTCGACGCCGCTAAGGAGGCGGGTGTCTCCATCCCGACACTTTGCCATGACTCCCGTCTTAATCCTTTCGGTGCATGCAGGGTTTGTCTTGTTGAGCAGGTGGGAAACCCCAAGCTTCAGGCAGCCTGTACAACACCCGTAACTGACAAGATGGAGATAGTCACCCGTTCGGAAAAGCTCTCCAGAGTGCGCAAGACAGCCATCGAGCTGCTTCTTATAAATCACCCTCTGGATTGCCCGGTTTGCGATAAGGGCGGCGAGTGTACTCTGCAGGATCTTACATATGAAGTGGGCGTCACTAAGGTTCGTTTTGATGCGAAACCCAACGACACCCCCGTTGACCATACAAACCCTTTCATCGAAAGGGATATCGACAGATGCGTTCTCTGCGGACGCTGCGTTCGTGTCTGCGACGAAGTGGTGAACATTCAGGCAATAAGCTTCCTTAACAGAGGCACTGATACAATAATAGGAACTTCTTTTGAACAGCCCTGGAACTGTGAATACTGCGGACAGTGCATCAGCGTATGCCCCGTGGGTTCACTGAACAACAGGATATATCTGTTCAAAAACAGACCTTGGAACCTCGACCGTGTCAAATCCGTATGCGGACTCTGCTCTTGCGGATGTACCGTGGATATAGATTATGAAGGCAACGAGGTCTTCCGTATGAAAGAAAGCCCCGAAGAGGGCATCAACCACGGATATATGTGTGCAAAAGGACGCTTCGGTTTCGAGTTTATCAACAGCATCAAACGTGAATCTGAGGCGGTTGTTAAAGCGGGCGGAGAATCCAAAAAGGTATCATTTAACGAAGCGGTTGATGTTGCAGTGGAAAAACTCAAAAAGGTTAAAGACACAGCCGGCGCCGACGCCATCGCTGTTGTCGTCTCCCCCAGACTGACCAATGAAGAGGCTTTCCTTGCAGGCAAACTTGCTAAAGACGTTCTGGGAACTTCAAACCTGTTCTCAACCGAGACAAACGAAGTCAACCCCGAAGCGACACTGGAAGAAGTTGAGAACAGCGACTGCGTCACAGTTCTTAACATAGACGTAACAGAATCAAACCCCATACTCGGTCTGGCAGTGAGACACGCCGCAAGAACAGGCACAGCTCCCCTTGCAGTGTTCTACCCCGGATATACAGCGCTCAGAAGAGTGTCGAAGAAATTCGTCACAGGCACACCCGACGAGGTGAGAGCGGCTATGGAAAGCTACGCGGCTGCGGTTGCGGGCGCTTCCAACGAATATTCCGAATGGGCGGCTAAACTTACAAACGCCGAAAGACCCGTGGTTATATTTGATCCCTATAACAAAGCGGACGTTAAACTCGCTCAGGATATCAAAAAAGCCTGTGCGAAAGTTAAAGTTGTTCCCGCGAAAGCTAAAAACAACTCAGTGGGTATCGTTGACATGGGATTCGGAGCCAAATGCCCCACAGAATTTGCACAGGGACTTGAGTCCGGCAAATTCAAGGCTGTAGTGGTTCTGGGTGAAAACCTGTCTGCGAGATCCGTTTGGACAAAATCGGCTTCCAAGGCGGCAGGGCTTGAGCTTCTGCTGGTGACAGACCCCTTCATGAGCGAAACGGCTGCAATGGCGAATGTTTACATTCCCGTAAGCACTTTCGCAGAGAAGAGCGGTTCATTCACAAACCTTGAGGGACATGTCCAGTCCATAGCAAAAGCGGTTGATAAAGGTGTTAATACTGATGCCTGTGTCGTTTCCGCAATAGCAAAAGGACTTGGAATAAAGCTTCCCGCCGAAGTGAGTGCCGTAAGAGGCATGATAGAGAAGGAAGTTCCGCTTTACTCAGGCATAAACTGGGACGGCGGCGTGGTTTCCTACCCTTATGTCTTTGCGGGTGAAGTCGCTGCAACAGACGGCAAGGCGAAAGGTAAAGGCAGATTCTTCCTTTATCCCGCCAGCCTCAGACTCCACTCAGGCTCTTTCACAAGATGGTCACCCGATCTTGCCAAGGTTTACGGCGAGCCTATGCTTGAGCTCAGCGTCGAAGACGCCAAAGAACTCGGCATCTCCGCCAAGGACAGAGTCAAGGTCAAAGGCGAAGGCTTTGAAGGTGAGTTTCTTGTCGAAATAGAAAAGAAAGTATCCAAAGGCTGCATAGCTCTGCCGGAGGACTTTGTTGCAACAGCCGGCATCTTCTGTAACGGAAAGAGCCTCAGGGCTGATATTGTAAAGTAATGAAAGTTATAGATAAGAGGTAGGGAATGGTACTCGCGATTGTTTTTACACTAATCAAGATACTGATTATCGTTGTATGCGTGCTTACCGGCGTTGCCTACATGACCTATGCCGAACGTAAGGTTATCGGTCACATGCAGGTGAGGCTCGGTCCCGTGCACACAGGTCCCATGGGACTTCTGCAACCCCTGGCTGACGGTCTGAAACTGATGTCGAAAGAGGATATGACACCGGATATGGTTGACAAACCTGTCTTTTATGTTGCACCTTTTCTCGGCATGGTTCCCGGTATCGCAGCCTTTGCGGTTATACCTTTTGCGCCTAACATTGTCGTTGCAGACATTAACGTGGGAGTGCTTTATATTTTGGCACTGTCATCTGTCGGCGTATACGGTATCATTATGTCCGGCTGGGCATCCAACTCCAAGTATGCAACCCTCGGTTCTCTGCGTTCATCCGCGCAGATAATCAGCTATGAAACAGCAATGGGTCTGTCAATACTCGGTCCTGTTCTTCTGGCAGGTTCATTGAACCTTAAAGAGATCACAGAGGCGCAAAGAGGACTTTGGTTCTTCATTCCGCAGTTCGTGGCTTTTGTCATCTACTCTATTTCTGCGGTTGCTGAAACCAACAGAGCGCCCTTTGACCTTCCGGAGGCGGAAACAGAACTGGTTGCCGGTTTCCACGTTGAATACTCAGGTATGAGATTCGCAATGTTCTTCCTTGGCGAATATGCAAACATGTACGTTGTATCCTGCATGTGTGCAATTCTGTTCCTCGGAGGCTACACCGGTCCGCTTCTTCCCCCGCTGGTATGGTTCCTGATCAAGATGCTGGCATTCATGTTCTTCTTCCTGTGGCTGAGAGCTACTCTCCCCAGATTAAGATTCGACCAGCTCATGAATCTCGGCTGGAAAGTACTCATCCCGATCGCACTCGCCAACCTGCTGATCACCAGCATCGTTGTTTATGCGATCAGGAATTAGGGGTGAATCATGAAGAACGTATTTGAAACAATCTTTTTCACGGAGATTTTGCAGGGTCTCGGAATCACTCTGAGCCATATGTTCAAGAAACCCGTGACATACAGATATCCTTTTGAGGCGACCCCCATTCAGGATCGTTTCAGAGGCATACAGTACATTAAGACCCATGCCGACGGACGCACAAAATGCGTCGGCTGCTATCTGTGCCAGAAAGTGTGCCCTTCCGAGTGCATACACATCGAAACAGACTGCGGTCCCAACGGCGAAAGGCTTATAAGAAAGTATGAGCTTGATCTTTCCAGATGTATCTACTGCGGATACTGCGAAGAGGTCTGCCCCGTCGACGCCATCCACATGGGCTGGGAGTGGAACACAGTTGCTTCCGACAGAAGCGGCTATGTGATCAACATGAAAACGCTCTCCCAGAACTACAAAGATAACGTGGAAGGCAACTGGAAAAACAAGCATCTTCAAAAGAAACTTGTGGAAGGAGTGCAGCAATGAACGAAATCTTCATGAATGTAGGATTTTGGGTGCTGGGCATCACTGCCGTGGTCGCCTCACTTTTCATGGTGACCAGAGAGAACCCTGTCCACTCCGCACTTTGGATGCTTCTGACTTTCTTTGCCGTGGCGGGCATCTTCATTCAGCTCGATGCTGAATACATCGCCGCCATTCAGGTTATGGTATACGCGGGAGCGATCCTCGTTCTTTACATGTTTGTCGTGATGCTGCTTAATCCGAAATCCACAGGATTCATTAAGCTGCCTGCGAAGGTTATCCTCGGCGCGGTTGTTGCGCTGGTGCTTTTCCTTCAGATAGTCATGACTCTCATGGGAACAGGCGTTATCAAATCGGCTCAGATGACAGGAATTAACCTTCCTGAAGGTCTCTCAAACGTGAAAGCCTTCGGAGCGGTAATGTTCACACAATATATCGTACCTTTCGAGGTTGCCTCAGTTCTGCTGCTGGTAGCTATGATCGGCGCGATAGTAATAGCGAAAAAGGATTAAGGGGGTTAAGGATGCTGACTTTGGCACATTATCTTGTCCTTAGCGCAATAATCTTCAGCATCGGCGTTGCAGGTGTTCTGATACGCAGAAACCTCATCGTTATGTTTATGTCGCTGGAGCTTATGCTTAACGCGGTTAACATCAACCTCGCAGCCTTTTCAAGCTATCTTCAGCAGATGACAGGACAGATTTTCATCGTCTTCGTCATGGCTGTTGCCGCTGCGGAAGCCGCTGTCGGTCTGGCTCTGTTCATTTCACTGTTCAGAAACAAACAGACCATCAACGCTGATGAAATCAATACTATGAGAGGATAGAGGTAGGTTATGATCTTTGCAGTATTAACACTACTTGGACCACTGGTTGCCTTTCTGATTAACGGTCTTTTCGGAAGACGTTATATCAAGACTGCTGCACCTGCGGTGGCCATAGCGGGTGTTGGTGTCTCCTTCGTCTGCGCTCTTATACTGTTCTACCTTGTATCCACACAAGGTTTTACCGTAGACGGAACACTCTACACCTGGGTAATTGCGGGCAAGCTCGAAGTTCCCTTCGGGATACTTGTTGACCCGCTGTCGTCCATAATGCTTATAGTTGTTACAACTATATCCCTGATGGTACACATCTATTCAATGGGATATATGCACGGTGACAAAGGTTACTGGAGATTTTTCACATATCTTTCAGTGTTCACCCTTTCAATGCTTGTGCTTGTTCTTGGAAACAACTTCTTTATGCTCTTTGTGGGCTGGGAAATGGTGGGTTTGTCATCTTACCTGCTGATCGGTTTCTGGTTCTTCAAAAAGAGCGCTGCTGACGCTTGTAAGAAAGCCTTCGTAATGAACAGAATCGGTGACTTCGGTTTCTACATCGGTCTTCTGCTTGTGATCTTCACTTTCAGAAGCCTTAACTACTCCGATGCTTTCAACGCTGAGGCTATTCACCATATTAAAGAAGTGACCTATACCGTATTCGGTATGGAGTTCTCGCTTCTCGACCTTATGACCTTCGGACTGTTCTGCGGCGCTATGGGTAAATCTGCCCAGTTCCCGCTGCACACATGGCTGCCCGATGCGATGGAAGGTCCCACCCCAGTTTCAGCCCTGATCCACGCGGCAACAATGGTTACCGCAGGGGTTTACATGGTTGCACGCTGTAACGCTCTGTTCGCCGAAGCGCACATGACAAGCAGTTTTGTCATCTTCGCCGGTGCAATGACAGCGTTCCTCGGCGCATCCATCGGTCTTACACAGTATGACCTTAAAAGAATACTCGCTTACTCAACTGTATCTCAGCTCGGTTACATGATCATGGCAACCGGTGTGGGCGCTTATGTTTCAGCGATATTCCACCTTTTCACACACGCAATGTTCAAAGGTCTTCTGTTCCTTTGCTCCGGTTCTGTAATGCACGCAATGCACGACAATCTGGACGTAAGGGTAATGGGCGGTCTTAAAAAGAAAATGCCCGTCACACGCTGGACATACCTCATAGGTTGTATCGCAATCGCAGGTATCCCCCCGCTGGCAGGCTTCTGGTCAAAAGATGAGATCCTCGCTTTCACCTTTGCAGGCGGTCACACCCTTGCATGGGGAGTAGGTACAGTGGTTGCGGCTATGACTGCATTCTACATGTTCAGAAGCTACTTCCTTGTGTTTGAAGGCGAACCCAGAGACCATCACCTTCACGACCACGCGCACGAGTCACCCTGGACAATGGCAGGTCCCCTTGTGTTCCTTGCCATCCTGTCAGTGCTCGTGGGTATGGTTTTCGGTTATCCTCTGGAAGCAGGGTACATCCACAAGTTCCTCGGACCGGTTCTGACTCCTGCGCATGCTCACGAGCATCACATGAGCCACTCCGTTGCTCAGGCGCTTATGATACTTTCAATCGTGGTTGCGGTTGCGGGTATTACGGTTGCATACCTGTTCTATGTGAAGTTCTATCCGGTACTTCCGGAGAAAACAGTGAAGACGTTCAAACCTGTTCACAAGTTCCTGCTTAACAAGTGGTACTTCGACGAGCTTTACGACTTCCTGTTCGTTCATCCCATAGTAATGCTTTCCAACGTTGTTCTCTGGAGAGCGATAGACGTAAACGTTATAGACTTCATCGTAAACGCATTCGGACGTGTTCCGATGTGGTTCGGCGGAGTAATAAGATATGTGCAGACAGGACGTATCCAGACATACATCTTCACAATGGTTGTCGGTGTGATAGCGCTGGTTGCACTGTTCTACACTGTGTAAGGGGGACGGAAATATCATGCAACATATACTCAGCTTACTGATTTTCTTCCCGCTTGCGGCTGCACTGTTCATCCTGATCTTTTTCAGGAAGGGCAAAAGCTCCATGTGGGCAGCTTTCATAGCCAGCGTTATCGAGTTTATCATCTCGATCCCGCTTATGGCAAACTTCGACAAGAGCGAAGCCGGCATGCAGTTCGTTGAAAAAGCATGGTGGATAAAATCCATCGGCGTTCAGTATTTCCTGGGCGTTGACGGAATCTCCATCCTCATGGTTTTCCTGACAACACTGCTTACAATGATAGCCATTCTGGGTTCATTCACATACATCCAGAAGAGACAGAAAGAGTTCTACATAGCGATGCTTGTTCTTGAAACAGGTATGATAGGTACTTTCCTTGCGCTTGACTTCTTCCTGTTCTACATCTTCTGGGAAGCGATGCTGATACCCATGTATCTGATCATCGGTGTATGGGGCGGAAAACGCAGGGTTTACGCTGCGGTGAAGTTCTTCATATACACCCTCGCAGGTTCAGTTCTGATGATGCTTGCAATCATCGCTCTGTACTACACACACGGTCAGATTACAGGCAACTACACATTTGACGTTCTTAAGATAACTGAACAGTACGGGATGTACACTCAGGGATTCCAGATGGTTGTTTTCGCGGTATTCTTCCTCGGATTTGCCATCAAGGTTCCCATGTTCCCGCTGCACACATGGCTTCCCGATGCGCACGTTGAGGCGCCCACTGCGGGTTCGGTCATTCTGGCGGGCGTACTGCTGAAAATGGGTACATACGGTATGCTCCGTTTCTGTCTTCCCATGACTCCCTACGCTGCCATCAAGCTGATGCCTTTCGTTGCGGCTCTGTCCGTGATAGCCATCATCTACGGCGCACTGGTTGCGATGGTTCAGAAAGACATCAAGAAACTGGTTGCTTACTCTTCAGTTTCTCACATGGGTTTTGTAACCCTTGGTATCTACGCTCTTAATCAGGCTGGTATCGAAGGCGGTATCCTCCAGATGTTCAACCACGGTATCATCACCGGCGCGTTGTTCCTTCTGATAGGTCTGATATATGAAAGAACACATACGAGAGAGATAGCGGACTACGGCGGTATCGCTGCAAGCGTTCCCGTATACGCAACGATCTTCCTTGTGTTTACAATGGCGTCAATAGGTCTTCCCTCAATGGGAGCCTTCATCGGTGAATTCCTTGTTCTGGTGGGTGCGTTCGCCGCATTCTCCGACTGGGCAATCCTCGCTGCTATCGGTGTGATTTTCTCCGCCGTTTACATGCTTTGGATGTTCCAGAGAGTTCTGTATCAGAGCCTGAACAAAAGATGGGAAAACCTCGCCGATATGAACCTCAGAGAAGTAATCTACATATTCCCGCTGCTTATCATAGTGTTCTGGGTCGGAATGTACCCTGAGACTTTCCAGTCTTACATGCACGCAAGCGTTATCAAGCTTGTTGAGCATATGAACACTGCCGCAGTGGCAATGCAGTAGGGGGCTGAAATGCAGAACTTTATGATGAACCTGCAATCAATTTTTCCCGAAGTGCTGATGACCATCTTCGGTCTGATAATGGTTGTGCTTGATGTCATGACCTCAAAAGAGAAGAAGTCCATGGTCGGCTATTTCGGAATAGCCTTCCTGCTTATAGTCGCTCTGCTGACCAACCCTCAGCTTGGCGGCAAATACCTCGGTTTCAACAACATGCTCATGTGGGATAACTTCTCATATGTGTTCTTTGTGATCTTCGCTCTGGCGTACACACTGACCACACTGGGTTCTGTTGAGTACCTTAAAGACAAAGGGATACTGAAAGGCGAATTTTACACACTCATGTTCTTCAGCATACTCGGTATGATGTTCATGGTGTCAGCGTTTGACCTTACAATTTTCTATGTCGGTCTTGAAACCATGGCAATCGCAATGTACGTCCTTGCAGGATTCAACAAGAATGAGATGCGTTCATCCGAGGCGGGAGTTAAATACTTCATCATCGGTGCTTTCTCTTCCGCTATGCTCCTGTTCGGTATGACATACGTTTACGGCGCCACAGGCAGTCTGAACTACATTCAGATAGCCGAGGTGCTTAAAAGCGGTATGATCGCGGACAACATGACAGTTAAGATAGGGCTTATCCTTATGCTTACCGGCTTCGCGTTCAAAATCTCTGCCGTGCCTTTCCACATGTGGGCTCCTGATGTTTATCAGGGCGCACCCACACCCGCTGCGGGCTTTATGACCGTGGCTCCTAAGGCTGCAGCGTTTGCCGCTCTTATCAGATTTGTTTACATCGCACTTGAACCCGCATCAGGACTTTGGGTACCTCTGTTCTCAATCCTCGCGGTTTTAACAATGACATACGGTAACCTTGTGGCGCTTGCTCAGACAAACGTTAAGAGAATGCTGGCTTACTCCGCAATCTCCCACGCAGGTTACATGATGATCGGTCTGGTTGCTATGAACCCCGAAGGCTACAGAGCCATCGCACTTTACTCCCTTATCTATGTGTTTATGAACATCGGAGCATTCACACTGCTCGGTATTCTGAAAAACAAAGGTATGGTTGAGGACGAGCGTCTGGAAAGCTTTTCAGGTCTTGCCAAAAAGAACCCTCTGTATGCTCTCGGCATGCTGATATTCATGTTCTCTCTGGCAGGCATCCCGCCTCTGGCAGGATTCATAGGCAAGTTCCAGATATTTATGGCTGCTATGAAAGCAGATATGATCTGGCTGGCAGTTATAGGTGCGCTTAACTCGGCTCTCGCTTGCTACTATTACATGAGAGTAACAATCTACATGTACTTCAACGAGCCTGAGTATGAAGTTGATGCTACTGTCGGTCGTTCAGCATTCATCACAAGTTTTATCGGAGCTGCAATGGTGCTGTTCGTGGGATTCTTCCCCGCAGTGTTTATCAACTTCGTAAAACACCTGCTGGTGTAAGGAGAAACGATGGAAGCTACGGTTGTTGAGGCACTGAACGAGGCGGCAAGGAAAGAGCAGCTTACTCTGGACTTTTATGAAAAACTTCTGGATATCGTTTCGGAACTCAGTTCCAAAGAGATAATCAAGGAACTTATCGAAACGAAGAAGAAGTTCAAAAGTGTCATAGAGGAAGCGATAAAGTGTGACTGCCTTGAGGATCTCGGGCGTGACTCAAGCTGCAAGCTTAGAGATCTGGGCATAGGAAAAACAGGACACTCAGAGGTTGTAACAGACAGTCTGAACGTTCAGGAACTCCTGCTCATCGCCATCCGCCACGAAGATGCCAGTATGAAGTATTATGAGTCTATGGCAGATAAGTTCAAAGGCTCAGAAGCGGGAGAAGCTTTCGAGCGCCTCGCTTATGATGTCGCTTGCCATAAGAAGGACATTCAGTATATCTATGATGACATCATAAACATAGAAAACTGAAAATAATCTTTGCAAATATGAAAAGCCCGCTTTCAAAGCGGGCTTTTTTGTTATAGTATCCCGAAAACAAGTAGGGTGCTTTTTTATGTCAACATATATTATGGGTGCGGGCGCATACGCGAAAATGGTATACGACGCGGCGGTTTTAAATGGGATACAGATAGACGGGCTTGCAGTTTCGGACACGAGGTGCGCAGGTTTCAATCATATAAAAGTCATTAGCGAGGAAGAAATCGTAACAGATGATAAAATAATCCTCGCCATCACAGACAACAGAATAAGAACACTTCTTTTCAACGAACTCAAAATGATAAAAGCGAAAGTTCTCCCTCTGGTGCATCCGGCATGCTGGATATCGGATAATGCTTCCTTAAGTGAAGGGTGCATAGTTATGGCAGGTGCTCTTATAAATCATTCAGTAATATGTGGAAAGGCGTGCATAATCGGGGCAGGGGTTATTCTTGAAAGCGACTGTATCCTTGAATTCGGTGTGAGTATCGGTGCCGGTGCCATCCTTGAGACAGGAGCTGCTGTCGGCAGCGAGACGGCTATCGGAGCGGGAGCAGTCATCGGAGCCGGTGTCCGGATAGGAAAGAATTGTGTGATACGCCCCGGACAGACAGTGCTTTCAAATCTTGCTGACGGAACAGGAGCCTAAGCGCTCCTATCTGCATACATAGTTGTATTTAACGGAAAGGCTGACCGTCTGGTCTGTCTTGTCCGGCTCACTTACCTGTATGGAGGTCTTGCTTGCCCTTACAGCGCTGTATTCTCTTGCGACGGGTGAAAAGTCGTTATACTCAAGATTTATGTCCTTGGGTGTGCAATGAAGCCCTGACGCTCTGGAATAGTCTCTGGCAGTCCTGAGAACCGTCTTTATAGCTTCAATTTTCATCTGGGAGCGCTGAGCGTCCATAACTTTGCGCGATACCGACCAGCGTATCTGTTTTGAAGTGAGCAGGTAGGCGCTGTCTGCATCCGCTATTGCGAAAACGTCATTCCCCACGGCTTCGTAAACGGGCGCAGAGTTGAACTTACAGTCGAAATCCAGATACCCCATATAGCCGTCGTTTATCTGTTTTCCGTCAACGTACTGATATTCGGGTGATATTCTATACCCTGAAAAAGTGCAGATATCTTTAGATTTCTTAACGGCTCCGGTTATCTTTTCCATAGCAGACGCTACTGCCGCATAATTCTGTGATTTGTACTGAACCGTCATGCCGGATTCCATTATATCCGGTTTCGCAGATGAGCTGATTGTAACGGAATCCGTTATCACCATCGGGTCTTTTATCTTAACACGTGCAAAAGCTGTAGCAGAAGCAAGCACGAGAAGCGCAACGATAACATATTTCATTTTACAGTCCTGATGTGTATGTTTTACCATCGAAAAGAAGCACTTTGCCGTCAACCATTATGTTCTGCATGCCGTTAGATTTCTCCGGCAGAACTTTAATATCGAAATTAGTTGTTCGCTGGTTAAGTTTCATGGGTTTATAGCTGTTAAAGTCATTCTGCATCATGATATAAAGCGGATAGGTTCCGTTTTCGTAATATCTGAAATGTATCATTGATGCTATGAAATCCGGTTTGCCGTCTTCATTCAGATCAGTTTCATAAACTGCAATATCTGAGGGCAAAGGCTGAAAAGGCTCTGAAGAGAAAATTATCTTAAGCTGCTCGTCGGGCTTTTTGAAAACAAATCGCCACATATAGTCCTGTAGAGCCATATTGTGTGCATCAAGACTGGCTACGGAGGTCGGTGACTTTTTATCCCCGCACGATACTATGAAGATCACTGAAAGAAATAATAAAAAGTATTTCATATTAACCTACTGTATTGAAATGTCGCCTTTGTCCAGCTCGTCGAAAGCGTCGTTGGCGCGTTTGTGGGTCAGTTCAAATTTAATCTTTTCAGCGCGTTTGGTCTGATAGTCAAGTATTACTTCCTTATCTATGCATCCCTGTGCGAAAGCAATTCTTCTTTTTTCGTTGTATTCAAGATTTGGGAACTGAATATTCTTGTTTACGAAGATGTTAAGTTCAGGATCGTTCTTGAACATATAGACAAACTGTTTTTCTTTAGGGTCTTTCAGATTGGAGTATTCGGAATAGATGACCGTTTCGATTATCTTTGTGAGTTCCGCACGCATCTTTGTGGCTGTGGAATCTTTCACCGCATCAACAGATTCCAGTCCGCCCTGTTTAAAGTCGTAAACACAGACGGAAGAGTTGACATTTTTCATGTACCAGTATGGAGCACCGTCAATTTTAACATTGCTTGCAGCCAACATATAGGTTTTGAAAAGGAAAGCAGCCAGAGTTTTTACAATAGCAATAGCAACAGCCTCAACCATGACAGTCCTCCTATGAATACAAGATTATATCATTGTGCAGGACAAAATAAAGTTAACTTTTTATATCCTCCGCATAACCATAATCACCGTCGGCTATGCGGCGTTTTATATGCTTTTTCACAATATCCCTTTTATAGGGAGGGATTCTGTCTATGAAAAGCACACCTTCAAGGTGATCAAGCTCGTGCTGGACAGCTCTTGCAAGGAAGCCTTCCGCTTCAAGTTCGATATTTTCACCTGCGGGGTTGAGTGCCTTTACTGTTACCTTATTATATCTGCGAACCGGTTCATATTCGCCGGGGATGCTCAGGCAGCCTTCTTCACCTGTCTGCTCACCTTCGGAAGCGGTTATCTCCGGATTTATAAGCTGAATCAGGGCGCCCGGGTCCTCGCCTGCAGATGTATCTATGACAACCACACGCAGACTTACTCCAACCTGCGGAGCCGCAAGACCAACGCCTTTCTGGCTGTACATGGTTTCTGTCATGTCGTTGATCAGCTCTGATATCTCGATATCTATATTTTCAACAGGCTGTGCCTTTTTTCTAAGTACATCATCAGGGAAAGTGTGAATCTTTCTTATCATCGTTCCTCCTGTTTAAGAGAATAAGTGAATTATGGAGAAAATCAAGAATTATGTTTATCGTCAAGAGAATAGACCGTGAAATAAGAGTACATTGCGCGTCTGAACGCTTCTCTTAATTCCTCTTTTTCAATACCGTCCGCCATAGCATCTGCATATTGTTTTTCGCGAGGTGACATCTCTTTTTTGGGAATAAGGTTATACGCCTCCGGAGCCGGTTTTTGCTTATAAAAAAATCTGATGCTGTCCGCCTGAATATTTTTTTCGCGGATGCGCTCCAGAAATTCACCCTTCAGGAAATTAAGCTCAGTGACCCAGTCAGAATCGTGGACGGCAATTTCAAGTACGCCGGATTTGAGCTTCTGAACGGTGGTCATGCGCGCGATCACCTCGCCGCATGACGTTTCCCATGCACGGGCAATACGGGCGTAGTCCCGCATTTCCCTGCTGACTGTTTCCGACAGGATTTCAGAAAGTCTCTTCACTCTCCTGCTCCATTTCACGGATAATATTTTCCAGATGATCTGTAACTTCCTTTGTGCCTTCCTGTGCCATAGAAGAGAAGCGGAAGTATGCAGTATCCGGCATTTCAGCTTTGAGGAATGCCTCAAACTCTGCCAGATTCTCCTCGTTGGGAGAATCCATTTTGGAAGCTCCGATTACCTCTATCTTGTCTGCAACTTCGCCCTCATATTTTTCAAGCTCGTTGCGAAGTATTTTGTATCGTTCCACCATTGATTCATCGGCTGAAGCGTCTATGAGGTGCAGAAGCACCTTTGTGCGTTCGATATGCTTGAGGAACTGTATACCCAGACCTATACCGTCTGCCGCACCTTCGATAAGTCCGGGCATGTCTGCCAGAACGAACGAGTTGCCGTAATGTCCTTTCACCACGCCGAGGTGGGGCGTAAGTGTTGTGAAGGGATAATCCGCAACCTTAGGTTTTGCAGCGGACACTGTTGATATGAATGTGGATTTGCCTGCGTTGGGAAATCCTATAATACCCACGTCGGCAATGAGTTTAAGTTCAAGGGCGAGTTTCATCTTTTCGCCTTCAAAACCGGGTTCGTGGCGTGTGGGCGCTCTGTGAGTGGGTGACATGAAGTTCGCGTTTCCGCGTCCGCCCTTTCCTCCATGTGCAACTACCACCTGCTGACCGTTCTCTGTAAGGTCTGCAAGCATCTCTTCGGTTTCGGCATTGTATACGATGGTTCCGGCAGGAACTTTGATGAGCTGGTCAACGCCTCTGCGACCGTGCATACCTTTTCCTTTGCCATGGACGCCGCGTTCAGCTTTGTAATGGTACTGCTGGCGTATATCCATTAAGGTATGCTTTGAGTTGTCAGCAACAAGTATGACGTTTCCGCCGTCACCGCCGTTACCGCCGTCGGGACCGCCTCTGGGAACGTATGCTTCTCTGCGGAAGCTCATACATCCGTTTCCGCCATCGCCTGCAATGGCCATAATTTCGCATGTATCAATAAATTTCATGAAAAGACCTCTGATGTGTTGAAACTATAGGATTTACGCTGAAAACTCAAGAAAAAAGCCCGCTGTTGTCAGCGGGCCTTGTTGCTATGCTCTTTCGGAAAGAATGTTAACGAATTTACCCTTGCTGCCTCTGTCCTGAAACTTGACGAAGCCGTCAGTCAGTGCGAAGAGTGTGTCGTCTTTGCCGATGCCAACGCCTGTACCGGGTTTAAACTTGGTACCGCGCTGTCTGACGATGATGTTTCCTGCGATAACCACTTCACCGTCATATTTTTTAACGCCGAGGCGTTTGGAATTGGAGTCCCTTCCGTTTCTGGTCGATCCGCCAGCTTTCTTGTGAGCCATCTTACGCCTCCTTAGCCGACTTTGATGTCGGAGATTTTAAGAACGGTCAGGTGAGATCTGTGACCGAACCTTGATTTGTAGTCTTTACGTCTTCTTCTTTTGAAAACAAGAATTTTGTCGTCTTTAATCTGGTTTACAACTTTCGCAGTAACAACAGCTTTGGCAACAAAAGGTTTACCGATGTTGAGCTGTCCGTTTTCGCTGACTGCGAGGACATCGCTTATCTGGATGTCAGAGTCTACTTCAGCGTTGATGCTGTCAACCTTCAGCACATCGCCGGGTTTGACAGTATATTGTTTGCCGCCGCTCTTTATGATTGCGAACATTTTTCACATACCTCCACGAATCCTGTCTAAACAGGGAAATCAGTTATACATGCCATGCAATATTGTGTCAAGAAAAAATATAGAGAAAATTTGCGTCTTTCGCAGTATGGCGGCGGGTCGTTATTCAAATTTATTTGATATGCGGTTGACAAACAGACACGTCATAGATATAATCACAGGCTTACGTTTAAAAGTATGCTAATATTTTAGTCTTCAAAAATAGAAAGGAGAGTTTCAAATGGCACAGCTCACTATGAGAAAGCCCAGCAACCTGAAACGCAAACGCGCACAGGGATTCAGGGCAAGAATGAAAACCAAAGGCGGAAGAGCAGTTATCGCCAGAAGAAGGGCGAAAGGCCGCAAACGTCTCGCCGTTTAATGTCGGAAAGCTTTCCGGAAAAGGATCGCTTAAAGACCACGCGGGATTTTGAAAGGGTCTTCAGACAGGGAAAAAAGAAACAGGGCAGATTCATCTGCCTCCACTATTTATATAATGAAGAAGACCGCACGAGGGTCGGTATCACCGTCAGCAAGAAAGTTGACAAGCGGGCGGTGGTACGCAACCTGATCAAACGCCGACTGAGAGAAATTTTCCGCAGAAACAGACAAGTGTTTCCCTGCTGTCTGGACATGGTGTTCCGTGCATTGCCGGCATGTACGAACGCAGATTACGGTGAACTGAGAGATGAAGTTATCAGCCTTGCGGCAGATATTGGACTTAAGAAGACCGATAATATTTCTGATACGATTATATAAGCTTTTCATCTCCCCCCTGCTCGGCAACAGATGCAGGTTCTATCCCTCCTGCTCGGACTACGCGGTGGAGGCACTGCGTAAAAAAGGGCTTGTCAAGGGTACGCTCATGGCAGTGTGGCGTATCTTACGTTGTTCCCCCCTTTCAAAGGGCGGCTACGACCCTGTTAAATGAAAAAAGGACGACCCTCGGAGGATAATTCATAATGAATAAGAATTTAATTCTGGCTTTCGGTCTCAGCGCGCTGGTTCTGATAGGCTTCCAGACATTCTTCGCTCCCAAAGCAACTCCCGTACAAAAAACAGAACAGACCGAAACAGCAAAAACACAGGAGCCCTCTGTCAAGCTCACTGTGGACAACACTCCGAAAGTTAAAGAAAAAGTTGTTACATTCGACGTTCAGACCCCACTCGCAAAGTATACATTCAATCAGAACACAGGTAACATCAGAAGCGCACAGGTTCTTGCCTATGAAGGTAAACCGCTTCAGGACATAATCTTTGACAGCAAAACAGACGACTCCATATTCATAACCGTTCCGCTGGTGAACAGCTATACGACCTCCAAAAAAGAGGACGCTGAAAACATCACAGTGACCTTTTCAGGTTCTCAGGGCGACATGGTTGTGGATAAGACATATGTTATAAGCAAAACAAGCTACCTTGTCAGCGGCAAGGTGACTGTCAACAACATCGGCGGAAAAACCCTTGAGGTTCCCGTCCGCATGGGTATGACAGGCGGCATCAATCAGGCTCTGCGCGAAGACAAATATACCTTCGGCGGACCTCTTATGTATGACGGCAAGAAGCTCAGAACCGAAAAACCGGAAAAACTGGACGAAACGGTCTCCTATGACAAACCCACATGGGTTGGCTATACGTCCAAATATTATCTGGCGGCTATTACAAACTCATTCGCAAAAGGCGAATTTGTTCCTAAAGATAAAAAAGCGGACATCTACGGAGATACTGCGGTACAGGTTAACCCCGGTTCAAGACAGGTCGTTGACTTCAATATCTATGCAGGTCCAAAAGAATATGAACTTCTCAAAGGCTATCACCTTAAACTGGAAAAGAGCATCGACTTCGGCATCTTCGCTTTCATAGCTATCCCTATGCTCTACTTCCTGAACCTCATCTTCGGATATGTGCATAACTACGGTATCGCCATCATCCTGCTCACCATCGTTGTTAAGGTTGCAACCCTGCCCCTTACGCATAAAAGTATGGTCAGCATGAGAAAGATGGGTTCACTCGCACCCAAGATGACTGAACTGAAAGAAAAATTCGGCGCGGATAAAGAAAAGCTGAATCAGGCAATGATGGAGCTTTACAAGAAAGAGGGTGTCAACCCGCTTGGCGGCTGTCTCCCCATGATACTTCAGATACCGATATTCTTCGCGCTGTATAAAACCCTGCTCCTCGCCATCGAGCTTCAGGGCGCACCCTTCTTCGGCTGGATAGTTGACCTTTCAATGAAAGACCCTTACTACATAACACCCATAATCATGGGCGCAACAATGTTCATCCAGCAGAGAATGACACCCAGCAGTGTACAGGATCCCATTCAGCAGAAAGTATTTATGCTGATGCCGTTCATTTTCACCTTTATGTTCCTTACCTTTCCGGCAGGTCTGGTGGTATACTGGCTTACGAACAACATACTTTCAATTGCGCAGCAGTATTATATTAATAAAAAGGCTGCCTAAAACGGAGACTGGATTTTTATGAAATATTTTGAAATAGAAGGGAAAAACGCAGAAGAAGCTGTAGCTAATTTCCTTTCGGAGAACAATATACCCAAGGATTTCATCACATTTGAAACCCTTGAAGCAGGAAGCAAAGGCTTTCTCGGTTTCGGCGGCAAGAACGCGCTTGTGAAGATTAAATTCAACGACGTGGAATTCTACAAACGCAAAGGCAGGCTGGTTCTTTCAGAACTGCTTGAAAAAGCAGGATTCCATGAAGTTACAATAGAAACAAAGTTCAGACACCCCGATGTTATTTACAACATCATTTCTCCGGATTCAAAACTTCTGATAGGCAAAAACGCCCAGATGCTTGACGCTATGCAGTTTCTCCTGAACCGTATGGTGAGCTGGGGGGACAACGAAGGCACGTTCATCGTTGATGTTGAGGATTACAGAGACAGAGTTGTTGAACAGCTTAAGGACAAAGCGATCAAACTTGCAAAAACAGTCCGCAGAACCGGAAAACCCATCAAAATGGCTCCTATGGTCACAATGGTGCGCAAGGAAATACACATTGCGCTCAAACAGATAAAAGGAATCAGTACGGTGAGCAAGGGGGAAGGGCATCTTAAAGAGATACTCATCGTTCCCGAGCGTAAAGGCGGCGGCGCCCCCAGAGACGGCGGCAACAGACGTCCTTTCCGTCCCAGAAACGACCACCGTGAAAATAACAATACAGAACCCGAGGCACCAAAACAGGATGCCGAGGCAAAACAGGAAGATTAACTATGGTTAAATTACTTCTTTTCGTTCTCATTGCATTTGTAGCATTCAAACTTTTCCGTAAGCCTGAGTCACTTAAAAAAGTGAGGGAGGAGGCGCAGGCACTTGAAACGGCAGTTGACCCCATCAGCGGAACTTATGTCAGCAAAGACACAGAGTTCAAGGTGAAACTGTACGATAAAGTGTACTATTTCGACTCTAAAGATTCTATGGACAAGTTTATTGCCCAAAAAAGCGGAGAAAAAGATGAAACTGTTTCTTGATACTGCAAACGTTGAAGAGATAAAAGAGGTTAAAGACCTTGGCATACTCGACGGCGTTACCACCAATCCCTCGCTTATTGCGAAGGAGAAAAAAGATTTTAAAAAGACCGTTGCTGAAATCTGCGAGATCGTTTGCGGCCCCGTCAGCGCAGAGGTCATCGCCCTTGACTGGGAAACTATGGTTAAAGAGGGCAGAGAGCTTGCGGACATCAGCGAATATATCGTTGTTAAAGTTCCTTTCACAAAGGACGGTCTGAAAGCAACCAGCATCCTCGCAGGCGAAGGTATCCCTGTTAACGTAACACTTATCTTCTCTGCAAATCAGGCTCTTCTGGCATGCAAAGCAGGCGCTGCTTATATCAGCCCCTTCGCAGGTCGTCTGGACGATATAGGTCACGACGGTATAGAAGTTGTCAGCCAGTGCCAACAGCTTGTTGAAACATACGGATTTGAAACAGAGGTTATCGCCGCCAGCATCAGAAGCACAGCGCATATGCTCCAGCTTCAGGAAGTAGGCGTTGATATCGCCACTATCCCTTATTCAGTTGTTGCGCAGATGATGAAACATC
>NZ_JAJOIL010000042.1 GCF_021209385.1 Seleniivibrio sp. | reverse complement strand
AAGCCCCTCTGGTGTTGACAAAGTTATAATTGCGTTTTTCTCCCTCCTTTAGAAGAAGGTGGGTGGTGATTGATTAATACTTAATGAAAATCCCCCTTAATCCCCCTTTGTCAAAGGGGGAGACAAGACAAATCAGAATTGGTAGATAACAAGTCCTGTCTGAAGTTTCGGGTAAAAGTAGGTGGATTTCTGCGGCATGACCATTCCGCTTTCGGATATTTCACGCACAATTTCTATATCCACACCTTTAAGTATAAAGCCCACAGCTTTTTTATCGGCGGCGAGTTTTTCAATCTGATCAAGAGCCTGCACGAAGTACACGCCCTCTTTTTTCAGAAGTCTTTCGTCTGTGACATCCAGGAATTTCTTCATGATGCCCTCCTGAAGCAGATATGTGTCGACCTTACGGTAGACCTGATTCAGGTTTTCGATGACTTCGTCCTTAGCTTTTATGCCATAATATGTATTGTCGAAATAAAGTGCCATTGCGCGTCCGCCTGCGGGATCGTTCACAAAAGTGTCTGCGGATTTTGCATCTGTGAGCGTTTCGACAGTGAAGTCGAAACGGAGTTTATCAAGGAAACCTTCAAAACTGAAATCTGAATCCACCTCAAGCACTCTGTGCGTGGGGAAAATTTTCAGACCTTCGTCGTAGAAGTTCACGAACATCATCATAACGTAGTCGTAAGGTTTCTCTTCGTTCGGCACGTCGCCGTTCTGCTGGCGGGCATAGTCTCTGTAGTTCAGAGCAGTTTCGTATCTGTGGTGTCCGTCTGCTATGTATATCGCCTTGTCTTTCATGAACTCTTCAATCATGCGTACGGTGTTCTCGCCGTTGACAGACCAGATGGTGTTCTTAACCCCGTCTTCATCCATTGCGGATGCTGTGGGCATATTCTTTTTCGCCTCATTGAAAACGAGATTCATACGGTTGTCTTTGTCCATATAGAGACCGAAAATCTGGCTGAAGTCTGTCTTGCAAGACTTCATCAGTTCAAATCTGTCCTTTTTGGGACCGGAAAGTGTTTTCTCGTGGGGATAAACGGAACCTTTACCCAGTTCTTCCAGCTTCAGAAGTCCGACGAAACCGGTGCGAACGTATTCCTTTCCGCCGTATGTATAAACCTGCTCGTAAACATAGAACGAAGGTTTTTCGTCTTTTACAAGTATCTTATTATCGCAATACTGTTTGTAAAGGGCGGCGGCGTTGTCGTATTTGTCGTCTGCGCCGTCCGGCAGATCCAGTGTCACCACATTATATGGGCTTTTATCTTTCAGAGCCTGTTTCATTTCCGGAGAAATGACGTCGTATGGCGGAGCTACCACGCTTTTCAGAAGCACTTCCTCAAGGTTGTAACGTACGCCCGCAAAAGGTCTTACAATAGACACTGTATCCTCCTAATTAACTGTAAGTCTGGCAAAGTTTTTCTTGCCGACCCTTAATACATATTCACCCTTTTCAAGGGTGATGTCGATGCTTTCGACTTTGTTCCCGTCAATATACACCCCGCCGGCTTTGGCTGTGCGTCTTGCTTCGCTTTTGCTGGGTGCAAATTTCAGTCTGTCGATGATATCGACGAGTTTTTCGTCTGTTTTTGCTTCACATGTTTCCATATCGTCGGGGTTTTCGTGTTTTGAGAATATCTTTTCAAAACCTTCCCTTGCTTTTGCTGCCGCTTCGGCGGAGTGGAAACGTGTGATTATCTCAACGGCAAGCTCCTTTTTAGCTTCCATAGGATGCTTTGAGCCGTCTGCCACTGCTTTTTTAAGAGAGTCTATCTCCGCCAGCGTTCTGTCTGACAGAAGAAGATAGTATCTGAACATCAGGTCGTCTGATATTGACATCATTTTTCCGAACATATCGGCGGGTGATTCGGCGATACCTATGTAGTTGTTCAGAGATTTGGACATCTTGTTCACTCCGTCCAGACCTTCGAGGATGGGCATTGTAAGCGCCACCTGCGGAGCCTGTCCGTGTGACCTCTGGAGGTCGCGTCCGACGAGCAGATTGAACTTCTGGTCTGTTCCGCCGAGTTCAACGTCGCTTTTCAGAGCAACTGAATCGTATCCCTGCACCAGCGGGTACAGAAACTCGTGTATGCTTATGGGTTTGTTTCCTGCGTATCTTTTGGAAAAGTCGTCGCGCTCAAGCATCCTTGCAACAGTATACTGTGAAGCCAGTCTTATCATGTCCTGAGAGTTCATTGCTTCCATCCATGTACTGTTGAAAGCGACTTCTGTCTTTTCCGGATCAAGTATTTTGAAAACCTGTTCTTTATATGTTTCGGCATTGGCGAGAACCTGCTCTTTTGTCAAAGCCTTACGGGTTTCGCTCTTTCCTGTTGGGTCACCTATCATACCGGTGAAATCTCCGATAAGGAATATCACCTGATGTCCCAGATCCTGAAAGTGTTTCAGCTTCTGGATGAGAACAGTGTGTCCGAGGTGAAGATCCGGCGCCGTCGGGTCAAATCCCGCTTTAATTCTGAGGGGTTTGCCTTCGTCATAGGATTTCTGAAGTTTTTTCAGCAGGTCTTCTTCGCTGATAATCTCTTCAGTTCCCCGTTTTATCTGTTCCATTTGTTCTTCGGGTCTTAACACTTTTCCTCCGACCGATATGCGGTCTTTTAAAATAGTCTTACGTTATAACTGATATTAGAGCAATGTTCAAGAGCGCGATGGTTATTTTTCACTCACCTGTTGTATAACAGGGCGTCGAACACCGGCGCATAAAAGAGATAAATAACTGATGCAGCGGCTATAAAGGGACCAAAAGGCAGTATGATGTTTTTTTGTCTGGAAACAAGCTGCAGGGAGATTCCATACACCGCACCCAGAAAGGCTGATGCGAAAATGACAAAAAATATCGATTTTATTCCGAGCATAGCGCCGACAACAGCCATAAGCTTTATATCTCCGCCGCCCATGCCCTCTTTTTTTCGTATCAGTTTGAACAGATATGAAGGGATGAAAAGTCCCAGAAAACCTGTGAGTGCACCGTAAAGCGGAAACTTAAAGGTGCCGTAAAGCGCCCATGAAAGGGCGAATCCGACTATAAATCCGGCAAGATTAAGACTGTCGGGTATTATTCCACACTCAAAATTGTCGTCAACAGCTGTAAATACATCTGAAAAGGCGGCAGCAAGCATAAAAAACACAACTGCGCATCCGTGCCACATCTCAAGGGTCAAACCAAATTTTAGGTAGCATCCGAGGAACATCAGTCCGGTGCCAAGTTCCGCCAGCGGATACATTATTGATATAGGCGATTTACAGTTTCTGCATCTCCCGCCCAGTATAAACCATGAAAGCACGGGTATATTATCGTAGAATTTTATTCTCTGTCCGCATTTTGTGCAGGATGAAGGGGGAATAGCGATATTAAGTCCTCTGGGAAGACGATATGTCAGGACATTCATAAAACTGCCCAGACAGGCGCCGATGAAAAAAATGTAGACTGCTTTGAAAGCTTCCACAGCGGGGATCAGTTTCCGTCTCTGAGAGCAACCTCGATGACGAACATCTCTTCGCCGACCTTAAAGGTCATTCCGAGGCACTGAACGTTCTTCTGTTTGCCGACAACGTGGTCTTTTCCGACAACCACATTGGGTATTGATATTTTGAATTTTGTTCCGGTACGGGAGAATATCTGTTTGGCACCGCCGGCGATCATGTTGAGTATCTCGCCGATAGCATCCATAACGTCGTCGTCAATCTTCTCTTTCTTTTCGCCGATGAATTTCTCAACGACTTTGAGAGCAAGAGATTCTGTCATGCTGATAATAACAAAGCCGCTCGCCGCACCGGCAAGACCTATGATGCCGGATATATCATACGGCAGTTTCTCGCCGCTTTTGACATAAAGCTGTCCGCGCACCGGATCAATGCTCAGCATTGTTCTGAAAACTTCGCTTGTGGAAGTTATAAAAGGGTTGATGTGTTCCGCTTTCATTCTCTCATATCGCAAGAAATATTAGGTTATGCTCATCGGCAAACCTTATGCATTTGTCTATTTCAACTACAAATGTGCTTTCCGCTTCAACAGCAAGCACCGCACCTTTATTATCTGATAAATTTTTTAACGTGTCAATACCCACTGTCGGAATATCAAACCTTAAATCTTGTGACGGTTTTGCACATTTCACAACCACCGCACCCTCTTTCGCAAGTCTGCATCCGCGTTCGATAGCCTGATCAGTCCCCTCGATAGCCTCCAGTGCCATAACAGCGCTGTTTTTAACAACAACTGTCTGCCCGATATCGAGCCTGCCAAGCTCTTTCGCCGTCTCATATCCGAAAGCAATATCTTTTTCCTGTTCTGCTGTGGGTTGTTTCATGCTGTAGACGCCTTTTGGCAGATAAAGGCTGTACAGAGCTTCGGTCTGCTCCATTATCTTTATCCCTTCGGCGGTGATGAGCCTGCAAATGGCATCCATTATGGTATCATCCTTGCGGTTTTTGAGCCCCGCAAGAACCTTAACTGCCAGCAGGTCGAATTTCAGATTGGAAAAGATGAGCGCCTTGTTCACCTTTCCGGCGAACAGGACGCTCTCTATTTCATATTTTTTAAGGAGTTTGATCAGCTTACCCACCTGAGTAACGCTTATCTTTTCAAGACTGATGCCCTGAATATCAGAAAAACCTGTGCTGACGGCTTCGTCAAGTGCTATAACAAGCACGCTGTCGCCCTTTTTCAGCAGATTTTCAGCAGCGATCCTCGGAAGTGTGCCATATCCGGCAACAATGGCAGCTTTCAAACATATCCTCTCTTATCAGCCTCTTACAAAGCTTCTTTTGCTGTCTTTTATAAAGTCGATGAACTCCACAACCTCAGGGTAAGGATGGAGGAATGAGAGTTCTTCGGGCAGATCAACAAGTTTAACGGTCAGATCCATATAGATGGACAGGGCGCGTTTAAGCTCCATGCGCACTTCGGGACCTATTCCGCGGCGTTTCAGACCGACGCTGTTAAGCCCTTCAAGTTCTGCAGGTGTTCCCGCAAGCATACAGTAGGGGGGTGCGTCTTTAAGGAGCGTGGCTTTTCCGCCTATCATACAGCCGGAACCGATACGAACGAACTGGTGCGCGCCCGCATATCCGCCCATGATAACGTATGAACCGACACGGCAGTGACCGCCGAGACCGGAAAAGCTTGTCATGGTGACGTTATTTTGCAGTTTGCAGTCGTGGGCAACGTGGGCATACGCCATGATGAAACAGTTGTCGCCTATGACAGTTTCCCAAACGTCCTCTTTTGTGGATGCTCTGTGGACTGTACAGAATTCGCGGAAAAGACAGTTCTTGCCGATGATAAGCTTAGTGTCTTCACCTTTGAAGCTGTAGTCCTGCGGATCGCCGCCTATGTGGGCGTTCATGCCGACCCTCGTTCCGTCGCCGACAGTTGTGTCGCGTTCAACAACGGCATTGTATCCGACAATGACGTTTTCACCTATGATACAGTTTTTGCCTATGTAGGCGCCTTTTTCAATCACCGCGCTGTCCGCAATCTGTGCAGACGGGTGTATAACCGCATCTTTATCTATCATATTTACGCTCCGCTTATTTTGACTAACGTCAGATACGGCAAAGCCGTACTGCACTTACGCTCCGTTTCGCTTGAACGGTAAAACCGTTGAGGCTAACTCCGCGACGGCATATCCTTTGCCTATTACGCTCCGCGCATAATGGCAGTAAGTTCGCCCTCACATGCAAGCTGATCGTCGACGAATGCTTCCGCCTTTACTCTTACGAGATCTTTTTTCTTTTTAATAACCTTTATCTTCATAACAAGCTGATCGCCGGGAACAACCTGTTTGCGGAACTTCACGCCGTCAACGCCCATAAAGAAGAAAATGGCGTTTTCCGGTACCACTTCCGCAGTGGAAATGGTGTGAATCCCCGCAACCTGAGCCATAGCCTCAATAATGAGTACGCCCGGCATTACAGGGTATGAAGGGAAATGTCCCTGAAAAAATGGTTCGTTCATAGTAACGTTCTTGATAGCCGTTATGCTTTCACTGTCCATCTCCAGCACCCTGTCAACGAGCAAAAAAGGGTATCTGTGTGGCAGTTTTGTCATTATCTCTTTAATGTCCATCATCATTCAGTTTCCTCTCAATCTCATCAATCCTTTTAATTGTGTCCGGCAGCGAACGCAGAAGCACTACCTCGCGCAGCCATCCTTTTCTGGATGTATGAGGGAACCCCGCGTATATGCCCGGTTTATCTATATCGGATATAACTCCGCACTGTCCGGCAAGCATCGTTTTTGAGCAGATATTAAGGTGATCAGCCGCTCCGGAGCGCGCGCCCATGACAACATAGTCGCCAAGGGTTGTGCTTCCCGCAAGAGCCGCCTGACCAGCCATGATGCAGCTTTTACCCAGAACACAGTTGTGTCCGACCATACATTGATTATCTATTTTTGTGCTTTCGCCGATGACGGTATCGCTGAATTTTCCTCTGTCAACACAGCTGTTTGCACCTATCTCGACATCGTCGCAGAGCATAACGCCGCCCACATGTGGTATCTTGACGTTCTTGCCGCCGCGCTGGTAATATCCGAACCCGTCCGCGCCTATAACAGCGCCGGAATGGATAATAACTCTGTTGCCGAGTTTTGTACCGGAATAGAGACTTACGTTGGGAAATATTTCGCATCCCTCGCCCATGACAACACCGTCGTCGACGGTCACATTTGCGCGGATTATGCAGTTATCCCCTATGCGGCAGTTCTCACCGACATACGCGAATGCGTCTATAAACACGTTCTGACCTATCTCGGCAGATTCCGCGACATAGGCTCTCAGATGTATTCCGGCTTCTCTGACAGGACGCTGGTGAACAAGACCGAGGATGGCAACAAGAGCCATCTCAGGGTCGTCCGCCTCTATGTATGTCTTACCGGATGCGGTTTCTGAACCTGTCTTAACAAGAAACGCCGCCGCTTTGGATTCCAGAACGCCTTCCGGCAGTTCCTTCACCAGAAGCGGAACGAGTGCGCCCTCCCGAATCTCTTCAAAGGAGGACACACAGGACACTTCCGTGTCCGCTCCGATAAGTTTTCCGCCTGTTTTTTCAGCAAGAACAGACGCTTTCATTATTTTTTCTGCTGTTTGAACACAACGTTGTATCTCTGGATAACAACATCGGTTATGTCCACTTTCGGGTTAAGGTACAGTACGCCGGAGTTGTTCTGTTCAAGGATAACTTCCATATCCAGTTCTTTTCCCAGCGCCTCGATAATCTTAAGAACGTCGTCCTGAATTGATTTCAGATATCTGAGTTCAAGTCTTTTCAGGTCTTTTGAGTAGTCGTCTTTATTCTGATTGAAATCCCTGATCATTCTCTGGATTTCGCCTCTTTTCTTGTCTTTGTAATCGTCGTTTGCAACGCTTTCTTTCGCTGCATATTCCTGCTGTGCCTTTTTTATAGCTTCATTTGAAGCGGCAAGTTTTTTATCGTATTCATCCGCTTTCGCCTGTAATTTTCCGTAAACGTCCTTACCGCCGTCAGATTCTTTCAGAACTTTCTGAAAGTCTATAACGCCGATTTTTGCATATGCCGACGCGGAAAATACCGCCATTATCAGCAGAAGAAAGAAAAGTTTGGTTCTCATTATACTAAAGTCCTCCTATTGGATATTATGTCCGTTATATCATACCGCCGATGGAGAATTCCCATCTGCCTTTATCTGAAAGCCCTTCGTCCGGATCGGGATTGAGAGGCTGACCGTATTCAAATCTGAGCGGTCCGATGGGGCTGTACCAGCGGAAACCCGCACCGACAGACCTTACAAGATCGCGTTTAAAGAATGCTTCGTCTTCATCATATGACTGCCCCTGATCGAAGAACAAAACGCCCATAAGCTGTGCGCTGGGAGCGATGGGGAATACAAGCTCAAAGTTGTTCTGAATGTACTTAGTACCGCCGAACTTGTTTCCGTCCTCATCCGCAGGTGAAATGTCTCCGTATTCGTAGCCTCTGATGCTGTACATACCGCCGAGTCTGTAGCGTTCCGCAATGGGAGCGTCTTTACCGTCGAACATCTGTATGTATCCGCCTTCAAGGTGTGCCATGAAAACAACCTTCCAGAAAACTGTAACATACTGCGATGTATCAAATCCAAGTTTGCCGAATGTATAATCGCCGCCGAGGGGTCCGCCCGCCAGTTTCGTGAATACAGTACTCTGATTTCCTTTTGTGGGCAGATACGGGTGGTTTGTGGTGGACCATCTCAGTGTCGGTGTGATACTGATGATGGTTGATTCACCCTCCTGCGCTTTTATGATATCAGCCGCTTCATCATCAACGTTGTCAATTGTGTTCTCTTCATATCTGAACTTAGCACTTCCGTACAGTTTACGTTTTATGATCTGGTGACCGAGACCAAGAGCAAAACCTTTTGATTTTTTATCATAGTCATCGTATTCCCTGTTGGTGTTGAACAGATCCGCGCTGAAGCTGTAGGGTCTGTCAAACAGCCAGGGGTTTACAAAACTGATTGTATAGTTTGATGTACTGCTTGAAAATTCAGCTTTCGTTGTCAGTTCGTATCCCATGCCGAAGAGGTTTTTCTGTGTGAGAGAAACAGTACCGATCAGTTTGTCAACGCTGGAATAACCTGCCGCCATACTGAACATTCCGGTCATCTTGTCGTTCACGTCCACGTCAAGGTCAACCTGATCGTTACCTACCCTTGTTTCTGCGATACGCACCTGATCGAAGAAATCCAGAAATTCGAGGTGCTTTTTGGAATCGGATATCAGTGCGCTGTTATAGAGATCGCCTTCAACTATGTCAAACTCTCGTCTGACGACCCTGTCTCTGGATTTTGTATTGCCTCTGATGTTTATCCTGTTGATATACACCAGCATGTTCTCTTCAACATTAAACTTAAGGTCGATGGTCGCCGCTTCGTCGTTCATCTTTGAATCGGGATCAACGTTTGCGTAGGCATAACCTTTTTCAGTGAAAACTGATGTGATGGATTTGATATCGTTCTGATAGCTCTCAACGTTAAACCAGTCGCCTGTTTTGAGTGTGGTCGCCTTTTTGAGTTCCTCTGGGGTGGCGTGCTCATATCCGGTATATTCGATATTGGCAACCTTGAATCTGACACCCTCATCTATCTTAATGGTGATATAAATCTTTTTCTTATCGTCAGAAATATTGATATCAGGTTCACCGACCTGTACCTTTGCATAGCCCTCTTTCAGATACTTTGCGCGTATCTTTTCCATATCGGTGCGCAGCTCGGTTTTTTTCAGTTTGCCTGAACCGGAGAGCCATGACCAGAAACCTTTTTTAGATGTTTCCATCTCTTTAAGCAGTTCTTTTGCTTTGAAATGTTTGTTCCCGACAACCTTGATATCGTATATTTTCGCCTGAACACCTTCGTCTATTGAATAAACGACATCAACAGAGTTGTTTCCGCGCTCTTCAACCTCGGCGTTTATCCTTGCTGAATAGAATTTTTCGTCAGCGTATTTCTCCTGTATGAGAAGCTGGTTGGATTCAACCTTCTTGTTGTCAAGGAGCTGACCGGACATTGGGGTCACAGTTTCTTCCAGTACCCTTGTTTTAATCTCAGAGTTTCCGTTGAAATACACGTTATTTACATAGGGTTTTTCAGAAATCTGATAAACAAGAACAAGCCTGTCGTCGTCCACTTTCATATCGACAGTGGCATCCGTAACCAGTCCTGATGCAAAAAGGTCTTTGATACTCTTGTCCACAGCGGCAAGGTCAAATTCCGATCCCTGTTTAACTGTATATTTCTGAATAGTAGCGGTGGGTACCCTGCGGTTTCCTGTTATCTCCACAGAGTCAATAGTGGCTGCAAGTGCGTTAAATGAGAATAGAATTAACGCGATAAAAAAAAAAGTTGATTTCTTCATGCCGACTCCACAACGTCCAATATTTCCCGTATTCTCTGATACTTAACTTTTGCCATGCTCTTGTTCCCGATGAGGCGTGCTGTCGATTCCAGCATTGTTTCAACCTCAACCAGACCGTTCTTTTTCAGTGTTTGTCCGGTGGAAACCAGATCCACAATGAAATCCGAAAGACCCACTATAGGAGAAAGCTCGATAGAGCCGTAAAGTTTGATGGTCTCAACGAAGACACCTCTACCCGCAAAAAAGTTCTTTGTGAGTGTAGGATATTTTGTTGCAACCACCATATCGTGGCGATATGAAAGATCGGAATCCTTAACCCCTGCGACACAGAGGCGGCAGTATCCGAAACCAAGATCAAGATATTCGTAAACGTCTGCGGCGGATTCCAGCAGTATATCCTTTCCGACGACACCTATGTCGGCGGCGCCATGCTTGACATATGTTGAAACGTCCATGTTCCTGACCATCATGAACTTTATGTTGTTCACTTCGTCGTGGAACGTCAGCATGCGTGAGTTGAAATCAACAACTCCTTCTCTGGTTATCCCTTTTTTAAGGAAAAGTTCTATGGTATCTTCCGCCAGTCTGCCTTTTGGCAGAGCAACGTTTATGCAGTCGTCTGTTCTCATTATTCCTTTACCCTTGCAAGGCAGGCACCCGCCCCGCTAAGTTTTTCAACAAAATCCTCATATCCTCTGTCGAGGTGGTAGAGTCTTGATATCTCCGTTTTACCTGACGCCATAAGTCCTGCTATCACAAGGCTTGCGCTGGCGCGCAGATCGGATGCCATAACAGGCGCTCCGGTAAGGGATTTCACTCCGCGTATCATAGCGGATTTATCTTTCAGTTTAATGTCCGCGCCCATCCTTTTAAGCTCGGCAACGTGCATAAACCTGTTCTCGAATATATTCTCCGTAACAACCGAAAAGCCGTTCGCAACAGCCATAAGGCTCATGAACTGAGCCTGCATATCTGTGGGAAATCCCGGATAGGGAGCTGTGGATATGTCAGTTGAAATCAGCGGCTTAACCTTTGTAACTCTTATGGTGGTGCTGTTTATTCTATCAATCTTAAGTCCTGTTTCGGCTATCTTATCCAGTGTTGTGCGCATAACGTCAACGGGTACGTTGGTTATCTCAACGCTTCCGCCGGCAGCGCCGACACAGCAGATGAACGTTCCCGCCTCGATACGGTCGGGCATTACGGAATAATCTGCGCTGAAAAGCTTTTCAACGCCGACAATGCGTATCTCGCTGGTACCTTCGCCCGTTATGCGTGCGCCCATCTTTTTCAGAAAATTAGCAAGGTCAACGACCTCCGGTTCCTGTGCGGCGTTGCGCAGTATGGTTTCACCTTCGGCAAGGCATGCCGCCATCATTATATTTTCGGTACCGGTAACGGTAACTATGTCAAAGTTTATTATAGCGCCTTTCAGCTTGGGACACTCCGCGTCGATATAGCCGTGTTCAACGGATATCTTTGCGCCCATAGCCTCAAGTGCTTTCAGGTGCAGGTCAACCGGACGCTCGCCTATGGCGCATCCGCCCGGCAGCGATACCTTTGCTTTGCCTTTTCTGGCAAGGAGCGGCCCCAGTGTCAGAACGCTTGCCCTCATGGTTTTTACCAGCTCATATGGAGCAGTGAACGCATCCTGATCATAAACACTGTTTATCTTAACGGATTTTCCGTTTCTTTCAGATGTTATGCCGAACTCTTTCAGGAGTTTGAGCATTGTCGAGATATCGACCAGTTCGGGTGCTTCGCTTATGTTGTATTCGCCGTCGGCAAGAATGACAGCGGAGAGGATGGGGAGTGCGGCATTTTTTGCGCCGCTGATGCGTATTGTGCCGTTTAATTCGCGGCCGCCTTCTATAACGAGTTTGTCCAAACCAGTACCCTTTCTATCCCTTGATAATCTTTGATAATTCTGTAATTTTGCCCTTTAATCCAAGCCGTCACAGCCACAGACTGCCCCTGCCCAAGCTCAAAGAGCGCCACCCCGTTTTTATTGCATAAATCGGGTATCATGTCCAATAGTTTTTTGTAGAATGAAAGCCCGTCGCCGCCGTCGCTGAGAGCGTTTTTCGGCTCATATTTCAGCGATTCCGGTGAATTTTCCCACTCGTTTTCAGTCAGATAAGGCGGGTTACAGGTTATTATGTCATAACCGCCTGCGGGGTAATCCGACATTTTCAGTGCGTCGCCCTGTTTTAAACGGAACCTTCCATGAGCATACCTGCCAAGATTGATTTCCGCAACATCAAGAGCGTCTGAACTTATGTCAATAACATCAGCCGTCCAGAGCGGTCGTTCCGCAAGAAGCGCCGCAGGAATACAGCCTGATCCGGTACAGATATCCAGTACCTTAAGTTCTGTTTCCGCACCGAAACGCTCAAGAAGCTCGGTAACTACAAGTTCCGTTTCAGGGCGGGGTATCAGCACCCGCCCGTCAACGTACATATCCAAACCGTAAAATGATTTATTGTTGATGACATATGCCAGAGGCTCGCCTTTTTGAAGCCTTTCCAGCATGTTTTGAATCCCTTCCGTCAGCTCAATCTCGTCCGACAGGTGCAGAGGTATCTTTGAATAGTCTATTGAAAACGCTTTCGATGCCAATTCAAGGGCATCGTGGCGATTCGGCAGGCAGTTTTCACGGACAAAACCGATGAACTCCGCCAGCTTCATCAAAGCCCCGATTCTCTGAGTCTCTCCGCCTGATCAAACGCAATTGTCGCTTCGATCATATCCTCCATCTCACCGAGGAGAAACCTGTCAAGGTTTGCGGATTCCTTTATTCTGTGATCAGTCACCCTGTTCTGGGGAAAGTTATATGTTCTGATGCGTTCACTTCTGTCGCCGGAACCCACCTGAAGCTTTCTGCTGGCAGCCTCTTCTGAGTTCTTTTTCTCAATCTCCGCCTCAAGGATGCGGGATTTCAGAAGTTTCATGGCTTTTTCGCGGTTCTTTATCTGGCTTCTCTCATCCTGACATGTGACAACTATTCCTGTGGGGATGTGTGTCATTCGCACGGCAGAGTCGGTGGTGTTAATGTGCTGTCCGCCTGCGCCGCCGGCACGGTAAACGTCAACACGCAGGTCTTTCTGTTCGATATGAACGTCAACGTCCTCCGCTTCGGGAAGCACCGCAACCGTACACGCGGATGTATGGATACGTCCGCCTGATTCCGTTTCGGGAACACGCTGCACCCTGTGACCGCCAGCCTCGAATTTCAGTTTGCTGTATGCGCCGTAACCTTTGATGAGCGCCACAACCTCTTTATACCCGCCGACGCCGGTTTCGTTGAAATCAACAATCTCAACCTTCCAGCCGCTCATCTCGGCATAGCGGGAATACATCTTAAGAAGCACAGCCGCAAAAAGAGAAGCTTCGTCGCCGCCCGTTCCTGCGCGTATTTCAAGGAAGATGTTCTTATGGTCGTATGGGTCTTTTTTCAGAAGAAGCTTTTTAAGCTCACCCTCCATACGGTCAAGAGAATCCTTGTTCTCTTCAAGCTCCATCTCCGCAAGCTCAATAAGGTCTTTGTCGTCGGATGATGCAACTATGCTTTTCGCCTCTTCCAAAGACGCCTTAACAGACATGTACTCGTCATATTTCTCAACGACGGGACGCATTTCCGCGTGGTCTTTGGATATCCTCATGAAATGCTCCTGATCCGCAATTACCTCCGGATCTGTGAGCAGTTTCGTCATCTCTTCGTACTTGGTCTTAACTTCCTGTAATTTGTCAAACATCTCTTCCTCAGTCTACTATTGTTATCCCTTCTGTGGGTATCTCCATATCCAGCGATGCACGGATGGAAATCAGCGCCACCTCAAGCTGACTGTCGTCAGGTTCCTGAGTGGTTATCTTCTGGAGCATAAGCCCCGGCATTATCAGAAATTTTACTATGGGGTTCTTGTGGAACTTTCCGCTAAGTTTCAGTATTTCGTAGCTCACGCCTGCAATAATTGGAATGAACACCAGTCTTGCCCCCAGCTTAACAAAAAAGTTCGCGTTGTTGGGAATAAGCGAAAAGGTCAGGATACACACCAGCATTAATATAATAAGGAAGCTGGTTCCGCAGCGGGGATGAAAACGGCTCATCTTTCTGGCGTTCTCAACTGTGAGTTCAAGCCCCTCTTCATAGGCAAAAATGGATTTATGCTCCGCACCGTGGTACTGGAACACGCGTTTTATATCTTTAAGGAACGATATCCCCCAGACATATAAGACGAAAAATACCACACGGATGACACCGTCAACAGCGTTGTAAAGCAGCGACGATGTATGAAGGCTCGGCAGAAGGTGCTTCATAAGCTCGGTTATCTGCAAAGGCAGGTATATGAAAAGCAGAAGCCCAAGCCCGATGCCCATTGCCATGCTGAAAAGCGTGGCAGATTTGCTCATATGCTCCTCGCCCTCTCCTGTTGAGTGATACGCACTGAAATTAAGAGCGCGGATACCCAGAATAAGGGAATCGTAAAGTGCTATGAGACCTCTGACAAGCGGTTTTTTGAATATTTTGTTTCTATCGAGTTTTACATCTTCCTTTTTAACTACTATTTCGTTTTCACTCTTGCGGACGGCTATTACGAATCTTTCGGGAGCGCGCATCATAACGCCCTCAATAACTGCCTGTCCACCTATGTTTGGTTTTGCCATTATTCACTTCCTTAAAATACTTATGAAAACGCTTCAAGAGAAACGTTCCGTCTTCGCGAGGGCAACGCCCGACGCGATCTCATTTTATCAGATTGCTTCGCTCTCGCTCGCAAAGACAAATGAACGCAATCATTCACAAAAGTAAGCGAATCAATCTGTTTATGGAATATAAGACTATAGAACAAAAACGCTAAAGAAAGTTGTTTTTGTCGGTGAACTTTTCTCTTATCTCTTTCGCCTTTCCGCATGTGAAGGAACCTTCGGGGCATTTACCGCGAACACATCCGGGACCTGCATCGCCGAATATTGACGGAGCCTCTTTGCGGCACAGACGAAGCATCTGGAAAGACATCTCGCGTATCTCCCACTGCGCTCTTTCGCAGCAGCGGATTGAGAAATAATGCAGAAGCTCGCGAGCGTTCATTGTTATGATTATCTTTGTTTCGCAGGCGTTGGGAAGAACGTATCGCGCGTCCTCCGCCGGAACTCCCGCCTTAAGAAGTGCATCATATGCCCTGCCGATGTCCTGCATCGCCTGTTCATACTGCTCAAGAAGTTCAGGTTTGTCTGCAATTGTGTGGGGAGTGATGTATTCAAACTCCGGACCGTGCTTGACATATCTCTGGGATTTCTGGGAATAGCTGGCTATGCGGTGGCGGACAAGCTGGTGAGTGAGAGCTCTGGACACGCCTTCAACGCCGAAGGTGAAATTCAGATGCTCCAACACTGAATGGTGTCCCATGGACACTATCTTCTGTATGAAGTCCGACTGTTCCTTACTGCTTATCTTCTCAAGCAGTCCGTCGATGTCGGAATCGGAATAGCACAGTTTAGCGGCCAACGCGGAAACAAGCTCTCCGTCGGCTGTTTTTGCAACCAGCTTAACATTAAGCCCGCCTTTGCGGCCGCTGCTGTTTTCCATAATTCTGAAATTATTTTGCTTTGTTGTATTTCTTCATGAATTTTTCAACACGGCCGGCAGTATCTATGAACTTCTGCTTGCCTGTGAAGAAAGGGTGGCATGAAGAGCAAATCGCTACAGTGGCTTTTTCAGGTGCAACTGTTGATTTTGCGGGTATTTCAGCACCGCATGCGCATTTGAATACAACGTCTTGTACGTTAGGATGGATATCTTTTTTCATCTATGTTTACCTCTGGGATTATCTTTTTCAACGGAACAAGGGTTATATCACAACCCTATCAAGTATTCAACATAAAAATAGCCATAGTGGCAAACTGTGCAATATAAATATATTGTAATAGTTTCGTGAACACTGGTTGATGAGAGCTTTTCCATGTTGATTTTACCTTATATTATAGTATTATCTTTTTATTCTGCAATTATCAGACAGGAGGAATAAATGAATAACAGCAAAGGTTTTACACTGGTAGAACTTGCTATCGTACTTGTTATCATAGGCGTTATCCTTGGCGGTGTGGTAAAAGGTACGGAACTGGTTAAAAGTGCAAAAACAAAGAAACTGTACAGAGAATATCAAAACATTCAGACTGCCTACATGACTTATTTTGACAGAACCGGAAATATCGCAGGCGACGCCGATTCAAACGGCAAAATAGATACCGGCACAAGTACTTTCTGGGGCGACCTCAGAGACGAAAATCTCTATTCGGGCAACGGCGAAACTGAACCTAACAACGTTTTCGGCGGAGGGACCACCGGAACATCCGCAACAGGCACAGCAAATATAATGGGCTTCTCCGACAACAACCTTGTATGTTTCTCTTCGATTATGTCAGACGTTACAGAGTCCATCGACACTCAGTTTGACGACGGAGTAGGAACCACAGGTGATATACGTTACGCAGCAACAGCAACCACAACCGCCGCGGCTGCCTATCCCGATGCAGCCACATCCGGCGCAATGTGTATTGTTCTGGAATAAAAATAAATAATGAATTTTTACAGAAAGCGGCTTCCAAAAGCCGCTTTTTTTGTTTCGCAAGTTACGCTGAAAGCACGTTTTTTCTGTTCATTTTCAGATCTCGTCCGGTGCGCATTTTTCAGGCATAATTTCCGATATGTTAATATTTAATTTTAATATGTCATTTCTAATAAAAATAAAACATTAAAGTTTTCAGCTATTTCTGACATTTTTCCTTCAAACCCCCGTCCAATCAAGATTCTCAAGAAAATAAAAATAAGTGGTCAAAAAATAAACAATTTCTGTTAAGTTTCTTTTTGCCGGGACGATACTATTACCACAGAAGAATAAGAAAAGGTACTGAAGCAATCAGACCGATGACTGTATGAGATACAGCGTCGGTCTTTTTTTGTTTTTAGTTCCCGATGGGGGTGCATCCTTTTTAAGAGCACTTTAACAATGAAGCTATAACCTACAATCGGAAATAGAGCATACTTTATGCTCTGCAAATGCAACAAGTTTGCCATACCATTTTATCATCGGCACGGATGCCGGTGAAATATTACACGGAGGTAATATCATGGCACTCACAGTTTACACTAACACGAACTCTCTCGTTGCGCAGAGTTATGTAAACCAGACAAGCAACAACATTTCCAAAAACCTTGAGAAACTTTCCTCAGGTCTCAGAATCAACAGCGCATCTGATGACGCATCAGGTCTTGCTATTTCTGAGAAACTGCGCGGGCAGATTTCAGGTCTTAAAAGAGCTTCCATGAACGCCCAGGACGGTATTTCAATGCTTCAGACTGCTGAAGGCGGTCTGGCTACCATTCAGGAAATGACCCAGAGAATGAGAGAGCTTGCTGTTCAGGCTTCCAACGGCGTTTACACATCAAACGACCGTTCAGAGATCCAGAAAGAAGTAGATCAGCTTAAAGAAGAGATCGACCGCGTTGCTTCATCAACAGAGTTCAACACCAAGAAACTGCTGAACGGTGATTCAACAGCGCTCTGGTCAACAGATAACACTTCAGCCATTGACGTAAATGTCACAGGCAAAGTTGCAGAAGGCAACTATAACCTGAATATTGAAGTTTCAGCAGGTAAAAACGCAGTTTACAAAACAGACGTTATGACCCTCAGCGACGACGCTGTGGGCGGTGAAATCACTACCGCTGCCGGAACAGACAACACTACAAACGTTGCATCAGTAACAGATATCAAAACTGTTGCAACATCAGGTACAA
>NZ_JAJOIL010000003.1 GCF_021209385.1 Seleniivibrio sp. | reverse complement strand
AAAAAGTTTAATTATATAGAAAATTATCCCTTATACAACAGCCTTTTTCCAACATCAGTTATACTGATATCGGAAGAATAAAGCAACATAATTGAGTATTTTTTGCACAACAATATTTAAAGTATCTGACAAAGCTGCAATTCATTTTTTCAACACGCTTTTCTGAACCATTGCTATGCTGAAGAGAACAAGAACAAAGCCTGCATACTGAATTGCGGTCAGGTTCTTATCCAGAAACAGCCGATCATTGAAAATAGCCGTTACAGGACTTAGAAAACCCAGAAGAGCTACCGCAAGCGGCGGCAAACCTCCTGTTATCCCGCGAAACCACAGAAAATAACTGACAAGCGCTCCGAAAACGCAGAGATATGCATAACCTATATAGTTTTTCAAAACCAGTGCTTCGGGAAGCGGTTCCACAATCAGCGCTACAGGCAGCTGCATTATACCGCCGAAAAGTAGCTGCCATCCGGTAAACGTCAGGTTGTTAACCCCGAATTTCCATTTTGATGACAGGTATATACCAAGCGCCATAGCAACCGCGCCCGCAAATCCGCATGCGACGCCAACTGTGTTAAGCTCCACATTGCCGCGAATCAGAATCATCAGCATACCTGCCATCGCTGTCAAAGTGAAAATCAGAGACGTCAGTTTCGGTTTCGCAGATTCAAAAAGCCATACGAAAAAATCACAAACAGCGGCTGGACAGAACCAATGGCTCCGGCTATTCCGCCCGGCAGTTTGTATGCGGCAATAAAAAGCATCGCCTGAAAAAATGCTATGTTCAGAAACGAAAGCAGAAAAACCCTCGGCAGGTCTTTCCATAAAGGAAGTTTTCTGCTTATTAAAAGAAGAAAAAGCCCCGCAGGAAGAACCCTTATCGCCGCTGCGATGAACGGTCTGCCCTCCGGCAGAAGCTCAGTCGTAACAATATATGTGGAACCCCATATCATGGGTGCAAGAGCCGTAAGCAAACTTAACTGGATTAATTTTCCGTTTTGCATTATCATCACCTCAATATATCTTGACGTTAAGATATATTTATCTTGATGTCAAGATATATTGAGGTAACTATGGACGCAGTTGACAGAATAATTCAGCAATGGAAAGATGAAGGAATAACCGAAAGCCTCGCCCCGATGGAGCTATTGGGGCGGATGACAAGGCTTTATACCCTGATATCCAAAATGCTTGAGGATAATTTTGCAAAGTTCGGACTGACCCGATGGGAATTCGATGTTCTTGCTACACTGCGCAGATCAGGCGAACCCTATTGTCTCAGCCCCACAAAGCTGTTCGACACACTGATGGTGACATCCGGCACCATGACGAACAGACTGACCCATCTTGAAAAAAAGGGACTTGTGAGAAGGCTGAAAGACAGCAGTGACAAAAGAAGCCTGCCTGTACAGCTTACGGACACGGGATTTGAAACCGTCAGCATGTGCCTGAAAGCACACATTGCGGAAGAAGCACGCATAACGGACGGGTTGACAGTAGAACAGATAGACACTCTGAACCAACTGCTTAAAACTTTCGAGCAGAAACTGCCGGAATAATTTAAAAAACCCGCCTTTTTAACGGCGGGTTTAACGTTCTATTGACCTTCGGTCATAGACTTAATCTTCTTACCAAGCTCAACCTGCTTATAGATATTGGTCAGCATAGGTTTCGCCTCTTCAAAAGAAGCTTTTCTGGAAGGTTTGTAATCATCCACATAGATTATCTGCCATCCGTTAGCTCCTGCGCTGTTTTTGAAGATATCACCTGTTTTTTTATCATTAAGGGCTTCCTGTAATGACCTGTCGAGCCTGTTCAGATCGACCCAGCCGACATTTCCGCCCTTCTCTCTGGTGATAAAATCCTGTGATTTTTCTTTGGCTGTGCTTTCAAATTTTGCGGTGAGAGCTTTTTTGTCTTTAACTGCCGCAAACGATTTGATCATGGCATCAGCGGTCTTTTCGTCTTTAACGAGTATATTGTGGAGACTGTAAGCGGGAGCAGTCTTTATGTCTCTAGCCTCATAAAGTTTTTGAAGGTCTTCGTCAGATATAGTGAGTCCGTCGGTATATTTTTTCATCCATATTTCAAAGGCGATTGTTTCGGATGCGACTTTGTAGTCAATGTCGTTTGCAAGTCCCTCTGCAAGTATCTTAGGCGCGACAACCGAAACCATTGAATACTCTTTATAGAGTTCTTCCTGTGCTTCCGGCGGCTGTTTGGAATAATCCGCCTTATACTTCCATGCGGTGAAAATGACCAGTTCCTGTTCTGTGGGTTCTGCGGCATAGGCAGAGAAAACTGCCATGCAAAGTACGGCTGCAATTAAAAGTTTACGCATTTTTTGCTCCTGCAAGTCTCATGCTTTCAAGCACCGCGAGTTTATCCATGTTTGAAAGCGAGAGCAGATGCGCAAGAACAAGGCTGTAGAATCCTTTTTCAATGAGCATGGTCTTCTTTTCCATGGGCATTTCATTAAATTTTTTCTCGCTGATGATGTGAAAATCGTTTATCTGATATTTATTTGGTCCGACGTTCATGGTTATCTCAAACGGTTCAAACAGATCGAGTTCCACTATCTCTCTGCCGAAAGCGGCGGAGGCTTCGGAATCTGCCTGATACTTGTTCATAAGATCAAGTATCTTCTTTATGAAATCCGTCTGTTCTCCGTTTTCGTCGAATATAGCTTCACCGGTTTCCATATTAGCACTCAGGCTGTCGGTATCATATGCAAGGGTAAGCCTGTCCTGCACGTTCACAAAAATAAACGGATATCTTTTTATGAAAAAGGGACAATATTCTGTGGGCATCCAGTTCTTTTCGGCATTGATAAACAGGTTTTCTTCGTTTTTAATGCCTAAAAGCGCCGTTGGGAGCATATTTTCGCCGGATTTTACGAAAAGGATGGGCTGGCTTTTGCATGCCGCATAAAACTCGCCGATGGTGAGGGGAACGTTCGCCGCTTTAACAGCGTGATCAAGGTCTTTAAGCTGCATGAATTTAAGATTCGCGTGCTCGGTCTTGTTGATGACTGTTACTTTTTGATACATGCGATATCCTTATGGTTTATTGATCGCGTATGTTACCGCATTATCAGCAGAAATAAAACAAGCAATTATTAATTGAATAATGGATTAAATAAGCGGACGGCTTTTTACGCCGCCCGCACAGACATTATACAAGTGATACGGATTTTTTATTATACTTAAGAACACCTTCTGCGCATCTGTATGCAAGTGCGCCCACAGTGTCCGTGGGGTTGCATCCGCCGTTGTGGGGGAAGTTTCCGGCGCCCACAACGAACAGGTTGTCAGCATCCCAATGCTGCATGTAATTATTCACAACGCTGTCTTTGGGGTCTCTGCCCATCACGGTTCCGCCTGTGATGTGGGTTGACTGATAAGGCACGATGTTGTAATTCTCACCGTTGGGTTTGGAGCTTACAGATTTTGCACCCATAGCCATGAGCAGGTTCTCAATTTTTTCGCTGAGATACGAGAACATCGCCCTGTCCTGCTTTGTGAAGTTATATGTCATTTTCAGCAGAGGCAGACCGTATGCATCTTTATAAGTGTCGTCCAGCGAAAGGAAATTCTCTTTATGGGGCAGGGACGCTCCCTGTGCGCTTGCACCGAGCGCCCTTGTAAAGTTATAAACAGAGGCTTTTTTGAACTCCGCTCCCCATGAAGGCGTTCCTTTCGGCACTGAGTTTGAACCGATAGGTCTTGAACCTGCATTGAGCATGGTTATAAGTCCGCCGTGGATGAAGTCCAGTTTGGAGTGATCGAAGTTGTCTCCGTTATAGTCGTCAAGACTGACGCCAAGCGCTCCCGCCCCTGCGAAAACGTTCATCTGTTCATCAAAAAATCCGGTTGCACCGGGTGTCACCTGATAGCAGAAGTTTCTGCCCAGCGTACCTTTTCCGGTCTCGGGGTTGTACATTTCGCCGATTTTGGAGAGCATCAGAAGTTTTGCATTGTTCATGACGAAGCTGCAAAGAACAACGATATCTGCTGGCTGAATGTATTCCTCACCTGTAAGCGTGTCCACATACTTAACGCCTGTGACCTTGTCGCCTTTTTTCATAACTTCGACAACGTTGGCGTTACAGCGCAGATCATATTTTCCGGTCTTCTGCGCAACAGGGATAAGAGTGTTGATGGGGCTGGATTTCGCATCGTATTCGCAGCCGAAGCGTTCACAGTAACCGCAGTACTGGCAGGGGTTAAGATCCTCGCCGTAGGGGGTTGTGTATGCATCGGAACAAATGCTGGCAGGCGTCATATACGGGTGGCATCCGAGTTTCTGAGCTGCCTTTTCAAAATTTGAAAGTATTTTGGTTTTAACCAGCGGTTTCATGGGATATGGTTTGGAGCGTTTGCCGTCGAACGGACTTTTCATTTCGCCCGAAGTACCGATGGCATACTCGAATTTTGTGTAATAAGGTTCTATCTCGTCATAGGTCAGTCCCCAATCCTGAAGAAGATAATCATTTGAAAGCTTATTTCCGTAGCGTTCCTTTGTTTTCGACTTAATCTCGAAATCATAGGGAAAGAAACGGATATTCATTGCGTTCCAGTGTACCCCTGCTCCGCCGAGACCGTCGCCGAGGAGGAAAGAACCGAGCTGGCGCATGGGCAGTGCGCGCATGCCTCTGTTGTTTTGAAACGTTATGGTCTCTTTTGAAAGATCCTGCATAAGTCCATAATTGATGGCATAGCGCCATTCGTCGTGTATCTCCATGAAATCGTCTACGGTTCTGTAACCGCCCCTCTCAAGCCCAACAACGTTAAGCCCTGCTCTTGTACATTCCGCGGCAATAACGCCTCCGGTAAATCCGACACCGACAGTAACTACATCTGTTTTGTTAAGAATTTTAGCCATTTAAGCACCCCCTTACATCATATCAGCAAGCGAAATAGGTTCGATGTTCTCAAACTTGTCGCTTTCGATAATGTCCGTATACGCCATTCTTGCGCCGGGGTACTGTTTCATTTTCCATCCGCTCATGTCTGCGTTGCCGCCATACATCGGGTCGGCATAAACACCTGCAATAACCGCGCTTTTGAAAACAGAAAAGAAGAAGGACGATTTAAAGCCATCCGTCTTTATGTCTCCTTTTTCGCACATTTTAAGGATGTCGTCCTGCTGTGCAGGCGAAAGGTCGGGGAAGTCCAATTTATATTGTGTCTTAGCTTGTTTGTTGATCGCCGCAATCCCCTGAAGAAAAAGATCCTTTCTCAGAAGCGGTGTCTGATAACCCTGCGTCGGCGCGCCTTCAAAGTGGGGTCCGACCATATATTCCCTTGCGTTGTACCCGTAAGCACCCGCAAGCTGATGGTCTATGAAATAAGGAACTCCAAGTTCAACTGCTCCGGGTCCAAGTTCGTCCTTTGGGAATATTCTCTCAGCGGCCGCAGAGAGTATGTTGAAATCCAGAACGTTGGTGAAGAACATCCTTGCTCTGGGTATGCCGCTGTTTTTTTGTGCGGCGGTGTGAGTGTTGTGGGCGTCATTACCCTTTGCCTCTGCCGTCTCAAAAGCTATGAGACTGCCTCCAACTGCTGCCAGTCCTGCCGTAATACCCGTTGTTTTAAGGAACTTACGACGTGAAATAAACATTTTGTCAGACATGATTCCTCCTGACTGAATTTTACAGTTATACTACTGTTTAACTAAGATAGGAGGGACACTGGGATTGTTCAACTATTTTATTAATATTTATATTATGTTACAAAAGTTAATTAACCTCACTGTGCGGTTGTGAATGTCAGTACCGCCTCTGCTATATTTTCCTGTTCTTTCTTTATCCCGGTATTAATGAGTGCGCGCATTGTGGAAACAGCTTTCGCAGGATCGGTGTTCACCACATAAAGCCCGGTTTCAGGGTCTTTGCGGCTGTAAGGTATCAGTGACATAGGGTCTTTTGAGGATGCGACTATCTGTATACTCTCAACTCCGAAAGGCTTTGTCACCGTGAACTCGCCCAGACTGACCCATTTGTTCGCATCGTCGGCGTTTATGAAGCGCACAAAGCGCCTTGCTCCCTCTGCCCGTTGAAACTCAAGGAGATAAGAATACCTTTCAGTTTTTTTTAAGTGTGTGACCGACAGCGTAAATATAAGCGGGAGCGGAAGTTTTAACGAGTATCTCCACCGTCTGGGCATTCTTGAACAGGAGATTTATGTTCCCTTTGTTTGTTGAAATGTCTACGCGGAAATCTTTTGAAACGGCTATTCCGTTCTTAAGGAGTTTATCAAAATCGGCGGTCTTCGGAATATAATCCAGCCCTGCAAATGCAGCGGGAGCCAGCCTTACGGTTCTGGCTGTAACCGCGGTACCGTCCTCTATTCTGATCAGTCTGTAAGTCAGCAGAATGCTTTTGCCCTGAACAGCATACTCGCCGCTCATTCGGTATTCCGCTTCGGACGGCTTTTCAACCGAATTTACCCCGCCCTCTACAACTGCCTGAACAGCTTCTGCAAATTGCGTAACCTCACTGCTTGAAGGTGCAGAAGGCGGCAGAACATATATATTTCTCTGAAACACGTTTTTTGTCAGTATATAGACAGCATCCTCAAGATTTGTGGCTGTCTTCTGAAGAGAGGTCAGGCGCTCGGATACGGCAGCAGATGAAAAATCCGTGTCCTTTGCAAGAGTGCTCCCCAGAAGCTGTGCAACCGCATACGCCTTTTCATAGGTGTCAGCCTGCGCATATGTCTTTTCAAGAGTCTCTATTGCGGACTGTCCGGTCTTTCCGTCGGTTTGAGCAAGCGCGGTGCGAATCTGTAAAGCAAGTTCTTTAAGCATTTTTTCATACATCGGCAGGCTCTTTTCCGTATCCAGAACAGCTTTCACCTCATACTGTTTCGTATCCGCAGCATAAGAAACCTGCGCACCCAGCAGCGGGACGTCGGATAAGGCTGAAACATTTCTCTGTCCCTCTTTTTCGCCGGAGATATTTTCTGAAACGGAAATTTCAGAACGAACCTGAACAAGAAGCTGTGCGGAGAGGTCGGAAAGAGCGTTTAAACGAGCCTCGTCCTGTGTTTCTCCGAATCCTGTGCCTGTGAACTGAGCCGCAAAAACGACACACGGGAAAAGCAGATATATAAAAAAAGTTTTAAGCATATTTACCTCATAAAAAATAATAAACCTTGTAAATCCAGCCCGCAATACCGTATCATCGAAGTATGAAAAACATACTTGTCACAGGCGGTTCTAAGGGCATCGGTAAAGGCATCGTCCGGTTTATGACAGCTAAAGGACACCGTGTGTTCATTGCGGATATCGACCCTATCGGAGAAAAAACTGCGAGAGAAACAGGGGCAGTCTTCATAAAGACCGATTGTGCGGACGAGTCAGCCGTTAAAGACTGTATCGCAAAATGCGGAAAACTGGACGTTCTGGTGAATAACGCAGGTATTGCAGCGCCTGCACGCCTGAACCTGAACGAAATCACGCTGGCGGACTGGCAGAGGGTGATTGATGTAAATCTCACAGGTTCTTTCCTCTTCGCAAAATACGCGTCGGAGGTCATGGAACAAGGACACATCATAAACATCTCGTCCACCAGAGCTTTCCAGTCGGAACCCGATACCTTCGCCTACAGCGCTTCAAAGGGCGGCGTTGCGGCTCTGACACACTCACTCGCGGTAAGCCTGGGTCCTGACATTCTGGTGAACTGCATCAGCCCCGGCTGGATAAACACCGATGAAAACTATACCCCGACAGACATTGACCATGCACAGCACCCCGCCGGACGTGTCGGCACACCAAATGACATAGCACTTGCCGTTGACTTCATCATCAGTTCCGGTTTTATCACAGGACAAAACATCACAATAGACGGCGGAATGACCGTCAAAATGATCTACTCAGAATAATTTACCACAACATCTGCACTTACATTACTAAAAATACTTGACGCACTAAGACTCAGGTTTAATTTTATAATCATGGGTGAAACACACCGTACAACAACCACAAAAAGGGAAAATAACAGGAGGTATGTTATGGACGTAAAAAAATTTGTCCCTTGGAACTGGTTTAATAAAGAAGAAGAGGAATCCGGCAAACCGATGCCGTTTGCCGTAACTGACAAGCAGATTCAAAGCCCTCTTCAGCAGCTCCACAGTGAAATGGACAAACTTTTCGATCAGGCATTTAAAGGTTTCGGAGTACACCCTTTCGGATTCGGAAGGGTTCCCTCGGCAGAACTTTTCAAACCGACTTTAGATCTGTCGGCTTCTGAAAAGCAATACACTGTAAATGTTGAAATTCCCGGCGTGGACGAAAAGGACATTCAGCTTGAAATTGCAGACGACACCCTTGTTATTAAGGGTGAAAAGAAACAGGAATCAGAATCCAAAGACAACAGCTTCTACAGGATCGAAAGATCATACGGTTCGTTCCGCAGAATGCTTTCACTGCCTGAAGATGCTGACAGGGAAAACGTATCGGCAGCTTTCAAAAAAGGCGTGCTGACGGTCACCATACCCAGAAAACCAACGCAGAAGACTGATGTCCGGCGCGTGGAAATAAAAGGCGCATCATAATAATCTAACGCTTCGCCTTCGGTTCGCGAAGTGTTAAGCGAACCTTCGCGAGCCGGGTGAAGTTCATAAACACTTTTTAAGATACTTTTTGTATCATTAGCAACTTACGATTTTTTCGTTATTTTTCTTAAAAAACAATTTATTTATTGGTCATAGCTGACATGATGTTGTAAAAACTATGAAAAATACAGGGATTTTTCCGGTCATATCCCTAACAATATTGTATTGACTGAATATACAAAGATATATATACAAAGCATTATATTGCTCTCTATAAACGGTTATCCCCCATAACCGTGATTTTTTTACGCATCTCGCGTTATATAAAATTTTATATAACGATTCATTCGGAGGTTTAATTATGGATGCAAAGATATCCCGCAGAGACATTCTGGCAAAGGCGGCACTTCTGGGAGCCGGAGCTTTTGTCGGAAAATTCGCCGTAAGCTCGGCAGAGGCATCAGACGAAGAACCGCTTGCCAAGACATGGCCCTGGCCCTATGTGAAACTTGATCCCGCAGAAACCGCTGAAATAGCCTACAAACAATGGTATAACCTCGGCTGCGGCGGAACAGTGATGTTTTCGATTTTCGACCAGCTCGCAAAAAAAGTGGGCGAACCCTACAAATCATTCCCCGTTGAATCTTTCGCCATCTTTGAAGGCGGTATTGCAAGCTGGGGTACAACCTGCGGGTCTGTCAACGGTGCATCCGTTGTAGTAAGTCTCATCGTCGGTCCCCCCACGTGGGAAGACCGCACACACACAGTTGTTTCCGATACGTTCAACTGGTACAGCCACGCTAACATGCCCATCTACGTTCCAAAAGACCCGCAGGCAAACAAGGACAGCATCGAACACACAGTGAGTAACTCTCCTCTCTGCCACGTTTCAGTGAGCAAATGGATGAAGAAGGCTGACAAAGCCCTCGGCAGTCCCGAAAGAAAGGACAGATGCGCAAGGGTTTCCGCCTCTGTCGCATACAAAGTTGTCCAGTATCTCAACAGGATACACGACGAAAAAGAGATAGCAGAACATCCTGTCTGGACAGGAGGTAAGGAGGTCGGTACCACCGCCCAGTACAACTGCGCCGACTGCCACGGTAAAAACGTTCCGAAAGCTCCCGGATTTGTCAAAAAATAATTCTTAAGGAGCTAACACCATGAACAGAAGATATTTTGTGAAAGGTCTGGGTACGATAACACTCTATTCGTTTCTGCCCATGCCTGCCGTTTTCGATAATAAATACGAATGGGATCCGTTTGAAACCACAACAAGCGGCAAGCCCGAAAAGAAGCACAATTACGCAATGATAATCGTTCAGGACAGATGCATCGGCTGCAAAGCCTGCGAGGTTGCATGCAAGGCGGCATGGAACGTCCCCAAAGACCCTGAGCTTTACAGGACAAAGGTACTTTACACAGCAAGAGCACAGAGCTATTCGTCAAAGATGACATGGCTTCCCGTTCTCTGCAACCAGTGCGACAACGCACCCTGTGTAAAGGTATGCCCCACAAGGGCAAGCTTTAAACGCGAAGAGGACGGCATAGTTCTCATCAGGCAGGACAAATGCATGGGATGCAAAACATGTATGCTCGCCTGTCCCTACGACGCGAGATACTACAACGAAAACATCCACTCGGTGGACAAATGCACCTTCTGCCTGCCAAGGCTCAAAGAGGGTAAAACCACCGCATGTGTGGAATCCTGCTACAAAAACGCCAGAATATTCGGCGACCTTGCAGGCCCTGAATCCGAGGTTTCAAAGATAATGAAAGAGGCTGTGGCTTACCACACCCTGAAACCGGAAGAGGGAACACTCTGCAACGTTTATTATACGCAGGACGTTTAGGAGGAAATGATGTCTGAAAATACAGAAACCAGAAGCGCCATGATGCCTGCACTGCCCTTTATCGTACTGGGGCTGCTGCTCTGCATAGCCGGCGGCTACGGTGTTATATCGGTATTTGTGAAAGGGCATGAGGAGAGCTACGGCGTTACCCGTATGATCCCGTGGGGTCTTCTGATAGCGACTTATGCCTATTTCGTTATCATATCAACGGGCATCGCCTTCATAGGCGGACTTGCCCACGCATTCGGGTTCAAACAGTACGAACCCATCGGCAGGCGCATAGTCGTGCTTGCGACCATAGTTCTTCTTGCGGGCTTCACCCAGATACTAATGGAAGTCGGAAGTCCCGTAAAAATGCTCCACATGATGCTTACGCCCAATATGTCGGCACCTATTTTCTGGATGGGTACTTTCTACGGCATAGAGCTTGGGATACTGGCTGTTGAGCTGTTCCTCGTGTTCAAACCGACACAGACCGAAAAGAGCCGCAAGCTGGCGGCAGTTGCGGGTTTTCTCGCACTTCTGGTGGGAGTTCTCGCCACAAGCAACCTCGGTTATGTGTTCGGTTCGCTGAGCGCACGCCAATGGTTCCAGGGCATATATTTCCCTATTTTCCTCGTAGTGTCAGGAGTCACTGCGGGTGCCGGACTTCTTATCCTCGTGCATTATGTAATGTATAAGGGCAGACTTACAGAAGAGGTCAGCAAATCTCTGGTGTCTCTCGGAAGACTGATGGGGGGCGGAATAGGTGTGATGATGCTTCTTTATCTGTGGAAGCTCCTTTCGTCTCTGTTCATCGGAGGCGGCGACGCTTACACTGCGGCGGTTGCCCTTGTTAAGGGACCTTTGGCGCTGAACTTCTGGGTGGGTGAAATGCTTCTTGCCGTGCTGATACCTCTGATACTGATAGTTACTGCCAGAGGAAACGTCGGAAGATACGCCCTTGCAGGCTTCATTTACCTGATAGGTCTTTTCTTCACCAGATACGACTTTATAGTCGCAGGACAGCTTCCTCCTATGCGCGGCGGATTCTTCGGCGCCGGAGTAGTAACGGATTTTGTCGGGATGCGCCTTTACAGTCCTTCCGCAACGGAATGGCTTGTTTATCTGTTCGGTTTCGGAGTGTTCTTCCTGCTGTATTTTTCGGCGGAGAAGTTCTTCAATCTGGAAACAAAACACCACTAGATAAAAGTTAATCCTGAATCTAAGTCCCCTTTATAAAAGGGGGACTTAGAGGATTTGCATAATTATTTATTCTTCAGTTCCAGCACATCACCGTCTTTAAGGGGCTGACCGGATGAAAGGTCGGTTGTAAATTCCAGCCCGCCTTTAATGATGGACGCAACCGTCCCTGTCTTTATTTTAACGCCTTTAAACAGCCCGTATTCAGCTTCTATACCGCTGATTGAGCGGAACACCGTATTGGAGCGCACAAGGTTGGCGTTCTTAGCGTCTATGAAAACACCTATCTCAACCTGCCTGGCATCATCCGAAAGACGTACCCACTCAACAGAACCGGTCTGAACCTGTTTGTAATAAATAGGCGAGCCTTCATCAAGTGAGTATCTTGAATCCGCCGTAAGCACAATATGCAGTCCTTTCATGGCTGTGTATCTGTCCGACAGAGAAAACTCGGTTCTGGGCTGTCCGGTGCCTTTGGACATGGCAAGTTTCGCCCCGAAAACAGCCGCATCGGCATTTTTGACACCGTCCATGGATATCTTCACATCCTCTATCCAGAACATAGCTCCATCGGCAAGATATTTTTTATATTTGGTGTATATCAGCAGTTTCGCCCTGCCGTCCGATATTTCGTCAACATACCCTACCTTCGTACCGTCACAAACCACATCCGCACCGTCTTTAAGAGGCGTCATACCTATCACAACGTATACTGTCGAATAATCGGGTATCTGTGCAGCGTCCCTGTCAGCATAAAGTTTTTTGGCAACTGTCGGCGAACCGAAAGTGTCATAGTACACAGCCCCAGTGACATAGTTCATGGCGGGTTCGGTACTAACCTTTATCCCCTGTTTTCCGGCAGATACGGTCACGGTGCCGCCTCTGTAAAATCTGGTGGAAGGTTTTACTGTATCTGAGAATTTTTTATCTATCAACACGGTCACATAAGCTGAATCAGAAACACTGTCGTATCCGGTTTCTCCGATTTCCCCAGTCTTGATCCCTCTGAAATACACAGGAGTACCCTCGGCAGGCGGAGCGGAATCTGTCACGGCGAGACGTATGCTTCTGCCCGCAGTAAGCTGTCTGACAGCCTTTTCGGCATCGGCAAAACTTTCATAAACGACATATTCTTTTGTTTTCGGAGCATCGTCCACAGTGTCAAACGACAGTCCGCCGGATAAAAGTTCCGTGACAGAAGGAGTTGTCACACGCAGACCGGAAGCACCGAGGCTGAGGTCAGCCCTGCCGTTTTTCCAGAAAACAGCTCTGCCGTTCAGCGCCTTTTCATATTCGGGATATATCAGAACCGTGATGCGTACCCCCTTCTGCGAAACATCCGCAGAAGCTATCTCTCCGGCACGGGTTCCTTTATAATAAACAGGCGCTCCGTTATCCAGACCGAACACTGACTGAGCTGTCAGATGTATCTCCGTGCAGCCCTGAGCTGATAATGAGGCTCTGCGCGCCAGTGTCTCGTTCTCATAAAGTTTCACAACCCTGCCCTGCGGCATAGGCGATGCCGACGTATTGCCGAAAAATCCGGCTGTTATGCCGCCCTGCACCGATTGCAGAACGTTTCCGCCGACACTGACACCCTGTCCGCCTGCTGATATGCTGAACATATCCGGTTTCCAGAGGTAAAGCCCTGAAACCGCAAGCTTTTTATAAGGCGGAAATATTACAGCTTCATATTCGGCGTTGCGCCCCCTGAGGGACACTGCCATTATCATACCGATGCGCACACCCTGAAAATATATGCCTGCGCCCTCTTTCGCCTGCGCTCCCGCTACGCGGAAACGGAAAGAATCGGCGGGAATCTGGAATATCGGAGTGTCCGACAATTTAAAAGCATATGTTTTTTCGCCGCCGCCCGCCTCAACATTTATGAAAACACCCAGCAGTGATGTTGACAGGTTTTTCAGCCCTTCGGTTGAAACCTCCGTCTGCTCCACCACAAAGCGGCTGTTTTTCGCGGCGAGATATCCGTATCTTTTGTCCAGTTTGACAGATGCAACACACTGCTGTTTCCCGTCAATTTCAAGCCCTTCAACAATACCCGCCTGCACCCCTTTGTACATAACGGGCGTCCTGCCCTCTTTCATACCGTAACACTCTGACATAACTATCTTTATAGTCTCAGGGGACAGTAGCGTCGAAGTGTAGTCGGAGAAGATTTCATATCCTGAAAGCGGCTGTGCTTTTTCCGTACGTTTCGGCGAATCAAACGCCACACCGCCCTGAAAAAGAGTATTAAGCTGTGAAAGCTCTACCGAAAGTCCGGCGGAGTCAAGCTTCATTTCAAATCCGCTGATGTTCCAGAATTTCGTATCGCTGTTGATATATTTTCCGTAATCGCGGTTAACGGACGCCATAACGTCATACTCGCGATTATCTTCGTCATACCGGACGCTGAGTATGCGTCCGGCGTTTATGTTATTGAAATACAGAGGCATGCCGCTGTAAATTCCCATATCCTTGTCAGTATGAAGTGTGACCATCACCGAATCTGCGGGAATATCCGACGCGGCAGGTTCCAGAAGCCCTATGAAGAAATACTGATCTTTAAGATTTTTCAGCTCTTCAACAGATTTAACGGGTGGTTTCACCTCTATGTACGTTCCTGACATTATGGTCTCAAGCCCCGTTATCTGGTTGATACTCACCCGCGGCTTAACTATCCAGAACATCATCCCCTCTTTAGCAATGGGTTCAGCTCTTTTGTCAAGCTTAACAACGGCATTCACCTTGTCCATGCTGTCAGCTATCTCAAGGTCGATTACCCGACCGACGGGGATCCCTTTGTACTTCAACTGGGTCTTACCCACAACGATATCCGCCGCTGAGTCGAATTGAATCCGTATCTCTTTGCCGGAGTTAATGTAACCGTTGTAAAGGAGCCATGCCGTTATCCCCAGTGCCAGAATCGGCGTAAGCCATATCAGCGGAAATCTCCGTTTTTTTATCTTAACTGCCTTATCCGTCTTTTCCATATATCACCGTTTGTCCCATATAAGTCTGGTATCGAAACTGTTGGATGCAAGCATCGTTATTATCACCACCGACGCAAAATAAACTATTCCCACGCCTGCCGTTATTTTCAGTAAATACCCCACATTGATAAGCCCTGCCATTATGCATACGACAAACACATCGAGCATCGACCACTTGCCGATCAGCTCAACTATGGAATAAAGCCTGGTCTTTCGCCTGTTAGAAAGTTTCCTGCCCTTTCTGAGGGTCAGAAGGATATAGAAAAGTGCCGAAAGCTTGAACAGCGGCACAACAAAACTGGCGACGAAGACCACCGCACAGATGAAGTACATCCCGTGCTGAAAAAACTGTATCACTCCGCCCAGTATAGTGTTTCTGGAACTCTCGCCCATTATCTGCACGTCCATTATAGGATACAGGTTCGCTGGTATATAGAGTATCAGCGCGGTTATGCATAACGCCCAAGTTCTGCTCAGGCTGTCCTTTGTTCTTCGGTGGATGGTCCCTCCGCAGCATCGACATTCGGCTGTATCGTCCTCCGAACGGTTGAGAGTTCCGCACTCTTTGCAAAGTATAACCCCGCTCTCAATATCAGTCATACCGCCTCCAGAAAACCTTTGAATCGTAATAAATTTCAGCTGTTATCAGAAAAAAGCAGATCGCCGACAGCAGATAAAAACCGATGCCGAATGATACGTCCGCCATATCTACCAGTTTAACGACGCTTACCAGTATCCCCACAAGAAAAACGTCAACCATATGCCACCTGTGCAGTTTATGTATGAAATGAGCCAGCGGTTCAGAGAACGGAAGTCTCAGACCGCTTACCGCTTCCAGAGAAACATATGAAATGAGAAGCAGATACAAAAGCGGAATAAGAAAAGCAGTTAGAAATACGGCTATGCCTGCCGGAACATACCCTTCACTGTTCAGAGCCGCCACGCTTTCAAAAAGCGTCGCTGTGAGCATCGAATCGTTGATGCGTATTTTAAGAAACGGATACAGCATTGCAGGGAACATAAGAAAAACCGCGGAAAGACTGAACACAAGAGAATGAAGCATACTGCTTCGCCCTTTTACGACGTTGGAGCATCGCGGACATACGAGTGTATACCCTTCGCTGTCGTCTTCAATATCAATGATAAGTCCGCAAGCTTCGCAGGCTGTTTTCACGTTTTCCTACCTCTAAAAACCATTATACCCCAATGAAGCTGCCCGTGCCACCCAAGGAATTAAATGATTGTTTAATATACAACATAAAAAACTATGGTCAATATGTTTTTTGTGTACATGAACCCTATTTTATGTAAAATTATTATATGGAAATTACAAAAGCTGAACTGAAAGACATACCTGCTTTATGTGAACTGCTCTGTATTCTTTTTATGCAGGAGGCGGATTTTACTCCTGACGCGGATAAACAGGCGGAAGGTCTGAAACTGATAATATCCGATCCTTCTGTGGGGTTTATCGTCAAAGCGGAGGATAACGGAAAAATCCTCGGGATGGTAAACATACTTTATACGGTAAGTACATTTATAGGCGGTCGCGCCGCTGTGCTTGAAGATATGGTGGTTCTGCCTGAAGTGCGTGGAAAAGACATCGGTTCGCAGATAATCAAAAAAGCAGAGGAATTGGCTAAAGAAGCGGGATGTATGCGCATCACCCTTCTTACAGACTGTGACAACACAGGCGGACAGAGATTTTACAGACGGCAAGGATATACTCTGTCGCCCATGGTGCCGATGCGTAAAATGCTATGATTTATGTACTTTCAGAGCATCCGACATACACGCCGTAACGCATACGCCACAGCCGGAACAAAGGTCTGCGTCTGCTGTCACGGCAGTGATTATCTCTCTGCCCTTCACCACGTCTTTTGAAACAGTAAAAACCGACATAGGGCATACCCTTGCGCATATGCCGCATCTGGTACATTTGTCTATGTTTATGTCAACGCTCATCAAAAGGCCCTCCCCCCTCATTCTGTTGATGAGCTTATCGCTGCCTAAATATTTCAAATTTGAGATATAGCTGTCAAGTCCGTCCCTGTCCGAGGACAATACGGTGCGTTTTCTGTCTTTTTCATTCTCCGCAAGTGAATAGAGTGTTTCGCCGATGGTACGGCGCGCTTTTGTACGCATGAAACCGAAGAACTCGCGTCGGGAGATGCTTTCGCCTTTGTTTTTAAGTCTGTCGGCGGCTGTCGGTCTCTTTTCAGACGGGTCGTCCAGAACCACACGAACAGGCTGCTGAGCCAGTTCAAATATGCGGTTTGCCGCTTCTGCCTCCTTTTTTGCAATACTGAGGCAGTCTTTTGAACATTTTCCGCAATCCCCCTGCCGTAAAGTTATTTTTCCGGCTCCCATGACTGCGGTTTTAACAAGTAATTGTCTGTCAGCAAAGGACAGGGAACGAATGTGTGCTGTGTCTGCATCGTCTCTACAGGAGATTATACATTCCCCGTCTTGGGCTATCTGTTGCTTTATGTTTGTAATAAGCTTCCCAACGTCGGTCAGCTTCATAGAAAAAACTCTGTTCGGACATACGGCGGCGCACTGCCCGCAGGCATTGCATCTGTCCCAGTCCACAAGAACCTTACCTCCGGCGGATGTTATACGGATTGCGCCGTTTTTGCAGACGTCCATGCATGCTGAACATGTGGACAGCTTATGCCGCACCTTTGCACAGGCGGCGCTGTCAGTCACCATACATTCGTTTAGTCTGCCGACCAGTCCGTCAACAATCCCCATATATCACTCCATCATTTCTGCAAGGAAAGCGGAATCCTCTTCAAGGAATCCTCTCATCATATAAGCATAAGCGGGATAGAAAAGAGTGTTGAGCGTTTCCGCCTCTGCTATAACTTTTGTGCAGAGTTCCGGCGCCCAGCGGAGCATATGGCTTTTATAGAAGTCTATCTGAGTTGTCATTATAGTTTCGGCCGCTTCAAACTTTTCAGTTTCTATACATTCAGCGATGTTTTTGCTGAGAAGTCCCATGAACTGAAGTTCCAGCGAGATATGATCCTCAATGGTCTTGTCGCCATCAATACGTTTAAAGAAATTGCTGTAATAGAAGACCTTTACTTCGCTCCATGCATCCTGTTTCAGAAGTTTTTCAGGAGATGTATATACTGACTCGTAAAGCGGGATGGTGTTAAGAGCAAACAGTCTTGTGAAATCTCTGCTTCTGGCAAGACGTGTGGATTCCATATCCGCGTTCTGATAGTCTGCTGTACCGTATACGGTCTTAAGAAGTCCTGCACCGTTCTGGAAGTCGGAGTTGCAGGATGCCATTGCTATTGACTCGATATGTTTCGCCGTATCGACAAAAAACTTATCTGTTTCCGGCGACGGGACATCTAAAAATACTTTTGAGAACACATTAAACGCAACGTTGCGCCCTTTGTGTATGTTTGCCAGTTCAATAACGTCCATGCTTCACCTCATATATCTGTTTCGTAATCGAATTCTTCTGGTTTAACGAGGTCAATTTTAACCTCACGGATAACCTTCTGGTTTCCTTCAAACTCTGCCACATTGTATGTAACGGCGACCTCGGTCAGCCCTTTTATCTCTGATATGTATTTGGGATGGAACTCGGTTCTGATACCGCTTGTAACATGTTCAATTCCCTTTGAAGACAGATATTTCTGAGCCTTAAGAGCGTTGCTGCCATATGCTCTGGCAGATTTTATAAAGAAATCCTTGGGAGACATAACTTCGTGATCTGTAAGCAGAACACTGCTGTTCTGTATGAATATCTGCGAAGTAAGTTTGTTCTCCAGAGAGCAGAAGTGTACGCGCATGGAGAGTTTTTTATCAGCGGCAAATTTAAGAAGCTCAACGCACTCCTCACCGCTTCCGGCGACAGGCAATCCGCCTGCATAGCCGTAATCATAAAGAACGCGGTAGGGTCTTGCCTTGACTTTAAAACCTCTGTTGGCATACTTTTCGGAGTTTACCCATGGATAAAGGAACTCAAGAATGTTAATTGCGTCTGCACCCGCCTCATCAAGCTCAACAAAGAGTTTTTTCATTGTTTCAAGTGTTCCGGGGATCACAGGCATCTCCACCATCACAGTGGGTATTATGCCGGCAACGGAACGAATCACCTCAATTGTTTCAGACGGGTAATCGTCACCCTCAACCTTAACGCTGATACGAACCTCATTCAGTCCGGCGTTAGTAAGCTTTGTCGCGAGCATGGGGGTGAGGAAATCCCCGTTGGTATAGAGGCGCAGGTGAGCTTCCGGATATTTCGCCCTGCATTTTTCAAAGAACTCTATGGCTTTGTCGGGCAGCAGAAGGGGTTCCCCCCCCGGTCAGTGCTATAGACGTGAAACCGAATCCCCCATCTGCGTCCAACACCTCTTGAAACGCATCGTTCTCGTTCTCGAGGTAATAATCATAATCATCCTGATTCATGTTTGCACAAAAGAAACAGTCTCTGTTGCATTTAAGTGTATGGAATACCGTCATGGACGTAAGTCCTGTGCGGCAATCGGCGCAGGCGGGCGATACTTCTCCGTATCGAAGACTGTGTCCGAAGCCGGAACATTCGACTCCGGACACTTTCTCCGCCAAATATTCATATGTAAAACCTGTTGAGGATTGAAGCCCGATTGTGTCGATTCCCGAATCTTTGACAGCAGACATAAATTCATCGTAAATGCGGACATATCTTTCCGCATCACTTCTGAAATCATCATTTATTATCCGGTCAAGAGAATTCCTGTTAATATCAATTATCATATGTACGCCTTAAATAATTTTGTGTTTTGATGTCAGCTTTCACGTTTGATAAGATTTAACCTTTTTTCGGTTAAATCAAGGTAAAATAACGACCCTAATTCCATAAAAAATGTGCGAAAAATGTGCGGCGCAAGAGCGCATCCACGCCGCACATTCAGTAATATCAGGTAGTTACTCTAATTTTTCGGTTTGAAGAAAATAGAGGGAACAGTATCGCCTGATTTCAGCGTATTGCCGTTCGCATCCTTATCGGTGTCGGGGAAACCTACCACCGTACGGACTGCCGTCGGATATTTTGCCGCTATCTCTGCCGCTGTTCCGAAGTCAAGCGCACGCTGAGGACAGGAAGCCACACATGCTGGAAGAAGTCCTTCCGCAAGTCTGTCCCAGCACATTGTACATTTCTGCATAGGGTGCTTAACTGCCCAGCTTGCCTGTTTAGTGGGTTCGCTGGTGTCATCGCCGAACTGAGGCGCGCCGTAGGGGCATGCTACAAGACAAGCTCTGATATCCTGACAGATATCGCGGTTGACTATTACTATGCCGTCCT
>NZ_JAJOIL010000027.1 GCF_021209385.1 Seleniivibrio sp. | reverse complement strand
GATTAAGGGGGATTTATATTCTATTTATACGAACGAATATTTCAGAGTCTTTTCAAGGTCTTTCACCTGAGGCAGACCGTTGAGAAGTTCAGCCAGTGAATCGTAGCTCCCTTCAAGGAAAGCCTTTCTGGCGTTGGGCTTGATTTCAACTGCGTATTCTTTGCCGTTGAACTTCACTTTACAGCCGTCAACGTCGAGAACCATTTCAGCCGCAGGGTTAGCCTCAACCTCTTTCATAAGCGCGTCGCGCACGGACTTTTCAGCCACGGCGCATACGATACCCAGAGTTGTGCAGTTGCCGAAGAATATCTCGGCATAGCTTCCCGCGATAACAGCGTTGAAGCCTGCGCGTTTGATAGCCTGCGGAGCATGTTCACGGGATGAACCGCAGCCGAAGTTATCGCCTGATATTATTATGGATGCGCCGACAAACTGGGGCTTGTCTATGGGGTGCCCGATGGATTTGCCCTCGCTGTCGAAACGCACGTCATAAAAAAGCTGACCGCCAAGCTCGTCAAACACCACGCATTTAAGGAATCTTGCGGGGATGATGCGGTCTGTGTCTATATCGTCCCCGGGAACGGGAACTGCTCTTCCGATTACTTGTTTGATAGGTCCGAGACTCATGATCAACCTCCGATTCCGAATACTTTTCTGGCATCGGTTATGGTGCCTGTAACGGCTGCCGCAACGGCCATAACGGGTGAAACAAGGAGTGTTCTGCCTGTGGCGGAACCCTGTCTGCCTTTAAAGTTTCTGTTTGAAGTGGATGCGCTTATCTGTCTGCCAACGAGTTTGTCGGGGTTCATTGCAAGACACATTGAACAGCCCGGCTCGCGCCATTCAAAACCTGCCTCGATGAAGATCTTATCCAGACCCTCTGCCTCTGCCTGCTTCTTAACGTTGTATGACCCGGGAACCGCCAGCGCACGAACGCCTGCCGCAACTTTGCGACCCTTGGCATATTTCGCAGCTTCGCGAAAATCTTCTATCCTGCCGTTTGTACAGCTTCCGATGAATACCACGTCAACTTTTTTGCCGTCCATCTTGTCGCCAGCGGCAAAGCCTGTGTATTCAAGAGCTTCTGCCATGACCTCGTTGGTTACAGCGGGGATGCTCTGTGAAATGCCTATAGCCTGTTCGGGTGTGATACCCCACGTCACCATCGGCTCTATGTCTTCGCCTTTGAATGTGACAACATCGTCGTAAACTGCGTCAGCGTCCGATCTGATGCTGTTCCAGTATGCAACCGCTTTATCCCAGTCTTTGGGAGCGTAGGGTTTGCCTTTCAGGTATGCATATGTAATTTCGTCGGGGTTGATGTAACCCACGCGTGCGCCGCCTTCGATAGCCATGTTGCAGACTGTCATTCTGCCTTCCATGCTCATGTTTTTAATAACGTCGCCGCAGAATTCGTATGCGTAACCGATACCGCCGTTAACGCCGAGTTTGCTTATTATATAGAGGATAACGTCTTTGGCATAAACGCCCTCGTTGAGTTTGCCTGTGATCTCCACTTTGCGCACTTTAAAAGGTGCAATGGACATTGTCTGTGTAGCCAGCACGTCGCGAACCTGTGAGGTTCCGATGCCGAACGCAATAGCGCCGAACGCACCGTGGGTTGCCGTGTGGCTGTCACCGCAGGCTATTGTCGAACCGGGCTGTGTAACGCCCTGTTCGGGTCCTACGATATGCACAACGCCCTGACGCTCTGTTTCAGGATTAAAGAAGGTTATGCCGTTCTCTTTTGTGTTGCGTTCGATAGCCTGAAACATCTCTTCCGCCATGGGGTCTTCCAGCGGTCTTTTGCGTGCGTCGCCCTCTGTGGGGATGATGTGGTCAACAGTTGCGAACGTTCTCTGAGGAAACGCAACTTTGATGTTCAGCTCTCTCAGCATGGCGAAAGCCTGCGGGCTTGTTACCTCATGGATGAGGTGCATACCGATGAAAAGCTGGGTCTGTCCGTTGGGAAGCACACGAACTGTATGAGCATCCCAAACCTTTTGAAAAAGGCTCTTTCCCATATATACACTCCTTAATCTCTTATCTCCCTCTTTGGCAAAAGAGGGATTAAGGGGGATTTACATTATAAATCAAATCCACCCCGACCCTCCTTTTCTAAAGGAGGGGGGAATTTTGGTCTATGATTCTGTACAATACTCCCGCGGATGTCAAATGTAAATAGGAAAGTTTGATTAGCTTTAACAAAGTTCAGGGAAAATGGAAAGAGAGGCAATTTTGCTCCCCTTTATTAAGTTTAGGATTCCAGCCCGAATGGAATTTCTGAAACATTGACAGAATTGTCATGATCTTTTGCAGACTCGTCATTCGGAAACATGGAGTCATTTTCATCAACATACTCAACAGTGCCGATCGTACCATCCTCGAAAACTATTTCTTTTGAAATCGTAGCGCCGTCGGAAACAGCATTATCAAAATCTATTTCTTCATCGGCAAGCTCTTCTGATTTAATCAGAGGCTCCATTCCAGTCAAATCTTCATTTTCATCTACATATTCTACTGTACCGACTGTTCCATCATCAAAAATAATGTTTTTGGATTTTATACTGGAAGTTCCATCAGATGTTGGCACCGAAGAATCACCGCATCCCAAAATTAAAAAAATTAAAAAAAAGTAAGTCACTACTATTTTTTTCATTTTGTCGTCCTTAGTAGTTCAATTTAAAATTATAGTTGTAAGTGTACCCGTTATATTTGATTTTGACATAGTTATTCCCACTTGTGTATTTGCCTTTAGGAATCATCCATTGATGAATCCTTCCTGCCCTGAGGTTGCCACAATACATGACCCCAGGTGTTTTCCATGTAAGCAGATTATAGTTGTTCGCAGTAAATGTAATGGATGGCGTATCTGGCGCTCCTACTACAAGGGTATAAAAAACAGCATAGCCATTTTTATCAATCACAAAATTATCCTCTGATAAATAAGTCTTTCCATCTGAAAATGGTGAAATTAAGCGGTGAATTTTTGTATTGTTTGCCGATGTTATACCAGAACAATAAGAAGTTAAATCCCCTTGCCAACGGCTCGCAGAGTGTGCCGAAAAACTAGCCATAAGACATACAGTCAAAAACAAAATAATTTTTTTCATACAAAACCTCCAATAATTGATAAAGAAAAATACAACTAAATTAGCATATACACAATTACTTTTATCTCATCTCCGTGAACTTTTATCCGATACTGTTTATATTAACAAATGAGGTTTTTTTATGGAAATTTCCGGCAGTAATTATGCATCTTCATACATATATTCCAACACTGCATACAAAGCGGAAAGTGTAGTACCGCCTCTGATAAATAAGTCTTTCCATCTGAAAATGGTGAAATTAAGCGGTGAATTTTTGTATTGTTTGCCGATGTTATACCAGAACAATAAGAAGTTAAATCCCCTTGCCAACGGCTCGCAGAGTGTGCCGAAAAACTAGCCATAAGACATACAGTCAAAAACAAAATAATTTTTTTCATACAAAACCTCCAATAATTGATAAAGAAAAATACAACTAAATTAGCATATACACAATTACTTTTATCTCATCTCCGTGAACTTTTATCCGATACTGTTTATATTAACAAATGAGGTTTTTTTATGGAAATTTCCGGCAGTAATTATGCATCTTCATACATATATTCCAACACTGCATACAAAGCGGAAAGTGTAGTACCGCCTCAAACAGAGGACGGCAAGACCGTTGTAATCATGACACAGCAGACGGAACAATCAGGCAATCAGTCAATTGCAAACCGTCTTGAAGAGATAATAAACCAGAAAGAACAGGAACCGGATCAGCCACAAGAGATAGAAGAACAATTATCAGATACACTTAAAGCTGAAATGACCGACGAAGAATACATCGCATCACTTGAAAAAAAGATGGAAGAAGCAAAAACACAATCACTTGATAAGCTCGCCGAACTACTCCAGCTTCCGGATAAAAGCATGATAGATCAGGTTGATACTGACGATGTGGAAGATTTCATCTCCATGTTCAAGATAAAATATATCGAAACAGGAGATGCGAGACCTGTTTTCAACAAAACTTTCGATAATGTGGAAGACTTCTGGAGCTACAAGCTCAAAGGCAGTTCCGCAGAAAATCCGCAGGCGAACGGCACAAACAGTCTGCGAGGCAAGGATCAGCTATATATGGACGGTCATGTGTACAAAGTAACCTACGTTGACGAATCTAACACCCCTGACGGAAACAAGTTGCTGAAAGATGCAAATCCGGCTGCATTGCAACAGCTTGTAAAATATTGGGATGAAGGAAGTGTTGGACAGTTAAATGAATCTTTAATAATGACAAAAGCAATGAAACCATATTCTGGTGTTTATGATGCCTCACAAGATACAAGTGCAAAAGACGCATTTTGGAACAGAATAGGCAAAACTTTCACTACCTCTGCATACGGAACTTACGGTAACTCTTTTTTTGACCTTATGAATGAGTCATACATGGCATCGCACACCGAACTTATTACAAATGATTTTGCGTTCCTTGAATTTGACATGAACGACTTTACTCAAAACTCCGGTGAAAAAATGCATCTCTTTCAAGGTAAAAGAGCCGTCAGAATATAACACCAACGCAAGAAATTCCTTTCAAAACATCATCCAGATATTCATTTTTCTCTTGATTTTTAACCGTGGCGATTATATATATTCTTCTGTTAGCACTCTGCCTTATTGAGTGCTAACAAATTTACAAAGACTTCTTAAAACAAGTAATAGAGGAAATGGAGGAAACAAAATGGCATCAATCAAACCTCTTCAGGACAGGATTATTGTCAAACGCTTTGAATCCGAAGAAAAAACAGCTTCGGGCATCATCATCCCCGACAGTGCGAAAGAGAAACCCATGGAAGGCGAAGTTATCGCTGTTGGTCCCGGACGCACATACGACAACGGCAACAAAATGGAAATGACCGTTAAAGTCGGCGACAAAGTTCTGTTTGCAAAATATGCAGGTACAGAGATCAAATTCGACGGTCAGGAATACCTCATTATGAGAGAAGATGACATCCTTGGCGTAATTGCGAAATAACACGCCCAATCCATTAATTTCAGGAGATTCGTACAATGGCTAAACAAATCATTTTTAGCGAAGACGCAAGACATGCAATTCTGAAAGGCGTTGACCAGCTTGCCAACGCTGTTAAAGTTACACTCGGACCCAAAGGACGCAACGTTGTTATCGAGAAAAAATTCGGTTCACCCCTTATAACTAAAGACGGTGTTACAGTTGCTAAAGAAATCGAACTGAAAGACCCGCTGGAAAACCTTGGCGCACAAATGGTTAAGGAAGTTGCTTCCAAAACCAACGACGTCGCAGGCGACGGTACTACTACTGCGACTGTTCTTGCACAGGCTATCTACCGCGAAGGTATCAAAAACGTTGTTGCAGGCGCAAAACCCATGGAGATCAAAAGAGGAATCGACAAAGCTGTTGCAGCTGTAATCGAAAAACTCGCTGAAATCTCTAAACCCATCCAGGACAAAAAAGAGATCGCACAGGTCGGCGCTATCTCCGCTAACAACGATTTCGAGATCGGTAACATCATCGCCGACGCTATGGACAAAGTTGGCAAAGACGGCGTTATCACCATTGAAGAAAATAAATCCACAGACACAATTCTTGAAGTTGTCGAAGGTATGCAGTTTGACAGAGGCTATCTGTCACCCTACTTCGTAACAGATGCAGACAACATGGAAGCTGTGCTTGAAAACCCCTATCTGCTTATCCTTGAAAGCAAAGTATCCAGCATGAAAGACATCCTTCCCGTTCTTGAGCAGCTTGCAAAACAGAACGCACCTTTCCTTATCATCGCTGAGGACGTTGAAGGCGAAGCGCTGGCTACTCTTGTTGTAAACAGACTGAGAGGCACTCTGAACTGTGCAGCAGTTAAAGCTCCCGGTTTCGGCGACAGAAGAAAAGAGATGCTGAAAGACCTTGCCATCCTTACAGGCGGTAAAGTTATCTCCGAAGAAACAGGCATGAACATCAATCAGGTAACACTGGCTGACCTCGGACGCGCCAAAAAAGTTGTTGTGGACAAAGAAAACACTACAATCGTTGAAGGCGCCGGTTCCGCAGAAGACATCCAAGCCCGCGTTAACATGATCAAAAAACAGTCTGACGACACAACAAGTGATTACGACAGAGAAAAACTTCAGGAAAGACTTGCAAAACTTTCCGGTGGTGTTGCTGTAATCAAAGTCGGCGCTGCTACTGAAACTGAAATGAAAGAGAAAAAAGCAAGAGTTGAGGATGCTCTTTCCGCAACAAAAGCTGCTGTTGAAGAGGGCATCGTACCCGGAGGCGGCGTGGCACTTGTTCGCGCTCTTAAAGCCCTTAACGGTATGAAACTCACAGAAGATCAGCAGGTCGGCGTTGAGCTTATCAAAAAAGCTCTTACATCTCCCCTCAGCCAGATCGTTGCTAACGCAGGATTTGATCCCGCTATTATCGTTAACGAAATTCAGAAATCAAAATCCAACACATACGGCTTTAACGCCGCTACTGAAAAGTACATGGATATGTTTGAAGCCGGCGTTATCGACCCCACAAAGGTTACACGTTCCGCACTTCAAAACGCAGCTTCAGTTGCAAGCCTTATGATCACAACAGAAGCTCTCATAACTGAAATCCCCGAACCCAAAGGCGCAGGCGGCATGCCTGACATGGGCGGCATGGGTGGAATGGGAGGCATGGGCGGCATGATGTAATTCCTGAAAAGGATTTGCACCGATCCCCTGCTGCCTGTAACTTGCTTCAACGCACAGTTACACAAAAAACATCGCTAGTCTCAAAACCCCGTCGAAAGGCGGGGTTTTTTAATGCACCTACCACATCTGGCATGTAAAACAATTTACAATTCTTTAACTTTCTGCTTGCGTCATATCTCTGGTTTTGCCAAAATGAAAAAATACATATTTTCATATAGAGGAGCAGTATGAACAAGCTTACACTGAAAGAAAAATTTAGGATTATCAGCGCTATCTACCTGATATCAATGGCATTCGGTTTTTTTATGACATGGCGGATAGTAAAAGCGGAGGGTTCACACACAGGAGCCTTTGAGTTATATGTAGCAGTTTCAATTGCAACCTGCGTGATATTCCTGCTCATCATGTATAAGCTGTTCAAAGAGATAGTTGCTCCGCTGCGCTTAATGCGCGGACTGCTGGACGAACTTTCCAAAGGAACAAAAGACCTTACGCACAGGCTTGAGGATAATAACGGAGATACCATCAGGGGCATGCTCCCCACCATGATACGCAATTTCAACAAGTATCTGGATGCCGTGAACAAGGATTTCGCGGACACCCTCCTTCTGGTTGGTGACGCGGGTGAACACATCATGCCCGTTTCCACGGCGATAGTTAAGGTGCGCGATTCCGTTGAGCAGAACGCTGAAATGGCGACACAGGTTGCCGCCGCAGGCGAAGAGATGGGCGCGACCATCGGCGAGATTTCAAACTCTGCCATGGAATCCGCAGAAAAGGCGAAAGCGACAGTTGAACTTGCCAAAGAGGGCGGATATTCAATAAACGTTGCGAAAGAATCGTCCGAGAACATGGCGCATATCATAGCGAAGCTGGAAAGAGAGATAGCCACCCTGACAGATAAGGCTTCGCAGATAGGGAACGTTATATCGGTCATCAATGATATTTCCGAGCAGACGAACCTGCTGGCGCTCAACGCCGCAATAGAAGCGGCAAGAGCAGGCGAAGCGGGGCGCGGGTTCGCCGTTGTTGCCGACGAGGTACGAAAGCTTGCAGAGAAAACACAGTCTTCCACAAAAGAAATAGAGATAATGGTCAGCGCAATGACAGGCAGTATAAAAGAAGTTTCACAGGGTGCTGCAGAGGTTGTTTCCGCCCTTGACGGGCAAAAAGGCGCCACCGACAACGCATACAACAACTTCCAGACCATCCTGAAAGCAATTGAGGAACTCGACAGCCTTGTGTCCGGAATCTCAGCGGCTGTCAGTCAGCAGTCTGCCGCAACGGCGCAGATAATGAACAACGTCAACATAGTCGCCCATAACTCCGACATGACGAAAGACGTAGTTCTTGCGCTGGTGAACGACACCGACATGCTGCTCAACAGCATAAAGAGCATTTCAGATAAATACTCCAGCTATTCACTGACAAACAAGGCATATTACTTTGCGGCGGCTAAGATAGCCCACATAAACCTGATGAAGGGGCTTTTCGACTGTTACTCAAAGAATCAGTGCAACATCAGTCTGCCGACACATACAACCTGCTCATTCGGGCAGTTCTACTACGGTAAAGGCATGGAGATGTTCAATAACGATTCGGACTATAAGGCGATGGAAGAACCTCACAAGAATGTGCATACAATGGCTCACAAGATTATGGATCTGATTAAATCCGGCAAAAAACACGAGGCGGAACACCTTCTGCCGGAAATGGAAGCTATGGTCAGGAACTTCATTGCAATGCTTGAAAGACTGATAAACAAATACAAATAGGGAGCCTCGCGGCGCCCCCGGGTTGTTGGCAAACTCAATTTTTCTGCATTACACCCTCCTTAGAAAAAGGAGGGCTGGGGTGGATTTGATTGATATAATGTAAATCCCCCTTTATTTAAGGGGGAGATAAGAACGTAAAACAAACTTTGTCATCAGTCTGCCTAGCCCAGCGGGCTTGAAACCCTGTTCCTCCCGTTCTTTTTTGCCAGATACAGGTATTTGTCCGCCTGCTCCACAAGCTTTTCAACGCTGTCGGTCTCTTCTCCCATCGGTAACATAACAACACCGATGCTCAGTGTCACATTGAACCTTGAGCGCACTGGACCGAACAGCATCCTTCCAACGTTCTCTCGTATCTTTTCCGCAACCAGAACGCCCCGTTTTATATCAGTATACGGCAGGATTATCCCAAACTCATCACCGCCGAAACGTCCGCAGATATCCGTTTTGCGAAGAGTTGCGGTGACTGTTTTTGCTGTCTCTTTCAAAACTGTGTCACCCATAGCGTGTCCGAAACAGTCGTTTATCCCTTTGAAATTGTCGATATCGAACAGCACAAAACAGAATATTCCGTCTGGAAACCTTTTGTTCTTGTTATACTCCATCTCCAATATCTCAAAAAGCGCCCGCCTGTTGTAAACATTCGTAAGGAAGTCCATGCGGGACATATCCATAGCGTCTTTGAAAAATCGCCTCATCTCTGCGAGCCTCTTGATGGTAAAGTAAGAGACCACGATGAAGAATGAAAACAAAAAACCTGTGGCAAGGTCTACGACATAGCTTTCTTTCTCTGTTATCTGATAAAGTCTGCTCACCGGCTGGAAATACATAAACGCCGCAAAAAGCATGAAACCGGAGGCAATTGCCGCCGCCATATCTTTTTTGAGAGCTAATTTCATTTCACAGACGATGTTCAATGTGGATTTTTTAATCTCGGTATTCATTTGAAGGCACCTTGTTTTTATTGACACAAATTATAAGCCAATAATTAATATTATGTGACTCCCATTAATGATGGGTCAAAAATATATTTGCCTTAAGCCGCCTATTTTGTCAGAATATGAGAATGAGCATGAAACAATCATTCCGACGTTTTTTCAGCCTGCAGGTGAAGATAACCTCCATCATCTTTCTCATCATGATGAGTTTCAGCTATGTTGTTGCCCACAAAATGAGCGAAAACGTCAAACAGCAGACATTTCTTATAACCAAGAACTACATAGAGAGCATCCCCTCGCTCATCTATAACGCCATGTACAACTTTATGCTCAACGGCGACAGGCAGTCCATAAACCGGCTTGTACAGCACCTTGAAAAAGACAACAACATCATGGGCGTGCATATCTTCAACAACAAATGGAAACTCACGGAATCACTGCCGGAACTCGTGCATAAATACGACAAGTCATACATAGACACTATAGTAAAGAACCATACGGACGAAGGTTTCAAAGAGACAGTTATCAACGGGACGCGGGTAATGTCGTATTACACACCTATTCCCAATGCTCCCGAATGTCACCTCTGCCACCTACAGGAAGAGGGAGAGATTCTCGGTCACCTGAACATAAACATTAACCTGACTTATCTGACAGAGATACTTGAGCGGGACGCAACGAACATAAAGGCGATACTATTAATTTCAAACATAGTGCTTTTCGTTGTACTTGCGGTGCTGATAAATCTGCTGGTCATAACCCCTGTCAAACGCATAGAACACGCCATGCAGGAGGTTGCAAACAATAACCTTGAGGTGAGGCTGGACGCTGACTCCGAGGACGAATTCGGGCGGATGTCACGCCTTTTCAATTACATGGTCTATTCACTGCGGAAATCGTTCCGCACTGTTTCGGGCATCCACAAGAGTATGCTTCACAACGACAGACTCATGACCATAGGAACTCTGGCGGCGGCTGTCAGCCACGAGATAAAGAACCCGCTGAACTCCATCATGCTCACTTCCGATATACTGTCCATGCGGTGCAAAGACCAGCAGGAGCTTACAAACCGAATAGCATCCGATGCTGACCGTATCAAAGATATAATCGACAACACCCTGAACTTTTCCCGCATAGACGATGACAGGCACAACACAATTATAAATATGGATAAATTTGTAGATGATCTCTGCCACTATGCTGACAGGACGCTGTTTAAATGGACGGAGATACCTTTCCGCACTGACATAGAAAAGAACTTGGGATACATCTATGCAAATCCGGTGCATCTGGAGCAGATATTCCTGAATATTCTCAGAAACGCTTCCGAAGCGGTTGAAAACAACGACAGCCCTGTGATAACCCTTCGGGCATACCGCAGAAGCGGAGAAACGCTGATCTCCGTTAAAGACAACGGTGCAGGCATCCCCTCCGGTACGGAAGATATGATTTTCAACGAATTCTACACAACCAAACAGAACGGAACAGGCATCGGGCTGTATATCGTTAAGGAACTCACCGACAGGTACAAGGGTAAAGTCACTTTTGAATCCGAACAGGGAAGAGGCACTGTATTTTCCGTCGTTCTGCCCACAAACAGCGAACCCAAGATGTGATTTCCCCCCATCCTCGGTATTGATAAACAGACATCAACCTGATATAAGATATAGATAGGGTTTTATTCAAAAATCCTACGGGCGGAGATATTATGCAGACAGGTATAAAGAAACTCTGGGCGCCGTGGCGCATGACATACATAAGCAAACTGAGCGGAAAAGAGGAAGGGTGCATCTTCTGCTCCAAACCGAAACAGCAGAACGACAAAGACAACCTTATCCTTTACAGGGGAAAAACAGCTTTTATCATAATGAACCTTTACCCCTACAACAACGGTCATTGTATGGTGATACCATACAAACATACATCGGATTTCACCGACCTTACAGATGAAGAGATGCTTGAGCTGATGCAGCTTGCCAAGCTTACGATAAAAGTGTTTAAAAAAGTGTTCAATCCCGAAGGTTTCAACACGGGATTCAATCTGGGCAGAGCAGCAGGCGCAGGCATAAGCCAGCATATCCACCTGCACGTACTGCCAAGATGGGTAGGCGACACCAACTTTATGCCTGTAATAGGCGAAACGCGTGTCATCGGAGAACATATTTTCGACACCTATGACAAACTGAAAAAAGTATTCGACGAGGAGACAAAAGCATGAGAGCCATTGCAGGACTTATCAAAATAGCCGTTACACTGGTAATAATCGTTTTCGCCATTATGAACGTGGACAACGTTGAGGTTAAATACTTCTTCGGTCAGCCGACGCTGAAAATGCCGCTGTTCATAGTTATTCTGGGTTCCATGCTGTTCGGCATAGTGCTCGCCACGCTGATGTATTATCTCGACAGATTTAAAATGTCGCACCAGATAGGCAGTCTTAAAAAACAAGTGAAAAAGCAGGAAGACGAGCTTGAGCGCCTGCGCAACATCCCCTTCATGGATAAAATGGACTAAACAGAGGACTGCATGAAATACAGCACTGATTTTTTAAAAGGACTTTCCGCTCTCACAGAGGGCAACTATGAAAAGGCTTCAATCTTCCTTAAAAGCGCTGTCATTGACAGCAAGGAACGCATAGAGGCGTACTACACCGCAGGACTTGTTTTCAAAAAACTCGGACAATACGACAAGGCCGCATATATCATTGAAACTATACTCAGAAGCGACGACGTCGACAGCCATACAAAGCGGACGCTGAACGTTGAACTGGGCAAAATAATGTTTGCCGCGGGCAATTTCAAACAGGCTGCCAAGCAGCTTGAAATGACTTCCGATCCCGACGGTATCATGCTGAAAGCACAGGCTCTGCGCGAATCAGGACAGTTTGACGAGGCTGCCAACACATACAAATCCCTCGCGCGCACGACAGGCATGAACCTCGACAACGAAATAGGCTACTGCTACTACCGCTGCGTCGTTACAGACAAAAACGAAGGCTATTCAAAGTGCTTCGCTCAGGCACTGAAATACATCCCCAAATCAAGAGTTCTGCGCATGGCGCTCATCGACCAGTATCTTCTGGAAGGCAAAGGAGCGAAAGCTGTTGAAGAGATAGAAACTTTTATTCAGGACGGTCTCACCGCAGTTCACCACGACATGATGAAGTTTCAGACCATCTTCTTCGACGAGGGCAAATTCGAGTGGCTGGTGCGCCATTGTCTCAAACGCATAAACGCGGGTTCCGATAACCCGTTCAACTACACCTACGTAATCTCCCGCTACCTTTCAACAGGCAACAAGGATAAAGCGCAGGCGTTCATAGACAGGTATATCAAAAACTTCGGTCCCACCAACATCATAGCCCGCGCGTCGCTCTCCATTGAGCATAACGCGATGCTGGCGCTGGTGCTGGAACATGCCGACTTTTACAAATGTTCGGCTTGCGGGGCCACTGCAAAAGACTACTCGGACACATGCAGGACATGTCACTCTTTTGAAACTCTGAAACCTATGTAATAAGGGGTCTTTCTTTGAGCAAACCTGAAAAGATCACCCCCATGATGCAGCAGTTCTATGAGATGAAGGAGAAGCATCAGGGTTCCCTTCTCTTTTTCCGCATGGGGGATTTTTATGAAATGTTCGGCGACGACGCCGTAACAGCTTCAAAAATACTGGGCATCGCCCTCACCTCCCGCGAAAAGGACAAAGAGAACGGTATGCCCATGTGCGGCGTACCCCACCACAGCTATCAGGCGTACCTTGTAAAACTGCTTAAAGCAGGGCTTAACGTCGCAATATGCGACCAGCTGGAAGATCCGGCACAGGCAAAAGGCATCGTAAAAAGGGGCGTTACAAAAGTAATGACACCCGGAACCGTTGTTGACGAGGCGGCGCTTCCTGCATCTGACAATAACTTCTTCGCCTGTATATTCAAATCCGACAAAAACTACCGTCTGGCGTTCGCGGACTCCTCCACCGGCGAGATATATCTTGAACCAGCCACCGAAGAGACCGTCAAGGACATCACGGCGAGATACGCACCGAAAGAGACAGTGCGCAATTTCAAGGTCACTGACGAGGCTGATTTCAGCTTTTTCGGCACCTTTTCAGAAAGCCTCGCCATGCGTGAAGTAAGTGAATATTACGGCGTAGCTGCGCTTAAATCTCTGGGCATAGACGACAATTCCTTCGCATGTCCCGTATACATGGCAATAAAGCACCTGCAAAGGGTAATGCTGGACGTTAAACTTCTCAAACCCCGTCTGGTGACAGACGACGAGCGGGTTTATCTGGACAGCGTGGCATCCTCCACCCTTGAGCTGGTAAAAAACAGCAGGGACGGCGGCGAGGAGAACACCCTCTTCTCCGTTCTGAATCACACCCATACCACCATGGGTTCCAGACTGCTGAAAAAATGGCTGCTCAATCCTCTGCGCAATGTGGAAAACATCCGCAGACGGCAGGAGATAACCAAGTTTTTCATCAACACACAGGATACGGCGGACGAGCTTCGCAATCAGCTTTCTGAAGTTTACGACGTCGAGCGTATAGCAACCAGAATCGGCGCGAACAGGTGCAATGCAAAAGACCTCGTATGGCTGAAAAACTCAACCAAGACCTTCCCAATCATAAAATATATGCTGGAAAGCTGTGATAATCCCCTCATCGCCGAGATGGCGGCTGGATTTGACGCTCTGGACGATCTGACAGGTCTCATTGACACTGCTATTGACGACAATCCGCCCATGACACTCACAGAAGGCGGCATCATCCGTGCCGGATATAATGCTGAAATTGACGAATTGCGTGATATCAAAGACAACAGCAAAAATATCCTCATGAAAATAGAGGCGCGAGAAAAAAGCGTCACGGGCATCAGCACACTAAGGGTCAAATACAACAAGGTATTCGGCTATTACATCGAGATTTCAAAAGGCGCACTTGATAAGGTGCCTTATCACTACGTCCGCAAACAAACTATCGTGAACGGCGAAAGATACATAATCCCCGAACTTAAGGAGCTTGAGGACAAGATTCTTAATGCGGATTCCAGACTTTTTGCACTGGAATATGAGATTTTCACCGAAATACGCCTGAAAATAGCCGAGAACGCACAAAGGATAAGAAATTCAGCCTCTGTAGCCGCAGAACTTGACGTTCTCCTGTCCTTCGCAAAGGCAGCGGTCAAAAACAACTATGTCAAACCCCACGTCACCGACAGCGATATCATCGCTATCAAAGACGGCAGACACCCAGTTGTCGAGCGGAACATCAGAAACGGATACGTTCCCAACGACATAGAGATGAACACATCAGACAGCCGCCTGTCCATCATAACAGGTCCCAACATGGCAGGTAAATCAACCTATCTGCGGATGTGCGCGCTCATAGCGCTTATGGCGCATACAGGCTCGTTCGTTCCTGCAACTTCTGCTGAAATCGGACTTGTCGACAGGATATTCACACGCGTGGGCGCGAGCGATAACCTCGCAGGCGGTGAATCTACTTTCATGGTGGAGATGGTGGAAACTTCCAACATTCTCAACAACGCAACTGAAAAATCACTGCTGATCCTCGATGAAATAGGACGCGGTACCTCAACTTTCGACGGCGTTTCAATCGCGTGGTCAATAGCAGAATATATCGCAGACAAGGTTAAAGCGAAAACTCTTTTCGCTACACACTACCACGAAATGACCGACATCGCCCTCACAAACGAAGGCGTGAAAAACCTTGCTACGCAGGTGCTTGAGCATAAAGGCGAGCTGATCTTCATGCGTAAAGTCATTGAAGGAACTGCGGACAAAAGCTACGGTATCCACGTTGCGGAGCTTGCAGGACTTCCCAAAAAGGTTGTGAAACGGGCATACGAGATATTGAAAAACCTTGAAAAGAATGAGCTTTCACCTCATGGTATAGTGAATACACCGAAGGGCGGAAAAGATACGGGCGGTGTGGTTCAGACAATGCTTGTTTTCGACGACCACCCCGTTGTGGATGAGCTGAGAAAGCTCGACCTTAACAGCATAACACCTCTCATGGCGCTGAACGTGCTTGCCGCCATGAAAGAAAAGGCGGAAAAAGAATAATGCCTGCAGGTTTTTTCTCTTTCTATTCAAATCTGACACTGACCATATGTGTGGCGTTCGCCTCCATACCCTTTTGGGTGCCGATAGGCGCAGCGCTTGTGACAGGTGCTGACATTGCACTTATGCTGCTTGTTACGGCGACTTCAATAGCTTCAAAGATTTACGCTAAACACGCTGTCAAAGCGCATCTTTTTTCAAATGAGTCGCCCTTTTCATCACTCTTTATGATATTTGTCGGCTTATGCGTGATACTTGTTCTGCTGGTATACGGCGCTTCCGGTACCGAAGGTGACCTAGCAATTGCTGCAATCTGCACAACGCTTCTGATAATGTTCTTCTTCAAAAAGATGAAAGAGTTCGTACAGTGGACAAATGCAATGTTCTACCTGCTTATCTTCTTTCTGTGGCTGGGTTTTTTAAATTCAGGTGAACCGAACTATGCCTATTGCGCCATAGCCGTTTATTTCATTCTTTTCTACCGCAGATTCGGCAGAGTGCAAACCGCATGACGTTCAACTGCGTCTCGTCCGGCAGTTCCGGCAACTGCTACTTTCTTGAACTTGACGACAGAGTTGTCTTTGTTGACTGCGGCGTAACCATGAAAAGCATCACCGCCGCTATAGACACCACACGCTTTCAGGGCAAGGAGATACAGCTTTTCATAACCCATGAACACCACGACCACGTGAGCGGTCTGAAACCATTCATAAACAGATTTTCACCTAAAATATTTGCCAGCGAAGGCACCGCATCCGCCCTTTATGGCACAGTAGGTGCAACTTCCCATATTTACGTTCTGGATGGCGGCTGTGAGTATGACATAGGCGGTCTGTCTGTTATCCCGTTCGATATAAACCACGACAGCAACGAACCTTTCGGCTACCGTTTCAGCTTTATGGAGAAGGTTGTGACGTTCGCGACCGATCTCGGCATTGTATCTAAAGAAGTAGAAAAATTTCTCTGCTGCACTGACCTGCTGGTATTGGAATCCAACTATGAACCGAAACTTCTTGAACAGGGCAAATACCCCGCATATCTGAAAAGACGCATAGCATCCCAGAAAGGTCACCTTTCAAACAAGGACGCAGTAAAACTTTTAAGCACCCTATGCGACACCGGACTTGGCAAGGTGTTCCTCGCACACGTCAGCGAGGAGAACAACGATTACGAACTCCTTGAAAACTATGCGAAATACTGCCGTAAAAACTTCAATATCGAAACCGGAGTCCTGCGCAAAGAGATTCCGCAGACGGGCATAATCTTTTAGACTATATCCTCTTCATCTTCGGTTTTCACACGCACACGAACTTTTGTGATGCGCTTGTCGTGTACCTCTTCCGCCGTAAAGACAAAGCTGTTCCACTCCACTGTGTCACCCGTGACGGGTATCCTGTCCAGAAGCCCTGTGACAAACCCGCCAACCGTATCGAAATCCTCCACAGGAAATTCCGACATGAAAAACTCGCGCAGTCGGAAAAGATTCAGCGTACCGTCAACGATGAAGATATTCTCTCCGCCCTCGGTTATCTCCTGCTCTTCATCGTCGTATTCATCAACGATGCTGCCCACTATCTCTTCCAGAAGGTCTTCAATAGTTACTATCCCCGCCGTACCGCCGTATTCGTCTATGGCAACAGCCATCTGACGCTTGTTCGCCTGCATATCGGTGAAAAGCAGGTCGAGGCGCTTTGTTTCCGGAACAAACATCGGTTCGCGCATCATCTGAGCAAGTTCAAACCCTTCGCTTGTGGTGTTCTCCGCAAGAAAATTGAGAACGTCTTTTGAATGGAGTATGCCGACAATATTGTCGATGCTCTCTTTATATATCGGGATACGGGAATACTGCTCGGTCTTCAGCACTTTTATTGTCTCTTCAAAGTCAGCCTCAACAGGCAGGGCGCATATTTTTATTCTGTGGGTCATGATATCAGCAACGTTTTTGTTGTTGAAATCGAATATATTGTTGATCATCTGCTTTTCGGTTTCGTGGATGGCTCCGCGCTCCTCGCCGACATCAACCATCATCCTTATCTCCTCTTCGGTGACGTGTTCGTCCTCTTCGTCTGGATTGACCCCAGCAAGACGAACAAAAAAGTTGGTCGAAACGGACAATAGCTTAACGAAAGGCGCCGTACAGATATAAAGCACCTGCAAAGGTTTTGCGGTGAACCTTGCGATGGCTTCCGCTTTTTTCATAGCGAGACGTTTCGGCACAAGTTCGCCAAGAACCAGCGTAAAGTAAGAGAGTATGAGCGTTATGACAATCATTGAAATGGTTTTCAGCCAGTGTTCGGGAATCTGCGGAAATGTCGATGCAAAATAGTGTGCTGACCTGTCTGCAAAGGTTTCTGATGCGTAGGCACTCGCGAGAAATCCCGCCAGTGTGATGCCTATCTGTATGGTGGCAAGGAACCTGCCCGGCTCGCTGAGAAGCGATTGAATAAGAATAGCCTTTTTGTCGCCGTTCTCCGCCTGCATTTTAAGTTTGTTGTCATTCAGCGAGATAAGCGCTATTTCAGATGCCGCAAAAAATGCGTTCAGAAGGATCAGAAACACAAGAAACGCCAGTTCCGTTATCAACTCAAACTCCTTGTTTAATACAAAAAAGGGCGGCACAAAGCCGCCCGCAATTATTCAACAGTAACAGATTTCGCCAGATTTCGGGGCTGGTCAACATCAAGCCCCAGAAGACTCGCCACATAATATGAGAATATCTGCGTCACCACCACAGCGGGAAAAACTGTGAGTTCCTCGGCAATGGCGGGAATCTCTATCTTATGATCAGCCAGCTTATCGAGTCCTGTGTCGCCTTCCGTTACAACGGCGATAACTATACCGTCTCTGGATTTTACCTCCTGAACGTTGGAGGCTATCTTTTCATATACGGACGACTGGGGACATATGATAAACACGGGAAGATTTTCATCTATAAGTGCAATGGGACCGTGCTTCATCTCACCTGCGGGATATCCTTCCGCATGGATGTAGGATATCTCTTTAAGTTTAAGCGCGCCTTCAAGCGCTATGGGATAGTTAACGTTTCTGCCCAGATAGAGGAAGTCTCTTGCATCTTTAAACTTTTTGGCAAGGGCAAGGATATCTTCTTCCTGTTTAAGCACTTTTTCAATTGTCTCCGGAACCCTGACGAGTTCCTGCAGATAATATCTTATCTGTTCGGCAGAAAGGGTCTTTTTTGTCTGTGCAAGCTGGAGCGCGAAAAGGAACAGGCTTGCCACCTGTGTTGTGAACGCCTTTGTAGAGGCAACGCCTATCTCCGGACCTGCATGGGTGTAAACTGTGCTGTCAGCCTCGCGTGAGACAGACGACCCTACCACGTTGCATACTGCCGCAACGGAAGCACCCATCTTTTTTGCTATGCGCATGGCAGAGAGCGTATCCGCCGTTTCGCCCGACTGTGTTATGGCGACAAAGAGTGTTTTATCGTCGATAACAAGGTCTCTGTATCTGAATTCTGACGCAATATCCACTTCTACTGGTATCTTTGCGAATTTTTCGATGTAAAATTTGCCTATAAGTCCGGCGTGCCAGCTTGTCCCGCATGCAACTATCACGATGCGGTTGAAACTGTTTATTTTATCCTGAATCCCTTCGAGCAGTTCTTTGCCGATGGTTCCGCTTTCAAGGCTGAATTTGCCGCGGATGGTGTCGATTATCGCTCTGGGCTGTTCGTGTATCTCTTTCTGCATAAAGTGGCTGTAACCGGCTTTTTCTGCCATTACAGGGTTCCAGTCGATGACCTTGATCTCCCTTGTGACGGGTTTGTCGTCTTTGTCGTATATCTGATAGCCGTCTTTTTTCAGGCAAGCCACATCGCCGTCTTCCATAAAGATAAAGCGGCGGGTATGTGACAGAACAGCGGGGATATCGCTGGCAGCGAACATCTCACCGTCGCCCACGCCTATAACAAGGGGGCTGTCCTTTCTGGCTATGATTATCTTGTCGGGTTCCTTCTCGCTGATGATGGCGAGACCGTATGACCCGTGAACCTGTTTCAGTGTTTTCTGTACGCTTTTCAGCAGGTCACCTTCATAATTCTCATGGATCATGTGTGCAACAACCTCTGTATCGGTCTCCGATGCGAAGGTGTAGCCTTTATTAAGCAGGAACTTTTTCAGTTCCAGATAGTTTTCTATTATGCCGTTGTGTACGATTGTAAGCTCGTTCGACCTGTGTGGGTGGGCATTCTCAAAAGAGGGTTTGCCGTGTGTCGCCCAGCGGGTGTGACCTATGCCGAGTTTTGCAGTGAACTGCTTCTTCGCTATCTGATTTTTCAGATTTATCAGCTTACCAACGCTGCGTTCAATCTCAATGCCTTCCGCCTCCATAAGAGCAAGTCCGGCGGAATCGTATCCTCTGTATTCAAGCTTTGTAAGACCTTCCACAAGTATGTGGGATGCTGTCTGTTCGCCAATATATCCGACTATGCCGCACATATATCATTCAACCCCTTTTTTCTTTTTCCATGAAGAGACCCAGCCCTCCATGTTCTGCTGTTTCGCGCGGGTAATACCCAGCGCATCTGCAGGAACGTCCTTTGTTATAGTGGAGCCGGCAGCTATGAGCGCGCCCTTGCCAACCTTTACAGGTGCCACAAGCTGAACGTCACTGCCCACGAACACTCCGTCCTCAATTATCGTCTTATATTTGCTGTATCCGTCATAATTGCATGTAATGGTTCCGCAGCCGATATTCACGTCTTTGCCTATCTCGGCATCGCCGAGGTATGTAAGGTGGCTGGACTTGGAACCTATGCCCATTTTTGCTTTTTTAAGCTCAACAAAGTTACCTACCTTATTTTCTCCATCAAGCACGCTTCCCGGGCGCAGATGAGCCATGGGACCGATATGGCTTTCCGCCCCGACGTGGCTTTCGGTTATGAGGCAGTTCTCTTTTATCTCGCAGTTTTCAGCTATGATGCTGTCCTTTATCCTTGAACCTGAATAAACTATGCTGCCCTTGCCTATCGTCGTGTCACCCTCAAGGAAAACGTTGGGATAGATCGTTACATCGTTATCTATTTCGACAGTGCAGTCGCAGTAAAAGTTCTTTGGATCGAGTATGGAAACACCGTTCATCATGTGCTTTTCAGCTACCCTGTCCCAAAGGACACGGGATGCTTCCGCAAGCTGAACGCGGTTATTGACCCCAAGAAACTCGGTTTCGTCTTTACAAAGATGCGCATATGCGCCTTTTTTCACTATATCTGTCAGGTAATACTCGCCCTGTGCGTTGTTGCAGTCGACTTCGGCTAACCGCGTCATAAGCTCTTTGCTGTCGCACAAGTAAATTCCCGTATTTATTTCGTCTTCGCGTTTTTCATCCTCTGTCGCGTCCTTTTCCTCTACAATTTTGATAACGGAACCGTCTACGCCGCGAATCACCCTGCCGTAACCGAAAGGATTCTTCACCTTTACGGACATGAACGCCACCGGATGTTTTTCAGCCTCTTCAATGAAACTTTTGAGGGTTTCTGATTTAACAAGGGGCATGTCCCCGCAAAGTATCAGAACCTTTCCGTCAAAACCGTTTATGCTGTCAGCAGCCGCCATAACTGCGTCGCCTGTGCCGCGCTGCTGCGTCTGCACGGAAAATTCAGCCTTTCCTGCCAGATGTTTCTGAACAAGTTCCGCGCCGTTGCCTATAACGACGTTGATACGTCCGGCACCAAGCTCTGATGCCGCATCTACAACGTAATCCACCATAGGTCTGCCTGCCGCTTTGAAAAGCACTTTCGGCATGTCGGACTTCATGCGTGTCCCTTTGCCCGCCGCAAGGATAAGCACCATAAGATTCATAGCGTCTCCGATTAAAAAAAGTAGTCTTTAATTACCGTTAAACTGTTTAATGTAAGATGTCACGCCCTGGAATATACCCTTTGCGATCTCTTTTCTATAGCTGTCTTTGGTGAGATTGTCAGCCTCATCCTGATTCGACACAAATCCGCACTCGACAAGTATCGAGGGCATCATCGCACCGACAAGGACATAGAACGGAGCCTGCTTAACACCGAGATTGTATCGGCTGTCGGTATATAGACCGGTGTGAAGGTTCTTCTGAACGTAGGACGCAAGCTGGAGGGATTCTTCCAGTTTTGAGTTCATCATCAGGTCTTTCAGGATACCCTGAAGGTCTGACATGGATTTTTGCGTCGTCTGGTTTTCCAGAGCCGCAACGGCAAGAGCGCGCTTGTCGTTGGTAACGTTCAGAACGTAGGTTTCAACCCCGCGTGCGCTTTTGTTAGGCGCGGCGTTGATGTGAACTGAAACGAACAGGTCTGCCTTTTTCCTGTTGGCAAAGGCGGTTCTCTCTTCAAGGGGTATGAATACGTCCGTATTTCTTGTCATGTATACGTCAATATTAGGATATGATTCTTTAATAAGAGCATAAAGCTCTTTCCCGATGTCAAGAACGATATCTTTCTCTTTAACACCATAATAGCTTGCGCCCGGGTCTTTTCCGCCGTGTCCTGGGTCGATAACGATGCTTTTTATCTTAAGTCCGAACACACTTGCCAGCGTTGCTGAACTGCCTGTGCCTTTAATTGAAGGAACAGGAGACGCTGATGCAACCTCGGTTTTAACAGGTGCTTTGGGTTCCGGCTGTCCTTTCGGGCTTCCTGCCGTGTTGCTGACATCTATAACAAGTCTGTCTGGGTCGGGCATTGCGAAAACCGTGAAATCCTGAACGTTGTCGCTGTCCAAAACTACCCGCGCCACGCCCGGCCTGTTATACGCCCAGCGGAGTGAACGCAGAAGACCGTCTTTTATCTCTATATCCTGCGGTATTTCGGGAGAGACAACAACGTTGTTGAGGTCTATGAAAAGCCGCGGCGGTTTCTGTATGGAAGGATCCGCCTTAAGCCAGTGCTTGTCGAACTCTATCTTGCCCGAAAGATCCATAACCACACGGGTATAGTCCGGTGTGGTGAAATATCTGATACGTTTGACAGCAGCTCTGCCTTCGGGAAGGCTTGCCGGGGTATTGATATCGCCGAAACTGGTCTGTTTGTTTGATACCTGCGCTTTGTCCGCAGTGTCCTCATCGGCTTTGGGATGATATGCGACAGTTTCGCTCTTAACAGGAGCTTTTGGTCTCAGCTCAGGTTTTTTCGGCTTGTCAGAAGGAGTTTTTGAAGCGAACTTAGTATCTATATCGCCAAGCTTACCTCTTGCCTCTGCAGCATCGTCAGAATTGGGGAATTTGGCTATTAGTTTGCGGAGCATATATTGAGATGAAGGGTAATCCTTCTGCTGTTCGTATATTTTTGCTGATTGCAGATATGCCTTAGATGCTAGGGGTGTGTCGTAGTTTCCGGAAAGAATTCTGAAGTAGCGAAGCGCCTTCAGCAGGTCATCGCGGTATCCGAATCTTGAATAGCTTCTGTAATAGGTCTGGGCTGCATAATTAAGGGAGTCGTCTCCCGTCTCGGCCTTCGGTGCGGAAGCATAAAGTTTATAAAACTTATCAGCTACAATCAGATATGAACGCCGAGTAACCTTGTCGGAGTGTTCTATATAGTCGAAATCTCTTTTTGCGGAGTTATATTCGTCGATGTCGTCCGCAAAAAGCGTGAGGCATGTCAAAACGATAAGAAGCGCCAGTAACAGTTTTTTCATTTACAAAAGTTTTCCCTTCAGATATTTGCCCGTGTAGGACTGTTTGCATTTCACACAGTCTTCGGGTGTTCCCTCGAAGATGATCTCGCCCCCGCCTATCCCGCCTTCGGGTCCGAGGTCGATGATGTGGTCGGCACATTTTATAACATCAAGGTTATGCTCAATGATAATGACAGTGTTGCCGCTCTCGGTCAGCTTTTTAAAAATGCCTATCAGCTTGTTTATATCATCAAAATGCAGACCGGTGGTCGGTTCATCAAAGATATAAACCGTTTTGCCTGTTGGCTTTTTCATCAGCTCTTTTGAGAGTTTCACCCGTTGCGCCTCACCTCCGGAGAGAGTGGTTGCGGGCTGTCCGAGTTTAATATAACCTAAACCGACATCTTTTAAAACCGAAAGCTTATTACATAACTTCGGAATATTTTCAAAAAACTCAAATGCCTGATTGACCGTCATGTCAAGAACGTCGGCAATACTTTTGCCCTTGTACTTGATATCAAGGGTGTCGCGGTTGTATCTCGCGCCGTGGCACGAGTCGCATTTAACGTACATATCCGGCAGGAAGTGCATCTCTATTTTAATGTACCCCTCACCCTGACAGGTTTCACAGCGCCCGGACTTAACGTTGAAGCTGAAGCGCCCTATTTTATAGCCGCGCAGCTTTGCATCCGGCGTCATGGCGAACAGTTCGCGGATATCCGAAAACAGGCTCGTATAGGTTGACGGGTTCGATCTGGGGGTTCTGCCGATGGGCGACTGGTCAATATCAATGACCTTATCCAGATGTTCCGTGCCCGTTATGCTTCCGTATGCGCCGGTCTTCATGTTAGTCCCCAGCAGTCCTTTTTTCAGAGCCGCCTGCAGGGTGTCCATGATAAGCGTTGATTTTCCTGAACCTGAAACTCCTGTAACGCAAACCATAAGCCCAAGCGGAATTTTAACGCTGACGTCTCTGAGATTGTGTTCAGTAGCGTGTTTAAGCTCTATATATCTGCCGTCGGGCTTCTTGCGTTCCGCCGGAACCTCTATCACTTTGCGACCGGACATATACATTCCCGTCAACGACGTTTCGCTGTGTTTCAGCAGTTCGGGATGTCCGGTAAAGACAACTTCTCCGCCCTTTCTGCCTGCTCCAGGTCCCATATCTATTATGAAGTCGCAGGCATTTATGGTGTCTTCATCATGTTCCACAACTATTACCGAGTTGCCGATGTCCCGGAGGTTTTTAAGCGTTTCGATGAGCATATCGTTGTCGCGCTGGTGCAGACCGATGCTCGGTTCATCAAGGACGTAAAGCACGCCGGTAAGCCCTGAACCTATCTGTGTTGCCAGCCTGATACGCTGTGCCTCACCGCCTGACAGTGTGGCTGATTTACGCTCTATTGTTATATAGTTCAGACCGACGTCGTTAAGGAACGCAAGCCTGCGTTTTATCTCCGTAATTATCTTGTCCGCAACCTCTTTGATGAAGCCGTCAAACTCCAGCGCGGAAAAGAAATCCAGCGCCTCTTTAACGTTCATTGCGGAAACTTCGGCAATGTTCCTGCCGCCGACGCGCACCGCAAGGCTGGTCTTTTTTAGCCTGCTTCCGTGGCAGGAAGGGCAGTCCTGTGCCGACATGAAGCGCTTTGCGAACTCCTTGTCAGTAACGGTGCCAGTATAAAGTTTTTCTTTAAGATAGCCGCAAACACCCGTAAACTTTTTTTCATAGGGAATCTTTTTTTCTCCCTTGAAAGTGTACAGCTTAACGGGTTCATCCATACCGTTAAGCAGGATATCCTGATGTTTCTTGTCAAGTGTGCCGAAAGGCTTGTTCATGTCTATTCCGAACTGTTCGGAAAGAGCGACAAGTGTATTGTAATAGTGGAAATTATCGAACTGCTCCCATGGTTTCAGCGCGCCTTCGCGAACACTGAGTTTGGGATCGGGAACTATGGCGTCGATATCGAACACCTGCATTTCGCCGAGACCTTCGCACTCCGGACAGGCGCCGAACGGGTTGTTGAACGAAAAACTTCTGGGTTCAACTTCTTCTATGCTGATGTCGCAGTCGGGGCAGGTGAAATTCTGTGAATAGAGGTTCACACCGTCGTCGGTAGCGACCTCACAGAGTCCTTCGCCAAGGCGGAGCGCCGTTTCAACGGAATCCGTCAGCCTGCGCTTTATGCCCTCTTTTATCTTAAGTCTGTCGATAACGACGGAGATGCTGTGCTTGACGTTCTTGTCCAGTTCGATAGGCTCTTCCAGCCTTTTGACCTCTCCGTCAACGTATGCGCGAACGTAGCCGTCTTTCAGCAGTTTTTCAAAAAGTTTCTTATATTCGCCCTTTTTACCGCGAATGACAGGAGCCAGAAGTTCCGCCTTTGCGTCCTCTCCCAGCGACATTATCCTGTCCACTATCTGCTGAACGGAATAGCTCGCCACTTCACGCCCGCAGCTGTAGCAGTATACCTTTCCGGCTCTTGCCCAGAGCAGACGCATATAATCGTATATTTCCGTGATGGTTCCCACGGTTGAACGCGGGTTGCGGCTGATTGACTTCTGTTCGATGCTGATGGCAGGCGAAAGGTAATCTATCGAATCCACATCCGGTTTTTCCATAAGCTCAAGGAACTGACGTGCATAAGCCGAAAGAGACTCCACATAACGTCTCTGACCCTCTGCGTATAGAGTGTCAAAGGCGAGAGTGGACTTTCCTGAACCGGAAACTCCCGTTATGACCACCAGCCTGTTTTTTGGAATATTCAGATTGATATTCTTTAGATTATGCTGCCTTGCCCCTTTAATAATTATATGATCATTCATCCCATTCTTTGTCTTCCAGTGAAATCGCCTGTATTCTCTGATATTTATCGTCGAAGAAATAGACCATGTTCTTCTGGTTCTCCCTGATTGATACTCTTTCCCTGTATACCTGAACGTCTATGCCGCCGTAAAGTTCACCACGCACTTTTAATTTGGGTCTTGGGTGATGCGCCTCTCTGATGAGCTTTTGCATGGCTGCATCAACAATGGCTATCTTTCCGTCAAGCTGCTTTCTGAGAGCAATAAGCTGGCGAACCTTCGGGTTCTCCAGCACCTCTTTTTTTCTGAGGTTAACGCTTCCAAGAAATTCATCTATCTTTGCCTTGTTGTCAACGAACTTGTCTTTGTTTAATTTAAGCTCCTCGAGTTCTTTTTCAAAATAAAATTTTGTACCCACGCTTATGGTGAACCTCGAGTTTCCGGCAGTTCCCGCCTGAAGAAGCTGGATCTCTTCAAAAGCGGTGACTTCCCCGCCTGCAATTATGCCGGGATCTTTGATCGCAGATATCTTTCCGCCCGCTCTCAGTCGGGAGTTGAATGCATACTTCAATACTTCTATATTTCCGCGAGCCTCTATCAGCGTATTCTCGGCATATCCGATGAAAACATCGCCTTTGGCGGATATCATCCCTTTTCCATCGCCGCGCACACCAAGCTTTATAACTACGTTGCCGCCGCTCTCTATTATGGCGTCCTGACAGACGCCTTCAATAAAGATATCCTTTTCAGCTTTAACCGTAAAGTTTGAAAGAACATCATTTTTTACATAAACGTTGCCGTTAAAGACTATGTTGCCGGTGCTGTAATCCACGTTTCCGCGGACAGTGTACACAGGACTTACCTCCAGCGTATTGCGCACAAAGGTAACGCATCCGTCAGTTAATGCATAAAACTCTGTGTTGTCCTTTTCGGAGCGCACGCCCTCGCCGGTGTATATTTCAGTATCTGTGCCAGGTTCCGCCTGAATCTCTTCGTTACGGACGGTCAGTCCCCTGACTCCGGCAGTGGCCGGTTTTTTGGTGAGCAGCAGGTCGCCTTCGTTAACAACTCTGATGTTGTCAACATTGCGATAGTCCACCCTTCCGTTATTCAATACTTTCGGAGCGTTATTGACAGGTTCAAAATTGAGAACTACCTGAGAGTTTTTTCCTGCAATTGGCTCAACACCTTCCGCAATCAGAACTTTTTCAGATATCCCGCCATCTGAGGCAAGACGCACGACATTATTTATTGCCTCGCGGTTGATATTCACCGTAATTCTTTCGTGTTGTAACAAAACCATTATATCGTCTGCTGTTACAACACTTCCGGTGTTTACCCCGGGGTAAACGTCAAGATAAGCACGCAAACCATCTGCTGTCACCTTTACCTCAGTGACAGGAGGCGCAACCTTATCGCAGACAACCTTGATGATTATCCTGCCCTGTTCGTCCCGCGAAGTAATAAAATCAGCGCCTTCAAGATCATATCTGTCCGACATGAGAACTATGAGGCTTTTTTCATCCCTGCCTGTGTAATTCCTTAAAAGATTCATAATTAAATGGTATCCTCACGGTAAATTCGGTGTAAACCCCTTCATCCGAATCTACATCGATCGTACCGCAGTGAGCTTCCACAATCATCTTTACGATGGCCAACCCCAGTCCTGTTCCTTTCGCTTTACCCGAAGTAAAAAAAGGCTGAAACAGCTTGTTCCGGTTATCGCTGCTTATCCCAGCACCTGTGTCACGGATCTTTATGACACAAAGGTCTCCTTCCTTCTGGGCGGTCAGTTTTACTATGCCTTTTGCAGGAAGCGCGTCGATGGCATTTGAAACAAGATTGAAAATTACTCTGAATATCTTGCCTCTGTCCACCTTCATAATAATATCGTCCAAAACCTCAACATCTACACAGATTGCCGTATCTCTGGTCATTATATTGGCATGTTTTCTGATTTCATCAAAAAGTTCGGATATTCTGAAAGTCTCAATAGCAATAGAGACCCTCTGTCTGGAAAAATCCAGAATATCCAGCGTAAGCCCGTGGATGCGCTTAACCTCTGAGTGGATGGCGTCGATATATTCCTGCATTTCAGGTTTTATATCTTTTTCCTGCGCCATAAGCTCCAGATAAGACTGAACAATGTTCAGCAGGTTCTTTATGTCGTGGGCAATGGATGAGTTAAGCATCCCTATCACCCTGAGGTTTTCACTTTTGCGCATGTCGCTGTACATATTAAATCTGTCAACACCCAGTGCGCACTGGGAAGCTATAAAACGTGCGATTTTCACATCGTCCTCAGTGAAAAAATCATCTTCCTTGTCCGTAAGGTTTAAAACCCCAAGAACTTTGTCACCTTTTTTCAGAGGAACAGACATAAAAGAAGAGGTCTGGTAACCCAGAACGTCGTTGTCTGTTTCAGTTTTGTTCGACATTACCTCAATACCTGTTTTGGCGACCTTTCCCGCTATTCCGTCACCAAGCCGGATGTGAACGCTGGAATGATCAACCTCAAAACCTGCATGGGCATACATCTTCAGATACTCATCCTCGATGAGCATCAGAGAGATACGCTCAACCCCAAGATATTCCTTAGCTATGTTTATGATAGCCGGAAGGAGGTTATGCAGCTCGAACATACTGTTCATTTTTTCGGAGATCTCAACGAGAACCTCCAGAAAGTCTCTTTTCAGTCGAAATACCTCAATATGTTGTATTGCATATCCCGCTGGGCAGGGATAAAGCCCGCCTTGCGGATATTATTGTTTATCTCTTCTATGCTCATGCGGAAACCCACTCCGCATGCCGCAACAACGTTCTCCTCAATCATCAGGCTGCCGAAATCGTTTCCGCCGAACCTCAGCGCCGTCTGACCTATCTTCGGACCCTGCGTAACCCATGAAACCTGAATGTTCGGAACGTTGTCCAGATATATCCGCGCCATTGCCAGCAGCCGCAGATATTCGACTGCGGAAACGTTCTCTCCGCCAAGTTCCGTGTTCGCAGGCTGATATGGCCACGGTATGAATGCCGTAAAACCACCGGTTTTGTCCTGTACACACCTTATTTTATCAAAATGTTCGATAATATGCTCAACTTTATCTGTTTTTTTAAACATCATTGTTGCAGTTGTCTTCAAACCAAGTCCATGGGCGGTTTCCATGACCCCCAGCCACTTGCCGGAAGATATCTTATTCGGGCTTACCAGCTTCCTTTCGGAATCCACCAGAAGCTCAGCGCCCGCACCGGGTATGGAATCCAGTCCGGCAGCGACAAGTCTTTTTATGGTATCCTCAACTGAAATATTCTCAAGTTTCGCTATGTGGCTTATCTCCGGTGCGGAAAGTCCGTGTATCCAGACCCCCTGCTCCTTAATGAAACGCATCATATCTTCATAGAAGTCTATACCCAGTTCAGGGTGCAGACCACCCTGCAAAAGTATCTGCGTCCCGCCCAGTGCCTTTGTTTCGTCTATCTTGGATTTGAGCAGTTCATGGCTTATAACATACCCGCCCTTGTCCTTTATATCTTTATAAAAAGCGCAGAAAGAGCATTTGCACGAGCATATATTTGTGTAATTTATATTTCTGTCAATAACGTACGCAACGACACCTTCGGGGTGCAGTCTTTTCCTCATTTCGTCCGCAAGCCCCGCCAGCTCGAAAAGATCGGCATCGGCAAGCATCCTGCATCCGTCTTCAAAACTTATTCTGGACACCTTAAAAACCTCTTAAGTTATGTAAAAACATTTCCACATCTTAATTTTACATATCGGCAGAACAATTGAAAGTCTTTTTTCCTGAAATCCGTTGTAATTCTCCGTGACTGGCAATAGAATGAAGCATGTTTGAATTTTTATACGATACTCAGCTTTTTGTTACATTTCTGCTGGTGATGATACGCACTGCGGCGATAATGACGACTGCGCCGGTTTTCGGCAGTAACGTCGTAAAACCCCATATACGCATGCTCTTTTCTTTGATATTCGCCATGATAATATATACTTCCGTCAAAAAACTGGATATAGCCGACCCGTCCGGTCCCATGCTTATTCTCATGATAGCCAAAGAGATACTTCTTGGCGTGTGTATAGGAATGCTGGTGCATCTTCTGTTCATCGGTGTCCAGCTGGGCGGTCAGATAATCGGTACCCAGATGGGGTTCGGTATTGTTAACGTTTTCGACCCTCAGGCAAACATATCCATATCCATCATCTCCCAGTTTCTTAACATCGCCATGATACTCATATTTATTGCCGTGGGCGGGCATCTCCTTCTGATACAGGCGATACGCGCATCTTTTGAAACCATCCCGATAGGTATATATCCTGTGGACGCCAACGCGTTTCTGTACCTTACAAAACTATTCTCAACGATATTTATAACAGCGCTTAAGATAACCGCACCCGTATTCATAACCCTTCTGATTCTCCAGCTTGTTATGGGTATCATGGGGCGTATGGTTCCACAGCTTAACCTGATGATAGTCGGATTTCCCATACAGATAGCAGTGGGTATGACCGTTATGGCGATAGGCATGAGCTATTTCTACATCGTTTTTGAAAAGCTCCTGCACGTCTATTTTGAGAATGTGGCAAACCTTATAAGGTATTTATAGAATGGCAGACGAGAACAAAACCGAAGACCCGACGGGTAAGCGGCTTTCAGACGCCGCATCCGAAGGGAACATTCCGAAAAGCCGCGAACTGCCAACTGCGCTGATACTCCTTGCCAGTGCTGTATTTCTCCATTTTTACGCACCGTATTTTATGAAAGGCATGGGCAGGATAATGCGCGAACTGCTCACAATTGATGATTACAACATCACGGTGGACAACCTTATGGGGCTTCTGGTTTATTGCACAAAAGAGGCTGGACTGATAGTCGCGCCCTTCATGGCACTGATACTGTTCATATCCATTGCCGCAAACATCATGCAGGTGGGGTTCGTATTCACGCCGAAAGCTCTGGAACTGAAACTGGACAGGATAAATCCTTTCACCGGATTCGGACGGTTCTTCTCTAAAAGAAGCCTCGTTGAACTGGCGAAATCCATGTTCAAGATTTTCGTAGTAGGCTGGTTTGCATATTATATCGTTAAGGGGAAGATGGAGACCATCGTAACCCTTGCCGACGCTGATATTATAGATATTATTGAGTATTTCGGTTCGCTGATGTACGAATTGGTCTGGAAGATAAGTCTTCTGGCACTGATTATGGCTCTCATAGACTATGCCTATGTCCGCTATCAGCACAAAGAAGACCTCAAAATGACCAAGCAGGAAATAAAGGACGAACACAAGCAGATGGAGGGGGATCCCCAGATAAAGGGTCGGATACGCAAGGCACAGAGGGAACTTGCACGCCAGAGGATGATGGACGACGTGCCTAAAGCGGACGTAGTCATTACCAACCCTACCCACTATGCAGTGGCTCTGCGATATAATCTGGGTCAGGACAGAGCGCCTGTCTGTCTGGCAAAAGGACAGAGGCTTATGGCGCTTCGGATACGCGAGGTGGCAAAGGAATACGGCATCCTTGTACATGAAGACCCGCCCATTGCACGCTCACTTTTCAAAACGGTTGACATAGGGGATGAAATACCCGAAAATCTGTACAAAGCAGTGGCGGAAATTCTCGCCCTTGTTGATAAATTTAAGAAGAAATAGAACACATTTGTTTTTCTTCCCCCTTTAATAAAGGGGGATTAAGGGGGATTTTCATTAATTATAAATCAAATCCACCCCAACCCTCCTTTCCGGCTAGCCCGGTTCAGAAACATTCGCACAAAATACGGCGAATGTTTTATCTAAAGGAGGGAGAAAAGCAGGACGCAACGCATTTGAAACTTGCTGTTTAGATGCAAGCTATACAAGGAAGATTTTGTGAGACGAGCAAAAGCATACGTACTCTGTATGTGTTGCGAGCGAACAAAATATGACGACGTAGAGTGCAGCAGATAAACTGCAACAACTGACGCAGTGATGCGCAGCATATAAACGGCAATACAGGTGATAGATGGCAGACGCCAAAGAATATCTTAACATACTAAAGCAGAAAGAGATCTCATTCTCCGTGTTCTTCATGGCGATTATCGCCGTAATGGTTCTGCCGGTTCCTGCCATACTTCTCGACCTTCTGCTGACAACCAGCGTGGCGCTGTCCATCATCATACTTATGGTGGCGATACACTCTGACCAGCCGCTGAAATTTTCCACATTTCCCACAGTGCTTCTGATCGTTACACTGTTCAGACTATCTCTGAACGTTGCAACAACCAGAACGATCCTTCTCCACGGTTACGAAGGCGAAGATGCGGCAGGCGAAGTTATCCGTGCGTTCGGTCAGTTTGTGGTAGGCGGTAACTATGCCGTCGGTATCATAGTTTTCCTTATCCTGATAATAATCAACTTTATGGTCATCACCAAGGGTTCAACCCGTATTGCTGAAGTTGCAGCTAGATTCACTCTGGATGCTATGCCCGGTAAACAGATGTCTATCGACGCAGACCTGAACGCGGGGATGATTTCTGAGGACGAGGCAAGGCAGAAACGTATCGACATACAAAGGGAGGCGGACTACTTCGGATCTATGGATGGTGCCAGTAAGTTTGTCCGTGGAGATGCCGTTGCGGGTCTCATCATCACAGTTATTAACATTCTGGGCGGTCTTGTGATAGGCGTTGTTCAGGGCGGAATGGAAGTCATTCAGGCGGCCGAACGATACACTATCCTGACAATAGGCGACGGTCTGGTATCGCAGATACCTTCACTTATAATATCCACTGCTGCCGGTCTTATCGTTTCACGCGCAGGTTCCGGCGGCGATCTTTCAAACCAGCTTTTCAGCCAGCTTTTCAACAGCACGAAAGTGCTTGGCATAACAGGCGGAATTCTGCTCTTCTTCGCCATAATCCCCGGCATGCCGAAACTCTCTTTCATACTGCTGGGTTCGCTTTTCATCTATCTGGCTTGGCTTTCTAAGAACGCCGGAAAAGAAAAAGAACAGGAAAAGGAAAAAGCCGCCGCAACAGAAAAAGAAAAAGCACCTGTTCCGGAAGAAGACGAGGTAAAAAGTCTTCTGGAAATGGACATAATGGAACTGGAGATAGGCTTTGCCCTTATCCCGCTGGTTGACGCCAGTCAGGGCGGAACGCTCCTTAACAGGATAAAGGCAATCCGCCGCCAGCTCGCACTTGAAATGGGCTTCATTGTTCCGCCGGTGCGCATACGCGATAATCTTCAGCTTGATGCCAACGGCTATGCTGTCATGCTGAAAGGCGTGCGCATAAATACCGGCTCAATCTTTCCGGATAAATTTCTCATTATGAACCCTGAAGGTTCGGTTGCGGATTTCGACGGCATACCCACCAAGGAACCGGCATACGGGCTGGAAGCAAAATGGGTTGACGAAGCTGTTAAGGATATGGCAGAGATAGAGGGCTGTACCATTGTCGATCCTTCAACGGTCATTGCGACCCACCTGACAGAAATAATTAAGTCAAACGCTCATGAGCTTCTTGGCAGGCAGGAAACGCAGGAACTTCTGGATAAACTCAAAGAGAGATATCCGAAGCTCGTGGACGACGTTATCCCTGCTATACTCGACCTCGGTACCGTGAACCGCGTGCTTCAGGCACTTCTGAAAGAGCGCGTCTCCATCAGAAACCTGCAGACCATCCTGGAAATTCTGGCAACATACGGAATGCAGAACAAACATCCCGATTTCCTTACGGAGCGTGTGCGCGCCGTGCTGAAACGTCAGATAACAGAGAGCCTGCTCGCCGCAGACGGCAAACTCTACGTTTTCACTCTGCCATCCAAGGTTGAGCAGTTCGTAGCCACAAACATACAGAAAGGCGACGACGGACAGGAAATAGTTATTGACCCTTCCGTTGCGCAGAAGATACTGTCTGCTATAATACAGAAATCCGACCAGTGTATAGCGAAGAGCCTCCCCCCCGTTCTGATAGTCTCTCCGCCCATAAGACTGCCAATGAGAAGATTTGTTGAAAAATTTGTTCACAACATAAATATTATGTCCCATAATGAGATAAGTGACAGCGTAAGGATAGAGAGCCTCGGTATGCTGGAGATTAATATATGAGGATCAAAAAGTACGAAGTCTTTGATATGAAGGAGGCGATGAAGCTCATTAAGGAAGAGCTCGGTCCCGAAGCGATGATACTTTCCACCAGAAAGGTGGTTAAGAACAACAGCTTCGGTCTCTTTTCGCGCCCTATCATAGAAGTGACTGTCGGTATCGAGGACGACGAACGGGTAATAAACGCTAAAAAGACCGCAGGAAAACCAGCCGCTCCGGCTGCAAATGCATACGCAAACACTTATAAACCGCAACAGTTCAAACCTGCCGTTCCGGAGAAATCCGAAGCGGACAAAATAACCGAAATTATCAACACTCTCGGGCTTAACAAATTTGAGGGACTTGTAAACGATATCGCTGAGATAAAAAGGCAGATGCTTGAGATAAAATCCGGCATGAAGGACAATTTTGTCGTTGACCTGTCACAGCCTGTGCTTGAGTTTTATAATATTCTGCTTAAAAACGGCGTGGACGACGACATCGCTTACAAATTCCTTAAAAAGATAGAAAAACGTGCGGCTGCGGGTCTTTCCCGCAATCAGGTGAAAAACCTTTCCGTACAGCTTCTGGGCGACCTTGTGCCTATGGAAAAGGACTACTTCTCCATGATAAAACAGAAGGTGCTTGCACTTGTAGGGCCTACAGGCGTCGGAAAGACGACTACGATTGCAAAAATAGCCGCAAACCTGAGCCTGCAGCTCAAGAAATCAGTGGCGCTGATCACCATAGATAACTTCCGTATAGGAGCCGTTGAACAGCTTAAAAACTATGCGGAAATAGTGAGCATCCCCCTGAAAGTTGCATCCTCCCCAACCGAACTTGAAAAAATAATATACGAACTTAAAGATTACGAGTATGTTTTTATAGACTCCATGGGGCGCAGTCAGTTCGACAACGAACAGATAGGCGACCTGCGGAAATTCCTTGAGGTCAGCCCCCTTATCAAAGTGGCGCTGGTGCTGTCCATGAGCTGCAACCATGCGGAACTATCGGACACATTCGACAGATATTCCAAGCTGATGCCCGAATACCTGATATTCACAAAACTGGACGAAACAAAATATTTCGGTCCGCTGATAAATCTGCCGATAAAGAAAAAGACACCTGTTATGCTGTTATCAAAAGGACAAAATGTACCGGACGATATGGAGTTACCTGATGGCAGGAAAATTGCTTCTCAGGTTCTCGGAGAGATACCGTCCCTATGGAGCGATAAATGACGGATCAGGCACACAGCCTGCGAAAGAAAGCATGGGAGCAGAACAGAAAGGCGACTTACCTTTCTATCTCCAGCGGTAAAGGCGGTGTCGGCAAGACAAATTTTGCCGTAAACCTTGCTTGTCTGCTGGCACAGCTAGGCAAAAAAGTCCTCGTCTTCGACGCAGACCTCGGACTTGCCAACGTTGACATATTGCTCAACATCAGCGTTTCCGCCTCTATCAGAAAATATCTGACGGGCGAGGTCGGGCTTAACGACATCATAAAAAGAAACGTCTACGGCGTTGATGTCATCCCTGCCTCAAGCGGCTTCGTTGAGCTTTCAAATCTGTCTGAACAGGAACATGAGAAGCTTCTGGACATCTTCGTTCTGCTGGACGGACAGTATGATTTCATACTGTTCGATACGGGCGCGGGAATCTCTGAAAACGTGATACGGTTCGCATCCGTCGCGGATATGGTCATCGTGCTTACAGTACCGGAGCCAACCGCGATAACCGACGCATACGCTTTTATGAAGGTCGTGCATTTTCAGTACGGCATTCAGGAGATTCACTTTGTGCTGAACAGGGTGGACGACGTTGCAGGTGTTAAAGGAATTTTTGAGAGCATGAAAAATGTTGCACAGAAGTTCCTTAACGTGGAGCTTTCCCTTCTGGGGTATCTGCGCGAAGACAAAACGCTGATAAAATCCGTAAGGAACCAGAAGCCGGTCTGCATACTCGCACCCACGGCATCATATGTTAAAGACCTGCTGCCCATAGCAAAGAAAATTTCGGGGCAGCTTGAACTGGAACAGAAAAAGCAGAATCTCTACGAAAAGCTGAAAGGCGTCTTCAAGTGAACAGGTTTCACAGGAGGACGGTATGAATCTTTCTTACAGAGAAATGGCGCTGTTGTTGTCTTCAACGGTCTTCATCACCTCTTTTGTGGTGAAATTCATAATTTTTGATGTAAAATTGACTTATATGATAAGGGACATTATAATGTTCTTTGCGATTTATATGATCGCAAAAAGTCTGTTCTTTATGATAGACCGTATTTTAATTAACTTCAGGAAGATAATGTGACGCCTTACGAGTCTGCATCAGGTAACAAATTCAGCAGGGAAGAGAAGGAAAAGATCATCACGGAATTCATGCCGAAGATAAAGTCATGGGTTCTGCGTATCAGTACCACTCTGCCCGACAGCGTTGATGTGGATGATCTCTACTCTTCCGCATGTCTCGGACTTATAGAATCGCTCGAACGATTTGACAAAGACAGAAACGTAAATTTTTATACATACGGCGAAAGACGTATCAAAGGTGCGATACTCGACACACTTCGGAACCTTGACTTTCTCCCAAGAAATGTTCGCACAAGGCTCAAACAGCTTGAAAGACATATGGACAGCCATTACAGACATTCCGGTGAAAAACCCAGCGTTGAGGAAATTGTCAGCAACAGCGACTTTTCCGAAACAGAGGTACACAGGCTTCAGGAACTTATGGAAAACGACAAGGTGCTCAGCCTTGACGAAACCATTGGACCGGACGGTGAAACCACGCTTGTGGATTTCATTAAGTTCAACGGACTGACACCAGAGGACGAAACCGTACGCAACATGCTTGTGGAAAAACTGGCGGAAGAGATAGACGCTCTGGGCGAAAAAGAGAAATACGTCGTTTCACTCTATTATTACGAAGAACTTACTATGAAGGAGATAGCTGAAGTTTTGGGCATCACAGAGTCCAGAGTGTCACAGATCCACTCTGCGGCAGCATCAAAACTTCAGAAGAGGCTGAGGGAGTTTTATGAATAAGATCACTGTACTTGTTGTTGATGATTCCGCCTTCATGCGTAAGGCAATTGAAGGTATGCTTGCCAAAGACCCGGATATACAGGTCATAGGCACAGCCATCAACGGCATCGAAGCTATAGAAAAGGTTAAGACACTTAAGCCTGATGTTGTCACTCTGGACATTGAAATGCCCAGGATGGACGGACTGACGGCTCTTGAAAAGATAATGGCGGAAAACCCTCTGCCCGTTATCATGGTCAGCTCACTCACCACAGAGGGAGCGGAAGCGACACTTAAGGCACTTGACCTCGGCGCTGTTGACTTCATTCCGAAAGATAAATCATTCGCCAGCTTCGGCGTGCTTAAAATTGAGGACGACCTGCGCGAAAAAGTTAAAAACTTCGGCAGACGCAAGGCGTTCTTCGCAAGATCCATGAGAAAACCCATGGCGCCCTCCGGGCTGACAGCTCCTGCTGCACCCATGATAACAAGGGCGGCTCCGAAGATAACCAGCAAAAAGAAACTTGTTGTGATCGGCACTTCAACAGGCGGTCCCCAGTCTCTGCAAAAGGTTATCCCTATGCTTCCGGCAGACCTCGGCGTCCCCGTTCTTGTGGTTCAGCACATGCCGCCGAACTTTACAAAATCCCTCGCCCAGAGGCTCGATTCACTGAGCAAACTTCACGTTCTCGAGGCGCAGGGCAAGGAGCAGCTTGAACCCAACACAGTGTACATCGCCAAAGGCGGCATACACATGAAACTGAAAAAAGTAGGTCCCCACTATTATACAGAGCTTTCACCGGAGCCTTCAAACTCGCTGCATATCCCCAGCGTGGATGTCACGGTGGCTTCCGTTGCGGAGAATATCGGGCGCGACGCGCTCGGCGTTATCATGACGGGAATGGGTTCCGACGGAATGAAGGGGCTCCAGCTCCTGAAACTTAAGGGCGGAAACGTCATCGCCCAGAACGAAGCGTCATGCGTTGTCTACGGCATGCCCAGAGCGGTTGTTGAAGCGAACATACATGACGAAGTTGTCCCTCTGGACGAGATATACCAGCGTATCGTTGCATACTGCAAGTAAAGGGTGATAAATGGCGGATATTCTTAGTCAGGAGGAGATTGATGCCCTGCTGTCAACCGTCTCGACAGACGACGAGATGTCGGATGATACTGTCGAACAATTGGATTTTGTCCCCAAGAAAATATCCGTTTACGATTTCCGAAGACCCGACCGCGTAAGCAAGGAACAGCTACGCTCCATACGAAACCTGCACGACAAGTTCGCAAGGAACTTTTCGTCTACACTCTCTAATTATCTGAGAACAATCACTGATATAACACTTACTTCAGTTGACCAGATGACATACGGCGAATTCCTTATGTCACTTCCCGACCCCACCAGTTTCAACATCATAAGCATGATCCCCATGGAAGGAAACACAGTACTGGAGATAAACCCGTCGCTGGTTTTCCCTATCGTTGACAAACTTCTTGGCGGAATGGGAAAGCCCCTGTTCAACACACGCGAGCTTACCACACTTGAGCAGCATATTATGGACGGTATCTTAAGCCTTATCCTCAAAGACCTTGAGGAGGTCTGGCGGCAGATAATCCCCAACATACGGATGAAAAAGGAGCTGTCTGAAAACAGCCCCCACATCATACAGATCGTTTCCCAGAACGAAGTTGTCATTCTTGTCGTGTTCGAGGTAAAGTTCGGAGAAGTGCTGGGTATGATGAACCTCTGTATCCCTGCCATAGTTCTTGAACCGGTTCTCGGCAAGATAAGCTCCACTGACTGGCTCATAGGTGCCAAAAAAGGAGCCATGGGCGACAACGAAAACGAGATACTCAGTATCCTTAACGACACGGAAGTATCCACAAAAGTATACATGGGACACAGCAAACTGAGCATAGAGGACATACTGGAGCTTTCAAAAGGAGATCTTGTTATGTTCAACGTAAAAAGCGACAGACCCTCGGAAATATTCCTTAACAACAAGAAAAAGTTCCTCGGTACTGTCGGCACCTTAGGGGTGAAAAAGGCTGTGAAGATTACGGAATTTTTAACGGAGAATAACGATGAAAACACCGCTGAGTGACAGCAGACATTCCTCGCTGACCAATGTTCTTCTGGATGTGTTTAAAAACACTATCACCAGCATGTCAATGGATAAAGACGTAAGCCTCTCTTTTGCACAGGTGAGTTCTGCAAACCCCGACGATCTCACATCCGGATACGAGGAACAAACCCTCATTCTGGTTACAGAGGAAAACTCCGGTATGGAAGCGGGCATAATGTTCAACACCGTGGACATCACATACATGACCAATCTTATGATGATGATGGACGAACCGGGCAAAGACAAACTGGAGCCGGACGACAAGGACGCTATAAAAGAATACGCATCTCAGCTTCTGGCTGCATGCGGCGAACCGGTTAAAGAGAAAACCGGCGTTAAGGTTTCTTTCAGAATAGACGATGTAATGGTTAACGATGCGCCTGCACTTTTTCAGGCTGCTGAATATATGGTGGTGGACGCTGCACTCAGCATAGGCTCCACAAGCACGACTTTCCGCTTTTACACCGACAGCTCACTGCTGAACGAGTTCGGAGGCGGTTCCGGCGGAACCTCTTTTAGTGAAGAACCTGATTTCGGAGCGGCTTTCAAGTTTCCAGACGACGAAGCCGGAGTGCATATTCCGGAGATAGGCGGAGGCGGACATGGACACACTCCGGGCAATCTGGACCTGCTTCTCGATATTGATGTTCCCATAAGTGTGAAAATGGGTTCGACAAACATGTTTTTAAAGGATATTCTCACAATGGGATCAGGTAATATTATAGAACTTGACGAATCCGCAGACGAACCTGTTGAACTTGTGATTAACAACAAAGTCATCGCAAGAGGCGAGGTCGTTATCGTGGACGGCTATTTCGGCTTCCGCATAAAAGAAATTGTCAGCCGTGCAGAGCGGATAAAGAAATTAAAAGATTGACAGTACCCGCTGTTTTGGAAATAATATATTGTATATAAACAGGTGGAGGACCCGATAATGGCTTACGACCATGTGATTATAACAGTTGACGATTCTTCAACGATGCGCAGAATCATCAAGAATACCCTCACCAAACTGGGCTTCACAAACGTTCTTGAAGCAGGTAATGGCGTTGAAGGTCTTGATGTGCTTGCAAAAAACGAAGTTGATTTGATAATCACCGACTGGAACATGCCTGAAATGGACGGACTAACCTTCGTAAAAACACTCAGAGCGAAGGACGAATACAAAGAGACGCCCATACTCATGGTGACCACAGAAGCCGCCAAAGAAGATATCCTTACTGCACTGCGCAGCGGTGTTAACAACTATGTTGTTAAGCCGTTCACACCGGATACTCTTCAGGAGAAGGTTAACAAGCTTCTGGGACTGTAATATGTCTGATTACAAAGACATAAACGAACTTCTGGATATCGCCAGAAGCATCAATGAAGGGAATTATGACGTTGCAGGCGTTGACGTTAACGCCGAAAACGAACTTTATCATATCGCACAATATTTCAGCGATGCCATAAACAAGCTGAAAGCTGTGTACGATACAGTGGAAGACAGCTATGAAGACCTTCCTGGGTTTGAAGACACGCTGAAAGCCATCATTGCAGACTCGAAAACCGCTTCGGAAAACGTTCTTACCTGTGTTGACAAAATCAATTTCATAACGGATGATATCAGAGAAAACATACAAACAATAAAGGATCAGGTTGCCGCCGGACAATTCGGACTTGCCGGCGGAATAATAGACAGACTGCGCGACAAAGCACTCGGCGGTCAGGACACCTGTTTCGATATTATTGCTTCTCTGGAATTTCAGGACATTACCAAGCAAAAAATAGATAAGCTTGTTAAAATAATTTATGACCTTCAGGAAAGGCTGGCGCATCTTGTTCTCATGTTCGGCGTTAAAGAGAATAAGATCGACGTTCAGATGCTTGATATGATCAAAGATAAAAAAGACCTTTTAAAAGACCAGAATCTTGTTGACGAACTCCTTAAAGAGTTCGGTCAGTAAGGTCCGGAGGACACCATGAGCAATAATGAAATGCAGGACCTTGTTCAGGACTTTATTCTTGAGACAGATGAAATAATCGAAAGTCTCGATCAGGATCTTATTGAACTGGAAAACAGAAAAAATGACTTTGAACTTCTGAATAAAATATTCAGGGCGGCTCACACCATGAAAGGTGCTTCGTCCTTCCTTGGGTTTGACAAGATGAGCAGCGTTACCCACCACGCTGAAGAAATCCTCAACAAACTGAGAAAGAACGAAATGCAGGTTACTCCTGAGATAATGGACGTTCTGCTTGAGTTTGTTGACGTTACAAAAACTATCATTGCAGATATTAAAAACGGTACAAACACGGCGTCAATCGACGAAATCGTTCCCAAGCTCAAGCTTGCAAACGAAGGAAAACTCGGAATGGGCGGCGCAAGCGAAGCATCCGCAGGCGCAAGCGCAAAAAGAGAGAGCGTCGAGCAGGTCAAAAAAGCCGCTGTTGCCGTTGAACAGACCATTCGCGTTGACGTTTCACGTCTGGATTCACTTATGAACCTCGTGGGCGAGCTTGTTCTTTCCCGTAACCGTATCGGACAGATATCCGGCGAACTGGAAAAGAAATTTGAAGGCGAATATCTGGTCGAACAGCTTATGGAGACCACATCACAGATCGGTCTTATCTCCACTGAACTGCAACTCGCAGTTATGAAGACCAGAATGGTTCCCATCGGCAAAGTTTTCAACAAATTCCCCCGCATGGTGCGCGACCTCTGCCGCGACATGCAGAAGGACATAGACCTTGTGATCACAGGTGAAGAGACAGAACTTGATAAATCTGTCGTGGAAGAGATAGGCGACCCCCTGATGCACATGATCAGAAACGCTGTTGACCACGGTGTCGAGGTTCCCGCAGAAAGACGCAAAAAAGGCAAACCAGATAAAGGTATTGTAAATCTGTCTGCTTATCACGAAGGCAACCACATCGTTGTTGAAATTAAAGACGACGGTAAAGGTCTCGACCCTGACATGCTTAAAAAGAAAGCTGTCGAAAAGAACGTTATCAGCCCCGAAGAAGCCAAAAACATGGATAACGAGACTGCATACGGTCTCATCTTCCGTCCCGGTTTTTCAACTGCCGCACAGATAACAGACGTTTCAGGTCGCGGCGTCGGTATGGACGTTGTTAAGACTAACATTGAAAAACTGAACGGTATTATTAACATAGAATCTGAAATAGGTCACGGAACACGCTTCAAAATGAAGCTGCCCCTTACACTCGCCATCATTCAGGCACTTCTCGTTGAAGTATCCGGCGAGGTGCTCGCAATCCCGCTTGTTTCAGTTATCGAGACAGTTCGCATAAACGAAAAACAGATACACAGCTTTGAAGGACGTGAAGTTCTTAAACTGCGCGATTCCGTTCTCAGCCTTATCCGCCTGAACGAAATATACGAATTTCAGGAATCCTATGACGAAGACATTTATGTCGTTGTCGTCGGTATAGCTGAAAAACGCCTCGGCTTCATCGTCAACAAGCTTGTCGGTCAGGAAGAGATCGTTATTAAATCTCTGGGTGAATACCTCAGCGGTAACGAAGGTATAGCAGGCGCTACCATCATGGGTGACGGACGCGTACGCCTTATCATCGACGTCGCAGGCGTAATGGAAATTGCCTCCAAAATGCCAAGAAGATTCCGCCAGAAGAAAAAAGTTGATTCCGGCAGAAAGACTAACAATAAAATAACAGTTCTGATAATCGACGATTCGGCAACAGACCGCAAGATAATCAGCAGGCTGCTCACATCCACAGGCTGGATGGAGACCAAAGAGGTAACAAGCGGCAAAGACGCTGTAAAGATGATCGATAAGCTTGATCCGGACATCGTCATAACCGACATCATGATGCCTGATATGGACGGTTACGAGGTTGCAAGAAGTCTCAGAGAAAAAGGCTATGATAAGCCCATCATCGCAGCGTCAGGCAGATCGGAAATATCCGAACGTAAAAAAATATCAGCGGCGGGTATCGACGCTTTCCTCCTTAAGCCTCTGAACATGCAGATGCTGATGGACAAAATAGATGAGCTTATGGCGAACTCTTCTAACTCTTAGTTTAGTATTGATATTTTGCCGTACAGCTACGGCTAAGATTTACATATACGAGGTGGTCACGGAAACCAGACGTTTCCAGACCGCCTCGAAACTCCAACCATCCGCATTCTTACACTACTACGGCGGAAAAGATATTATTTACGAACTAACCGTCGTAGACGTCGTGAAAGGTGACGACTTTGAAGCAGCAGCAAAACAGTATAAACTTGATGAAAATAATTTCCGTGACCTTTCTCCGAAGCTTTCTAAGCCTAATCCTAATTTCCGCCGTTTTATATGGTGGAGATAGTTCAGCTAACGATCGCAAATTCTATCGCGTTATAGTTGCGCGCCCCGATTCAAACATGACAACTCAGATGCGCGTCTGGGCAGAGAATGAAGAGGAGGCTCGTGAAAACGTGGCACTTAACGGCTGGCAGATATTATCTATCGAACAGTCGGAACCAGGTGCTCCTTACAATCCGAATGTAAATACTTCCAGAGGAACAGAGGCTCAGACAACTGCACCCGCTTCTCCCTCAGATCATGAAATCAGCGTCACGAAACTCGGTGAAGGCGATATCCAGCCCATTGGCAAGTTTGCCGTAAAAGACGGAGCTGACGTGGATTTCAAACTCAAACCCGGTCCGTGCCAGACACTTGTCAAACTTGTTGTCAATGGCGAACAGGTTGATGTTTCAGACAGCTATTCGCTTAAAAACGTTAAAAAGGACACATATGTCGTTGCCGTTTTTGAAAAGAACGGTAAGGAATGTGATTCTAACGGCATAAGAGACAAGGATCTTAAAGAGATAGGCATTGTCTATTTCGATCTTGGAAAATTCAGTACAAAACTTTCGCAGGACAGCATAAGCATGCTTAAGTCTCTCAGCAAAAATAAAAAATATGTGATAATCGGACACACGGATGATGTACGCGTTATCCCTAATGTCGAATACAAAGACAACATAGAGCTTTCAAACAAACGTGCGACATTCGTTAAATCAAAAATACTTTCAAACGGGCTGGCAGGCTCGTCCATTAAAATGATGGGCATGGGACCTGCATACCCTGTCGCACCCAACAGACCGCAGGGACAGCCGCTAAACAGGCGTGCAGTGGTATATGAGCGAAGATAACGACGAACAGAAAATAACATATCAGGACTTCTTTAACATAAAACTCAACAAGTTTTATGAATTTGTCACGGAAGTCATGCATGACTTCACCTTCACAGTCCACAGAAGTATTAAAGACGAGGAAGGAAAGCGGAGAATCGAGCTCTGGCGTTCATCCAAAAGTGAAGAATCAGCCATGGTCTGGATTGAAATAGCGAGAAACGGCGAAGATATCGACAGATATGTTTCGTCCGATGTTCTGCGTACTATGAATGAAGAGGGGCTGACAAAACTCTTCTTTTTCACAAACTCGAATCTTGACGAAGACACACGCGATATTCTCGACGGGAAAAACCATTACATATTTACGCCGGCAGATATAATCGAAACTCTGGAAGCGCTTGATATGAAACGGATAACCGTTAAACCTGTTAAGAAACGTAAAACGGTTAAAATAGCTTCAGGTTTTTTTCAAATCCGCAATTATCTGAAACAGAACCCGCCTAAGGGCAAAAAAGTCTTTGTGAACACAAGCACCCTTTCGGACATGTGCGACCATTATGTTGTCATGACACGCCAGATACTTAACGATGTGGATCGTGTTGACGATATTAACAACATGAGTCCGGAACTCAAAGACAGATTTAAGCGGGTTCAGACTAAGCTTCTGCCGGAACTGCGCAAGACCCTGTTTTATAAGTTCACTGATAGATTCGACTATCTTGCACAGTCCATATATAATATTCAGGAGAGCCTGATAATCTATATCGGCGCTCTTGTCGAGATGGAATCTGAAGAAGAACTTAATAACTGCCGGGAAAAGATAGAAAAGGAACTGAACGTCCTTAAAGAAATTGACGGTAAGCTGGAAGAATTTTATAAGGAACAGATGGATAAAGCAGAAAGCCTCAGCTACAGACTGCTTTATACCTCAATAGGCATCATTGTGTTCATGGCGGTTTTTTTCGGCATAATGATGTTAAAAAAGTAAAAATACCAATCCGGTATCCTTTTATTCTTGCAATTTGTTTGATTTTTTAAGGATTATAATTTAAAATTACATAATTTTAAATTACTTAGCTCATAAAGGACGCACCACAGGGCAAAATGGAATACATAAAAGAGATACTAAATTACATCAGCGAAGTGGTATTTGTCATTAACGACAAATACCAGATACAGTATTGCAGCCCTCAGGTGAAAAACATCACGGGGAAGCCGCCGGAAAAGATGATCGGCAAGAAATGCCATATGGTTCTCTTCAATAAGATGGAACCCTGCAAAGAGTGCCAGCTCCAGAAACTGCGCGAAAACAAAATTCCGATTGATATCGAACACGATACCATTACGCACAGAGGTTTCCGCAAACTGCTCTCTGCAAAGTTTATAACCCTGCAGGAGGGAACGTATGCAGAGATACTTACCGACATCACCAGCACAAAAAAGCTCATAGACAAGCTGACCCGTCACTCCAAAGAGCTTAAAGCGTCCAACGTTATCCTTAACCTCAAACGCAAGGAGACTGAAAAGGAACACCGCTTTATACTCAAGACCATAAACTCGCTCAATGACGGCGTTATGGTTGTTAATCCGGATCTGACCATAAATATGTCCAACACCAGCCTGCAGGAAACATGCGGACTCTTCCATGTCAGCATGAACGCAATTAAATGCTATGAGGTCTACGGTTATACAGAGCAGTGCAAGGACTGCCCCCTTCTCGACCCGAAAAACGTACGCTCCTTCCGCGAGGCAAACGGGAAAAAACTGACTGTAACCATGAACCACTTTGACAAATATATTGTCGAGTCATTAAGGGATACGACAAAAGAACTTAAACTCATCGATGAAATAAAGACCCAGCAGAGCGTACTTCAGGAGAAACAGCGCCAGATGGCACTGCTGAACGAAGACCTTCTGCGAATGAACGATAAGCTGAAAACGGCCCATAAGATAATAGATGAAGAACTTATGCAGGTGGGACAGATTCAGGCGAGTCTGCTTCCCGAAAAGCTGCCGGAGATACCCGGATATGACTTCGGCGCCTTTTACACACCTGCGGAACATGCAGGCGGCGATTATTACGACTGTATCGAAATGAGCAACGGCTACTGGGGTCTAGGCGTGGCGGACGTTTCCGGTCACGGCATACCTGCATCCGTTATCATGGCGATCACACGCGCCATAATGCGTTCCTACACTTACGACATCATATCTTCCTCCGAGGCTGTTGCCATGGTGAACGAGATACTCTGCGACAATATCCACACCAACGACTTTGTCACAATGTTCTATCTTGTTCTTGATTCTGCAAAGGGAGTCTGCAATTTTGCAAGCGCGGGACACAACCCCCTACTGCTGTATGACAAGTCCGAAATGCTGGTTAAAAAAGTTTCTGCCCACGGAATGTTCCTTGGAGCATTTGATATGGTAGAATATGAAGAGGGTACGCTCACCCTTGACAGCGGCGATATAGTGTTCATGTACACAGACGGTCTGAACGAAGCTATGAACCGCAGCCGTGAGCAGTACGGGTACGACCAGCTTATCTCCAAGATCATGATGTTCTCGTCTCTGCCTGTAAGCGAGCTGATAGAGAATATCATGGAGGATGTCAGAGCATTTACACAGGGACACCCCTTTGAAGATGATATCACCATACTGGCTTTTAAAAAACTTTAGGAGGATCCAGATGTTTGACGTACAGGACAACGGCGGGAAAAAAGTAGTTTTTGTTAAAGGCGAAGTGAACGCACAGACAGGAAGCGAGCTTAAAAAAAGTATTCTTGACCTTTATAACTCTGCTTCGTCTGTCGTAATCTCTTTTAAAGGCGTTGTTTATATGAACAGCTCCGGTCTCAGAGAGATAATCGACCTGCTGAAAAGCGTTAATAAACTTAAAAAAGAACTGAAACTGTGCGAGATGTCTGCCGACATCCGCGAAATGTTCACCTTCACAGGACTGGACAAAGTTTTCAAGATCTACGATACGCAATCTCAAGCACTGGGGTAAAATATGTCTTATAAATTCACCCGTTACGGTGATTTCCTCAAGATATTGGTGGAACAGGACGCCCCGTTTAAAGACCTTGAAGATGCGGCACGCGGGATCGTTAATCTTAAAGATCTTAAACGTATCAGCCTCGACCTGAAAAACTGCTATTACATACAGAGCAAGGCTCTTGCCGCTCTTATAGCCATGAAAAAGAACTCCGCCAAAATTGGCGCCGAATTCATTGTCACAAACGTTTGCGACAATATTTATCAGGTCATGGAAATGGCGAATCTTACATCATATTTCAATATCGAAGAGGATTTTTCATCATATACATCAAGCGAGCTGGTGGAAAAATTCTTTCAACCTGATTATGCTGACAGAGTTTCAGACTTTATAGCGGAATCATACTCAGACGAATTCCGCGCGAAACTCCTTGAAATATTGGAGATGCCTGAACCCGAACTCAAGTTCTATGCCATCCTTACCATGGGAAAGGCGCATGACTACAGTGCCGAAGAACGTATCAAACAGGAGCTTGACAGCGAGATACCGCTTATAGTGCAGGCTTCCGTTCTTGTTCTCGGCTGGTTCGGAGATTCCGGCAGCAAAGAAAAAATTTACGGTGTGCTTGAAACAGGTCACGAAGAGGTAGCGGAAGCAGCAGCAGCGTCCATTGCTCTGCTCAGCGACGATTCAGACGCGGCAAGGCTCGGAAAACTTCTCACAAGCCAGAGCAAAATAATCCGCACTGCCGCAATTCAGGCGCTGACCCTTATAAACGACGACAACTGTTTTGAACTGCTCAAAGGCGCTCTGGACAACGAGAAAGAGGACGACGTTAAAGCTGTGCTGATACGGGCCATATCCTCTTTCAACAGGAGCGGGGTATCTGACATCCTTATCAAAGGACTGGACAGCAAATCCATCAAGATACGCGAGGCTTCGGCAAGCGGACTTGCAAAAATCAAGGCAAAGGACAAGCTTGAGGATATAATGTCGCGTATAACTGACAACGACGCATGGGTCGGCTATTTCGCCGTTAAAGCATGCGGTGAGATATGTTCTGCATCCGAAGCGGACAGGCTCATGAGCAGTTACGACAAAGTTGATGAAAACGTTAAACTCGCCATTGTTGAGGCGCTCGGCAAAATACCGGGTGATTTCAGCGATTTTTACATGAGCATCCTGGATAACGGGAACGAAGACATCCGGAAAGAGGTGCTTTCTTCACTGTTCCACGATAACAAAGAGAATATTAATGCGGTTGCCTTGAACCTTTTTGAAAATGATTCAAGCTGGCTTGTGCGTTACAAGGCTCTTGAAATTCTGGAACAGATAAGACCGGAGGGCTTCAGGGATATGCTTATGTCCAGACTTGCCGTGGATAACAGCAAGTACGTTAAAGAAAAGATACAGGCTGTACTGGAAGAAATATGATAACTGCTGCAACCATTAAAATAAAAGACGACGAGTTTGTGGAACTTAAAGACATAATCTATAAGAACGCCGCCATCTCGTTTGCGGACAGCAAGAAGTATCTTCTTGAGAACAGACTGTCCAAAAGGCTACAGGAACTCAACTTCAACAGCTTTAAGGATTACATCTATTACCTTAAATACGATGCCAAAAAGCGGGAGGAAATGGAGATCCTGCTAAATCAGGTGACCATCAACGAAACCTATTTCCTGCGGGAAAGAGCGCAGATGGATCACATGATAAAAACCGCTATACCGGAACTGCTTGCCGCAGGCAAAAGATCCATACGCATATGGTCCGCCGCCTGTTCATCCGGTGAGGAGCCGTATTCTCTTGCCATTCTTCTGAACGAGGCTGGGCTTTTCGCTAAGGCAAATATTGAGATACTGGCTACGGACATCAACACGGAAGTTCTTGATATAGCGCAGAAAGGTCTTTACAGAACAATATCCTTCAGAGGCGTGCCGCCGATGATACAGGATAAATATTTCTCAAAGGACGGTTTCGCTTTTAAGCTGGATGCGAACATCATGAACAAGGTAAAGTTCTTCCAGGGCAACCTGCTCAACCCCATGATGAGCGCAAAAGTCGGAAGGCTCGACATAATTTTTTGCAGAAACGTGCTTATTTACTTCGATATCCCTGCAAAGCAGAAGGTTATCGATCTGTTCCATAAATCTCTCGGTATGCCCGGAGCGCTTTATCTCGGACATTCCGAAACACTTAATAAGATTTCGGAAGCGTTCAGGATGGAAAACTTCGGAGGTGGTATAATTTATAGAAAGATCTGAGGGTAACGCCATGGGATAGGTCCCATTGAGGTTCAACACACACTTGTTGCTGAAAAGATTCAGGACGTGCAGCAGAGAAACGCTGACAACAAGGCTATGGCTGTGACCCACGAACAGCAGAACGAATTTAAGCACAAAGCTGAATCCGTTAATCAGGCGGACAAACCCGAAGGCAAGACCATCGGCGATGAAGAGAGACAAAAACAGGAACAGGAGCAGAAAAAGAACCGTGAGCGCCAGAAACAGGTCGCAAGAAGACTTGTGAAGGACACGGGACACATAATTGATCTGGAAGCGTGATAATGCAGATATGTAAATTGATTGTTATTTCTTCTGACAAAGTTCAGGTTATTCAATGCCGGAGTGAAAATCCGGCATCTTTCGTGTTGATCCCCACCGGATTTAGCGGGGAAGACGCCCAAAATGCGCTCTATATGCGCTTTGAGTGGTATGAAAACGACATACAGCATTCGGCGGTATGCACGTTTAAAAGCTATGATAACGGAAAACTCACCCTTTCGCCTGTTTCCGGTGTGCAAAAAGATGAAACCGAACAGTTTCACATCATTGACACCTATGAAACAGTTGAGTTCCGCCATGTGCAGGAATCGGAGATAGCCGATTTCAAACAGAAGACCGACAACATCAACAGGCGGTTCCGAAACAGCCTCACCACACAGATAAAAAATATTCTTTCCGATGAGACCCTCACGAACCAGTTCCTCTTCAGGCTTCTGCTTCAAATAGACGGAAAGCTTGACGAGCTTCTGGCACACAAGATGGACGGCAGCATCGACGGACTGAAAGAATGTAAACTGCTCGCCTTGAGCGGCGGAGGACTGTATTTCACTTCCGACAGCGCTTCAGCAGGCGACTATTTTTTCATCCAATCCACTCCGAAATATACTTCAAACTTTATCTTTGCTGCCCTTTGCAAAGCAAAAGAGGTTATTAAAGCCCCGCAAGGCGTAATAGTGATATCGGAATTTGTGCATCTGGACGAGATATCAAGAGACGGAATGGTACATTTCGTCTTTGAGAAAGAGAGGGAAAAACTTAAAAGGATCAGGGCAAATGTCTGAAACTACGCTTATCAGCCTCGCATTCTTCCTTATATGCGTTATGTTCATCATGCTGCTTATAGCTTTCACCAAGATACATAACATTCAGAAATGTCTGGCGGACGTCAGCCCGAAGGATCTCTACCCTTTCATGGAGGAACTGCGGGAACTTGTCATAGAATCGGAGCGCATTGCAGACAAACTTGAAGATGCCATAGCCAAAAAAGAAGAACTTCTTGAAGATATCTCAACTCTTGCCGAAGATAAATTAAAGAGGCTTGAGTCCATAAAGGCGCCGGAAGAGAAAGCTGTCCTGAAACAGTATTTCGCAATGCAGCAGAGACAGGCGGCATTATCGGAACCTCAATACTCTCAGGAACCCCTTACAATGCGGGACAAGATCGCAGAGCTTATCCGCTCCGGTCTGCAGGATACTGAGATCGCATCAAGGCTCGGCATATCCACAACAGAGGTACAGATAGTCAGAAAACTGGATATAAGCTGATATGGAAATAACAAAACAGACTGTTCCGGTCACCGCACAGGATGCACAGGGGCAGGAGGTCACTCTTCAAGAAGGAGAGGAAACAAAAGTTGAGGTGCTGAAACGCCTTCGCTCCGGGGGATATCTTCTGGCGGTGAAAGGCAGAACCGTGTCAGCTGAACTCGACTTTGAACCGTCTTCCAAAAACTTTCAGGCAGTTGCCACAAAAGGCGCAAACGGAACCACTCAGTTTAAATTCTTCCCTCCCCTGCTTGAAAAAGCGGCTACAACTTTTACACAGCCATCTGACCAACAACAGAATACTTTCACCAAACAGCCGGTACAGACACAGAACCAGCCACAACAGAACACCACAGCTTCACAACAGACGCAAACGACCATAAAACCGGAGCTGACTGATCTGCCCCAAACAAAGACAATCCCGCAGCAGACTGCACCACAACAACAGGCTGCTTCACAGCAAACTGCACAGCAGTCAACTCAACTCCGGCAGGAAACAAGGCACCAGATAGGTACTGCAATAGTTAAAGACGTTCGGGTTCTCCCTCAGAAAGCCGAAACCGTCATCCCCCAGGGTGACGGGCAAAAGCAGACTGCAATACAACCTGCAATACGCATTGCAACGGCAATTATTGAAAATAACACTACAACTGCTATAAAACTTCCTCCGAACTCCATACCCGTTGCAGACGGCGAACCTATGGAGGTTCACGTTGTAAAAATGCTGGACAACGGCAAAACCCTCATCAGTGTGAAGGACACGCTTTTCGAGGTTAAGCTTGATCCACAGCTTTTTAAAACGCTGATAGCAGAGGCAAAGATTCAGAACGATTCTGTCCTTCTGACCTTTGCAAAGCTTCCTGTGGAAAATCTCAATCCTCAGTATGTCAAACAGCAGGTTTCCGGCTTTGATATTGAAAAATTCATGCAGGCGTTCGGAAAGTTCACCCGCGTCAGCATGGAGGATATGACACATCAAACCCTTAAGGATGCGCTTAAAAACAGTGGGCTCACCTTTGAAAACAAGCTGCTTAACGATCAGGACGTGGGGGGGGACGAAAAATTCCGTGCTCTTCTCACAGGAGACAATCAGGCAAAAGACGGCATCACAAAGATGCAGATAACTAACCTTGTAATCGCAGACGGTGTTATGTCTTTTCTCAAGACAAAAGATGAAAATGTCGGCGATACCCTTTGTAAGATTAAAAAAGGTGCTGACGGCTCTAACACGGTTTATGTTTCCACCAGTTTTACAGAGCTTGGTGAAACCCTTATCGTGATCAAACAGGTACAGAACAGCTACACCGTTTCCATAAAGACTGAAAAGGATATCTCCGAATACATGGACGATATAAAACTTGATAACGGAACAGTGCGCTGGTTAAAATTTAATAAGCAGGATCTTCAGGTCATGAACCCGGCAAGGGAATTGACTGCAGATCTGGGAAATTTTGAGGTGATAATTTAATGAATCCGTATTTAAAGAGAGTGATGGATTTCTTTCTGGAATCCTCCGAGTATGTTGCAGTGATTTTCGTTGCTATCCTCAGCTACTTTATCGTCAAAAAAGTCATTGTAAGGTACATCCACAAGTATTTTGAAAAAACAGAGAACAACTATGACGACATGCTCATAGAATCCAACATCTTCTCACAGCTTGCCTTCATCGCTCCGGCGCTTGTGTTCATCTATTCATCGGACATAATCAGCCTGCCGAAGCACGTTACACAGATAATCTCTGCATACATTGCAGTTAATATAACGATCTTCATAGTCAGACTGCTGACTGTCATAATAAACATTTACAACACTTTCGAGGTTTCTGCCCGCAGACCCATAAAAGGCTATATCCAAATGATACAGGTTGCGGTGGGATTCCTCGGAGTTATAATCTCCGTCTGCATGGTCATAGGCAAATCACCTCTGGGCATACTCAGCGGACTGGGTGCCATGACCGCCCTGTTAATGCTGATATTCAAAGACACCATCATGTCGTTTATCGCAGGTGTACAAATCATGTTCAATGACCTCGTACACAAAGGTGACTGGATAGAGATGCCTGCCTTCGGCGTTGACGGCGTTGTTCAGGATATTGCACTTTATACAATTAAGGTTGAAAACTTTGACAAAACAATCGTAACGGTACCCACCAGCAAACTCATTGAAAGCTCTTTTAAAAACTGGCGCGGAATGCAGGAGTCGGGCGGAAGAAGGATAAAGAGAACTATCACTATAGACCAGTCCAGCATCAGGTTTCTTACTCCTAGAGACATTGAAAAGCTTAAAAGCTTCTCTCTTATAAAAGACTATCTTGATTCAAAGCTTAATGAAGATATCGACCCCACCGGAACAGATATCAACAAACGAAGACTCACCAACATCGGGACTTTCAGAGCATATATAAAAAGCTACCTTGAACATAACAAAAACATCCATAAAGGTATGACACTGCTGGTTCGCCAGATGCCGCCCTCTCCCGACGGACTCCCCATTGAAATTTACGCTTTCGTATGTGATACTGACTGGGGATTCTATGAGGACGTGCAGGCGGACATTTTTGATCACCTGACAGCGATCACTCCTGAGTTTAATCTGAGGATATATCAGCATATTTCTGATAAAATTCAGCTTTAACTGTTCAGGTCTTCGCTTTTTTTCCGATTTAGTGTATTAATCCGGGGGTTTATATGTTTTTTACCAGCAAATACAAAGTGACCATAGTAAATAAAAACATAGTTCTTGAGGTTAAACACGGTTCAAACCTCTACAAAGTTCTGCGGGAGCATGATCTTATTGAAAAGATGCTCTGCGACGGCAGCAGCCAGTGCGGAAAATGTAAGGTCAAGATAACCGGTTCCGATGTCAATAAACCCACTAAAAAAAGAACGACTTGTTCTTGCCGAAACAAGCTTGGATTCCGGTATCCGTCTGGCATGCCAGTATTCAGTCAAATCCGATATCAAAGTGGACACACAGGAGCCTACAAAACGCGAAAACGTTAACCCCGGCATAATAAGTATGAAGATTGTAAAAAAATCCGGTGAGATTGAAGAGAATGAATTCAAGCCATTTCTTAACACCGAAATGTTTATAAATCAAAGCGAAACCTCTGTTAATGAACCTGTAAAGGTTCCGGAAAACTATGAACCGGAGCTTATCGTTGACGAAAGTCTGGAAGACGAGCCGCTTGAAGAACATGTTTCACATGAAACATTTGCTTTCACTCCCCCTGTTGATGAAAATATCCAGGAAGAACCCGCAAAACAGCAGGAAGAGACCATAAAAATAGTTTCTCACATAAACGGGAACATGGTTCAGGATGACTCATATTCCAACGACGGACTGCTGCTTATCCAGCTTCCCGATGGAATTCAGTATTATCACTACAGCGCGGGTATAGGAAACATAGCTTCCAAGGGAACGATTAAAACCGCAGAGCGCCTTGAGACACTGCTTGAAAAGCAGTTTGTTTCGGATTTCATCTATAACAACATAAATATCAAAGACATAGAACGCGTTATAATCATGCTGGACGACTGTTATTTTGAGGGCAAGGAGATGTTTAATCTGGTGATTTACACATCTATCCACATTGGCTCTTTCCTTATAGAAGTCTTACAGCCTATGCAGAACCACAGAGATATGGTGCGCTTCATGCGCTTTGTAAATCAGACACCCGGCAAACGTCTGCTCATTCCGCTTGATTCTATGGAAAAGGCTTATTTCCTTGATGAAGGTAATCTTTTTGAGCTTGAGTCTTCAAACACCGGTTATGACGGGCTTCTCTCGCTCAGCGAGTTTAATGGTAAAAACCCTGTGATAGGTCTTAGCGACGATCTGCTTGAAACAACCATCAAAGATAACTTTCACCAGCCGGATTCAATATCTTTTACAGTATTTTTCCACACTGCTGTAATATTTATGAAAGCCGGTCTGACAGACAGAAGACTTCAGCTTCGCGAGCGCGCGGACGTTATGGATCTCATGCCCCTTGAGATAACTGTGAAGCTTGGAAAACATGACGGGCTTAAACGATTCAATATTTACAGAAAACAGGGATGTGACCTTTACATTGACCAGAACGCGCTGAACTGCCTTAACAGATTCCGTCTGTTCATAAGGACTGTGATCAGCTATGCGGAAAAACGTTTTAACACCATCGACAACATTGTTTTTTATACCCTCACGGACAGCATGACCCTTGCGGAGGATCTGCTTGCTCTGTCCGCAGTGCCTAAGAAGTACGAAAAACGGCTTAAAACATTCTCAGGCGATCCGTCAATATATGCGGTTCAGTTCTTTCAGGAAAAGGATATCGAGGTTTATTTCTCAAAAAGATTCGGCACCCATGAGGTTATAAACCTTGACGAGGATGCCGCGTTTATTGATATGCAAAAAGAGTGTGAGCAGAAAATTATTTCCTGAAAAGCTCGCTTATGGCTCCGTCCAGGTCGGCAGCGCGCACTGGTTTGTTCAGGTATATGCAAGCTCCAAGATTTTCGGAATCCTTAAATGATTTGTATGAGCCGAATGCGGTTATAACTATTACTTTCGCAACGATATTTCTTTCCTGCATTTTTTCCATGAATTCCAGTCCGTTAAGCTTCGGCATACGCAGGTCGGTAACAATCAGGTCATAAGAGCCTTTTTCAGCCTTAAACAGTCCATCCAGACCATCAACAGCCATATCAACTTCATAGCCGCCCATTTTCAGTATCTCGGCATATCCGAGGCGTGTGTGTTCTTCGTCGTCAACAACAAGTATCTTCAGGTTATCCATTATCTCTCGCCGTCATATTTAATAATTTCCCCTGTCTGATAGATGGGGTATATGGTTGATATAGTGTTTTTATAGACAAGCTGCTGACGCCCCTCGAAAGAGGTCAGCAGAGTATAGTTATCGAAACCGATGAGACTTCCGCGTATCTTAACCCCGTTTATGAGGAAACTGACTATTGGTGAACGCGACTTACGAACTTCATTCAGAAAGATATCCTGCATCGGCGGACGTGTATGTTTCGGGTGTCTGCCCTGATGCGCGCTGTAATATATTTTTGAGATAAAGTCGATATCCACAACTGTCTTTGCAGCAGCAACTGTTGCAATATCATTTTTTGAAAGCAGTATTTTAATTTCAGCATCGTCCAGAAGGATATGGTACGGATCGAAATCCATCACTCTGCCTCTGAATCTTTCCTTGTTCTTCATTATAAACATGAGCGGTATCTTGCGCGTTCTGGCGTTGTGCATAAACACAAACTCTATCTGCGCATGAAACGACGCGCCCGAAGCGGAATTATCCATGAAAACTCTCCCCTTTGTTGTATCTTAGCAGATTATAAATTGTTTATCTGTGTTTACAAGTTTTAATTTAATCCACATTGTTTATTTATGAAAATTGTAATACATTTTTTTGTGTTTATCAGGTTGAAAGTCACTGTCAGGTTTTCAACATTTCTGTACAAGCAAAAATCCTTGACAAATTTAGCGTAAATCGCTTGTCAACAATTTCCAAATAGCTTATTATTACTACGACTATTATTAAAAAATATAAGAATAAGAGGAATGTGTATGCGTTTTAAGGCGGTTAAAGATGAAATATATCCTTTCATCCAATATGCGAACAACTTTACGAGCCCTAAAAACCTCAATACTATTCTGCAAAACATATACATAGAAGCAGAAGCGGACGGAGTTACACTGCGGGCAACTGATATGCAGGTTGGATTCTCCGGCAAACTCGACGTCAGCGTCGAAACAACAGGCATAGCTACAGTATCCGGCAAGAAGCTTCTGGACATCGTAAAAGAAATTCCTGACGGCTCTGTTATAGATTTCTTTTTCGACGGATCAAAAATAAATATCAGTGCCGGAAGATCCAATTTTAAACTCTCCACCATAAGCCACGAAATCTTTCCTACAATGGCGGAGATAACACCTGAATACAGCCTTAAAATTAAAAGCAATCTACTCCTAGACCTCATAAAGAAAACAAGTTTTTGTATTTCAACAGATGCATCTAAAATCGAATATACAGGAGCGCATCTTGCAGTTTACGGAAACAAACTTGAAGTATCAGCCGCTGACTTCCAGCGTATAGCCACTAGCAGCATTACTTTTGACGATGAATACGCAAATGAATTCATAATAAATATTCCCAGAAAGACCGTTGTGGAACTCATCAAAATTCTTGAACACGATGAATATGTTGAGATTGATACAGACAGAAAGCAGATAATATTTAAAATCGGTACAATTCAGATATATTCAAAACTCATAGAGAAATATATCAAAAGTATCACTAAACTGTTCTCTAACGATTTCCCACTCGTGGCAAGGCTTAAACGCTCCGAATTTCTTGATGTCATAAAACGCGTTTCTGCCATCACCAGCGAAGTGACACACGGCGTCGTTCTTTCCTTCAAAGATGAAAGCCTTACGCTTTACAGCCTTGAAACAGAATATGGTGCCGGTAACGAAACTATTGAAGATTACGAATACACAGGTAACCCGATAGATATTATTTTCAACTCAAAACACATGGTTGAAATGATAAATAACATAGACACTGACTATTTTGTTCTGAAAATGATTGCGGACAGAAACCCTGCCATCATTCTTCCTGACAGCGGTGAATATAAATATCTTGTGGTTCCAATCTCAATCAACAGGTTCTGATGTACACCAAACGGGTCAGACTTGTTAATTTCAGAAACCACATTGACTCCGTATACGACTTTCAGAAATATAATTACATTCAGGGCGACAACGGCAGCGGTAAAACCTCTGTCCTTGAAGCCCTTTATGTTTTATTCAATCTAAAAAGCTTCCGTCCCCAGTCAGTCAACAGAGCAATAAGCTTCAATATGTCATTCTGCGACATTTCCGCTAAATGCGATGACGAAGGACACGAGAAAACTTTCAGATATCATTACGACACTAAAGCTGATCTGAAAGATGAAAACGGCAAAATCTCCAATAAGACACTCTATCTCCTGAATCATCCGGTTATCTGTTATTCGCCTGAATTCCGTCAGATAGTGTCTGATGATCAGAGCGACAGACGTAAATTCATTGACAGGATAGCGTTTCAGCTTGATATAGCTCATTTTGACAGATTGACTGAAATTAAGCACCTGAACTCTATGAAAATCGCAGAATTGAAAAAAGAGCATCATGACATAACATATCTTGACGCTCTGAACGAAAAAATCGTCTCAGTTTCAAAAAAAGTGACAGGAGCCAGGCAATGTGCCGTCGGACAGATTAATGAGCTTCTCAGGGGATTTTATTCCCTTCTGAAAGACAATGACGGTTTTTTGCTGGATTTGCGTACTAATACTTTCAGAACAGACATACTTGCAAAGGAAATAACTGACAGACGTGTGGTTTACGGGGCATCTAGGGATAAACTCTACTGCATCTCCGAAGGACGTATTTACGACAGGTTTTCATCATTCGGTCAAAAGAAAACCTTTGTGCTTCTGACCCTTGCCGCAGGGCTTAAAGTGCTTGAACAAAATGGCAGAAATGGTATAATAACCTTTCTGGACGACTTTGAAGCGGGACTTGATGAAAACCGCATCAGGAAAGTGTTTGAGATGTTTTCGTCCAGTTCTCAGATTTTTGTTACAGGGGTCAAAAATCACTACTTTTCTGACTTACATTCAATAAGGATACAGGTGAAAAATGACGAACACTCCCAATAATTACAGTGAAGACAGTATCCGAGTGCTCGAAGGGCTTGAGGCAGTACGCCAGCGCCCGGGTATGTACATCGGTTCTGTTGGCTCAAGAGGTCTGCACCACCTTGTTTACGAGGTTGTGGATAACTCTATTGATGAAGCCTCAGCCGGATACTGCAGCAACATCAACGTAATTATCCATATAGACGGTTCTGTTACTGTCGAAGACGACGGTAGAGGTATTCCCGTCGGCATGCACCCCACTGCCGGCAAACCCACAGTCGAAGTTGTTATGACCGTTCTCCACGCTGGCGGTAAGTTTGACAGCGGTTCATATTTCGCATCAGGCGGTCTCCACGGCGTCGGCGTTTCAGTTGTGAACGCTCTCAGCGAATTTCTCGAAGTTACAGTCCGCAGAGAAGGCGGAGTTTATTTTCAGAGATATGAACGCGGTAAACCTGTTACTGAGTTTAAACGCGTAGGTGATACGGATAAGAACGGAACAAAGATAACCTTTAAACCTGATGCTCAGATATTTGAAACACTTGAATTTTCTTATGAAACACTTTCAAGACGTATGCGTGAGCTTGCTTTCCTTAACAGTGGTCTGCGTATAAAAATAAGCGATGAACGTTTCGATCATGCTGACGATTACCACGCAGAAGGCGGTATAGTAAGCTATATCAAGTTTCTGAATAAAACAAAATCGCTCATTCTTGACGAACCTATCTATTACTGTGAAATGACGGAAGACAGGATTCAGGTTGAGTTTGCGATACTTTACAACGACAGCTATGTCGAAACACTCTACTCCTATGTCAACAATATCCACACAGAGGAGGGAGGTACCCATGAGGCGGGCTTTAAGGCAGCTTATACAAAAGTTTTCAACAACTTTGTCAACAAATATAATCTCATTAAAGAGAAGCTCACTCTGACAGGTGACGATATCCGCGAGGGTATGTCGGCTATCATCTCAATTCGTCTGAACGAACCTGTTTTTGAGGGTCAGACAAAAACTAAGCTCGGTTCAAGCTCTGCGAGAAACGCTGTGGAATCTGTAATGAGCAAATTCCTTCAGGATTTCTTTGAAGAGAACCCCACAATCGTCAAAAAGATACTCGATAAAGCTCTTCAGGCATACAGAGCCAGAGAGGCGGCGAGAAAAGCGAAAGAACTTACAAGACGTAAGAACGTTCTGGAGATATCCACCCTCCCCGGCAAGCTTGCCGACTGTCAGGAAAAGGATCCTGCAAACTCAGAACTCTTCATAGTGGAAGGGGACTCTGCGGGTGGTTCTGCGAAACAGTGCCGCGACAGACGCACACAGGCTATCCTGCCCCTTAAGGGTAAGATCCTTAACGTTGAGAAGGCTCGTTTTGATAAACTGCTTTCCAGTAACGAAATCCGTACTCTTATCACTGCACTTGGAACAAGCATAGGCGATAAGGATTTTAATATCGAGAAACTGCGTTATCACAAGATCATAATCATGACCGATGCGGATGTCGATGGTGCGCATATTTCAACTCTGCTTATGACCTTCTTCTTCCGTTATATGCGTATGGTAATCGAACGCGGATATCTCTATCTTGCTGCGCCCCCTCTTTATAAAGTCAAAAAGGGTAAATCTGAAAGATACATACAGAACGAAGACGAAATGGAGGACTATCTCCTTGACGTCGGTCTCGATGATGTCGAGATACACGGAGTTAACCGCAACAGGTACAAAGAGCTTCTTATAAATCTCATTAAAATAAACCGTATGGTTACTAAATATGAGAAAAAGGGATTCTCCAGAAAACTCGTTAAGTCCATGGCGATATATGATTCTCTGGACTATCTGAAACTTGAGGATGAATCGTTTGTTAAGGAACTTTATGCAGCTTTTGAAAGCAACGGTTCACTTAAGAATTATATTAAGACTGACATAGGCTTTAACTCTGAGTTCGGCAGATACAACATCACGCTCGAATCAAATTCAAAAACTCTGGCTATAAACACCGATCTGCTTTCAACTCCTGAATTCAGGGAACTGCGCAGACTCGGTACTTTCCTTAAAGAGATCGGCGACGCTCCTTACAAGATAAAAGTCGGCGAAGAGATAATGAACTTTGAAACGCTGACCGAGTTTGTAGGCTTCATCGAAGCAAGGGGCAAAAAAGGTCTCAACGTTCAGCGTTATAAAGGTCTTGGTGAAATGAACCCCGAACAGCTCTGGGAAACTACAGTTGACCCTGAAAGACGCACTCTTTATCAGGTGCGCATCGAGGATGCGGAAGTTGCCAGCGAGCTTTTCACTCTGCTGATGGGCGATGTTGTGGCTCCGAGACGCGAGTTCATTGAGAACAACGCTCTTAACGTTAGAAATCTGGATGTCTAGGTGTATTAATGGAAGATAAAAAAAGAATTGTCGGAATAACCGTTGAAGAATCCGTAAAGAACAGCTACCTCGACTACGCCATGAGCGTTATCGTGGGACGTGCGCTTCCGGACGTGCGCGACGGTCTGAAACCTGTTCACCGCCGCGTGCTCTATTCTATGAGCGAAATGGGCGTTGAATACAACAAGCCTTACAAAAAATCCGCCCGTATCGTCGGTGACGTTATCGGTAAGTATCACCCACACGGTGACAGCGCCGTTTATGACACTCTCGTGCGTATGGCACAGGATTTCTCGCTGAGATACCCTCTGGTCGACGGTCAGGGTAACTTCGGTTCTGTCGATGGCGACAGCGCAGCGGCAATGAGATATACAGAGGTCAGGCTTTCAAAGATATCTGATGAACTTCTCTCCGACCTTGATAAAGACACGGTGGATTTTACGCCGAACTATGACGGTTCACTGGACGAACCCGCAGTTCTGCCCACACGCGTCCCCACACTCCTTATAAACGGTACCAGCGGTATTGCGGTCGGTATGGCTACTAACATCCCCCCGCACAACCTCACAGAGGTTATCACTGCTCTTGACTATATGATTGATAATGAAGGATATACCGAAGAGGATATCCTTAATATCGTTAAAGGTCCTGACTTCCCTACCTATGGTCTTATCATGGGGAAAAAGGACATCCTCAACGCATACAGAACAGGTCGCGGGTCAATAACCATCCGCTCAAGAGTTGTTATTGAAGAGACCAAAACAGGTAAACCTGTGATAATCGTCCGCGAGATTCCTTATCAGGTCAATAAGGCGGCTATGATCGAAAAAATAGCTGAACTTGTTCATGATAAAAAGATAACAGGTATCACAGACCTGCGTGACGAATCGGATAAAGACGGTATCAGGGTTGTTATCGAACTGCGTAAGGGCGAAAACGCAGACGTGGTTCTTAACAGGCTCTATAAATTCACTCAGATGCAGACCTCTTTCGGTTTCAACATGGTTGCTCTGGTTGACGGTAAGCCCCATACGCTTTCTCTTGTCCGTATCCTTCAGGAGTTCATCTCTCACAGGGTTACAGTCGTTACCCGCAGAACAAAATTTCTGCTCAGAAAAGCGGAAGACAGACTGCACATCTTGGAAGGTCTGATAAAGGCAGTTGAGAACATCGACGAAGTTATCAAGACAATCAAGTCTTCTAAAGACACACCGGACGCGAAACGCAATCTGTGTGAAAGATTCAGTTTCTCCGAAATTCAGGCTCAGTCAATTCTTGAGATGAGACTGCAGAAACTGACCGGACTTGAAATCGAAAAACTTCAGGAAGAATATCAAAATACTCTGAAAGATATAGAATATTACAGAAGCATTCTTGGTAACAGACATGTCATGATGTCTCTTATCAAAACAGAGCTGGACGAGGTCAAATCTAAATACGGCGATGAAAGACGTACCGAAATCACTGCAGACGTTCAGGATTTTGAAGATGAGGACCTTATCCCCAATACTGAAAAGGTCGTTACGATGACCCATCAGGGATATATCAAATCCACTCTGCTCAGTGCGTTCACGTCACAAAGACGCGGCGGTAAAGGCAAAACAGGCGCCGGAAGCAAAGACGAGGATTTCATTGAAAGGATCATCGTAACAAGCAACCACACACGCCTTATGTTCTTTACAAATACAGGTAAGGTGCATTATCTGAAAGTATACAACCTTCCCGAAGCTCTTAAAGAAGCCAAAGGAAGACATATATCCAACCTGCTGACACTTGAAGCAGAAGAAAAGATCGCAAGCGTTCTTGCTCTACCCACTGAAATAGAAGGCAAGTTCCTGTTCTTCGCCACCAAAGACGGCGTAGCGAAAAAGACCAGCCTTGATGAATTCTCCAGCGGCAGAAGCGGAATCGTAGCTATCAAAATGCGTGACGGCGATGAAATTATATCCGCAGACATCACTACTGATGAAGATCACGTTATCTTCACCAGCAGAGACGGAAAAACTATACAGTTCTCATCTCAGGACGTTCGCCCTATGGGCAGAAGCGCAACAGGCGTGAGAGGAATGACACTTGATATGAGAGACTATGTTGTTTCTATGGAAATTCTGACAGGCGATCCCTATATTCTGTCTGTAACAGCCGGCGGATACGGAAAACTGACTGAACGCGAGGAATACAGAGTACAGACCAGAGGCGGAAAGGGAATCAAGCTTTGCAGAGTAAGCTCAAAAACAGGCTTTGTATGCGGCGCGAAACAGGTTCGCCCCGGCGACGAGGTCATGCTGATAACAAAATCAGGCAAGACCATCAGAATAGACGTTTCAGGCATATCCACTATGGGACGCGACACAATGGGCGTCAAACTGATGGATATCGAAGAGGATAACGAGATAATATCTTTTGCGGTTGTAAAGGAGGGACAGGACAATGGCAATAGCGATGGACGGGAAGATACTGGCAGCGAAGGTGAGAGCGGAGCTGAAACAGAAGGTTGACGGCCATAAGGCAAAAACGGGCAGAGTTCCCGGACTTGCCGTCGTTCTCGTTGGTGAAGACCCTGCAAGTCAGGTCTATGTAAGAATGAAGAACAAAGCGTGTGAAGAGGCAGGCTACAAATCCATAGTTAACAGGATGCTGGCTGAAACCACGACAGAAGAGCTTTTGGCAGTTGTTAACGAGTACAACAACGACGATACAATTAACGGTATCCTTGTCCAGCTCCCTCTGCCCAAGCAGATAGATGAACATAAAGTTCTTTATGCCATCAAACCCGAAAAGGACGTGGACGGATTCCATCCTTTTAACGTGGGACTTATGAACATCGGCGAGGAGACTCTTTATCCCTGTACTCCTTACGGATGTATGAAGTTCTTTGAGGAATACGGCATCGAGACAAGCGGAAAAAATGCTGTTGTTATAGGCAGAAGCAACATCGTGGGCAAGCCCATGGCTTCTCTGCTTATCAAAGCAAACTGCACAGTGACAATATGCCACTCCAAAACAAAAGATATAGCAGGAATCTGCCGTCAGGCGGACATTGTTGTCGCTGCCATCGGTAAACCCGAGTTTGTTACAGCAGATTTTGTTAAAGAGGGCGCGGTTGTTATCGACGTGGGCATAAACAGAGTGAACGACAAACTCGTAGGCGACGTTGCATATGAGGAAGTAGCTAAAAAAGCAAGCTACATCACTCCCGTTCCCGGCGGCGTCGGTCCCATGACAATTGCAATGCTCCTTGCGAATACTATGAAATCATTTGAGGCAACACTCTAATTATATGGACACCATTTATGCGGCGATAAGTCCGCTGATATCTTCAGCGATAATAGTCGTGCGGATCTCGGGGGATAAAGCCGTAGAGGTCTTTGAACTTTTAAACGGGGCGGATGTGAAGAACATCCAGCCCCGTAATGTTTATAACCTCAAATACAGCGGCAGTGTGTCGGATGACGTTCTTGCCGTGTATTTCAAAGCACCAAATTCATACACCGGGGAGGATGTGGTTGAAATATCCTTTCACGGCAATCCTATAATAGTCTCATCAGCTTTTAAGGATTTTGAAAAGCTCGGTTTTGTTACGGCCGAACCGGGAGAGTTCACCAAAAGAGCCTTCCTGAACGGTAAAATGGATCTGACACAGGCAGAATCCGTTGCAGAGCTGATCTCCTCAAAGACTTTACAAGGGATAGATTATTCCTACGAACAGCTTAAAGGTAGTCTGCGCAAAGAAATAGAGTATATAAAAGACCTGTTTATCAATGCGCTGACCATTATTGAAGCTCATATAGATTTTCCGGAAGAGGACATCGAAGACGCGCACGCCAGGATAGTCTTTGAAAACCTTGAGCTGCTTAAAGCCGAACTGTCTGCTATTCTCGCGTCTTATGACAGCCACAGGATAATGCGTGACGGATATCGTATAGCAATTGCAGGAAAGCCCAATACAGGCAAATCATCTCTGATGAATTTCCTTTTAAAAGAGGAACGGGCTATAGTGTCTGATGTTGCAGGAACTACAAGGGATTATATTGAATCAAATTTTGTGCTGAACGGTGTTCCTGTCAGTCTTGTGGATACAGCAGGGCTTCGCATTACATCCGATGCTGTTGAAAAGGCAGGTATCGAGCGTACAGGCGAAGTTATAAAAGATGCTGACCTTGTTTTAGTACTGCTTGATGGCTCAACACCTCTGGATGAAGAGGACAAAAACGTTCTGGAGAGCACAAAAGAGCTTAAAAGGCTGGTTGTTGTTAATAAATCTGACCGCCCTCTCCTGCTTAATGATATAAAATATGATTGTCTGGTGTCTGTTAAGGATGGTTCAGGTATGTCTGAGCTTCTGAAAAAGTGCGGCGAAGTCGTCAGTATTACAGATGCTGACAGATTCGGTAAGGCTGTGATGGTTACAGCAAGACAGCGCGGATATTTCATAAAGATACTTGAAACAGTTGAAAAGTTGTCCGATGAGTCGGAAATAGATTTTGACATCTTTGAATATGAACTTAATAGTTCCCTGCGTCTCCTTTCGGAGATAACGGGACTTTCATACACTGAGGATATTCTTACTAATATCTTCAATAACTTTTGTATTGGAAAATAATGTGGATAAGTTGAATGTTTCACGTGAAACATCGGCTTCTTGTGGTGAATAATGTTGGTTTATGACAAAAAGTACGACGTTATTGTTGTCGGAGCAGGACACGCAGGCTGTGAAGCTGCGCTTGCCTCTGCAAGAATGGGCGCGAAGACGCTATTATTTACAATATCTGTGGAATCCTTGGCACAGATGAGCTGTAACCCTGCCATCGGCGGGCTGGCGAAAGGGAATATAGTAAAAGATATCGACGCTCTCGGCGGAGAGATGGCAAGAAATACCGATGAAACAGGTATTCAGTTCCGCATACTCAATATGAAGAAAGGACCCGCTGTCCGCAGCAGCCGCGCGCAGGCAGATAAAGAACTTTATCGCCAGCGGATGCTGGAAGTTATCATGCAGGAACCCATGCTTGACCTGAAACAGGGTTTAGTTCACGAAGTTTCTGCTGAAAATGGGAAAGTAAACGGTGTTATCAGTGATACCGGAATGTTATACAGGTCTGAAAAAGTTATTCTTACCACAGGAACGTTTCTGAAAGGTCTTATACATATAGGTGATAAGCATTACGAAGCAGGCAGAATGAACGAATTCGCTTCTGTTGAACTTGTTTATTCTCTTCATAGGCTTGGATTTGAAACAAAAAGACTTAAAACAGGAACACCTGCAAGGCTGGATTTTGCAACAATAGATTTTTCAAGGTTAGAAGCGCAAGGCGGAGACAATCCCCCCCTGCCCTTTTCTTTTGAAACTAAAGAGATAAAACTTCCGCAGGTTCCCTGCTATACTACATATACTAATGAGAGAACCCACGAGATAATCCGTAACAACCTGCACCGTTCACCGCTTTATGCAGGTATTATACAGGGTGTAGGTCCCAGATATTGCCCTTCCATTGAAGATAAAGTGAAAAAATTCCCAGAAAAGATAAGGCATCAGATTTTTCTTGAACCGGAAGGTCTGCGCTCAAAAGAATGGTATGCTAACGGTTTTTCATCATCTCTGCCTATTGATGTTCAGATTGCAATGTACAGAAGCGTTGAAGGACTTGAGAACGTTGAGTTTGTACGTCCTGCATATGCAATTGAATACGATTTTGTACAGCCCACAGCACTTAAACCTACTCTTGAGACTAAACTGATAAGCGGTCTTTACTTCGCAGGTCAGCTTAACGGAACCAGCGGATATGAGGAAGCTGCGGCGCAGGGTCTTGTTGCCGGAATAAATTCCGTCCTTGCACTGGACGGCAAAGAACCGATGATTCTGCAAAGAAACGAAAGCTATATCGGTGTTATGTGCGATGACCTTGTGAATAAGGGAGTTGATGAACCCTATAGAATGTTCAGCTCAAGGGCGGAATACAGACTTTGGCTCAGAGAAGATAACGCGGAGTTCAGACTTCTCGAAAAAGGGTATGCTCTTGGTCTTATCAGCAAAACCAGATACGACAGGTTCCATGCGGAGAAAGCTGAATTTGAACAGGATCTTGACCGTATAACAAAGATACATGTTAATCCGAATAAAGAAACAAACAGCATTCTTGAACAGTTCGGATTTCAGGTGCGAACCGGAGTAACAGCTAAAGAGCTTCTGCGCCGTCCTGAAATGGATTATGATAAACTGAAAATTCTTTACGGCGGAACAGATAACGCACGTGTTGCAGAGCAGGTTGAAATAGCTGTGAAATATGAAGGTTATCTGGATAAACAGCAGGAAGAGATAGAAAAATTTGATAAAATTGAAAAGGTTCGCATACCGGATGATCTGGATATTGACAGCATACAGGGGCTACGCAAAGAATATAAGGACAAGCTGAAGGCTATACGTCCTGAAACTCTTGGTCAGGCGGGACGTATACAGGGAATGACGCCTGCTGCTGTTTCACTTCTACACATATATATAATGGGGAAAAAATGATAGAGCAGTATTTTCCTTTTTCAGAAAGCCAGCTTAAGAAAATAGAACAATTCTACGAGATACATGTCAATGCTGTACTGAACGTAACTGCGATAAAAGATAAAGAGGATTTTTACAGAAAACACGTTCTTGACAGTTTCTTACTTTTCACCGAAAGAAAGAATATTTTGAAATCGCCTGTCTGCGATATAGGAACAGGCGGAGGTTTTCCTGGTATTATACTTGCAATAATGTATCCGCATATAAAGTTTACTTTGGTGGACAGCATCGCGAAAAAATGTAAATTCGTTGAGGACGCGGCGAAGGAGCTTGGGCTTGATAATGTTGAAGTTATTACATCCCGTGCCGAAAATATAAAGAACAGAAAATTTGCCACTATCCTTTCAAGGGGTGTGGCGAAGACTGCCGAACTGCTTAAATTCACTGAAAATCTTGCAGATAAGCGAAGCGTATGGGTTCTTTACAAAGGTGAAAATGCCGAGGCAGAACTGTTCGCATCTAAAATAACAATCGTGAAAAAACATTTGGAGTGGCAAAATGTCAGATATGACGAACCGATTCAAAGGACATATACTATTATTCATCATGCTGATGATGACAGCAGGCTCCATTAGCGCCTATGCCGCTGGTGAGCTGATAATCTTCAACCGCGAGTATTACGCTATTAAGGATCTGAACGCAACTGACGTCTGGAAGCTGAAGGAACTTACCATCAGCGAAGATACCGGAGCTGCAAAGAATGCAGGGATCATCCTCGGACGTTATTATGTCAGACAGGGTGAGCTTGAAAAAGGGTATAAAATGCTTCAGGATAATCTGGACGACAGCTATTTCGACAGATTTATGAAGATTAATGCCCATCTTTGGGTTCTTGATGCCGCAAAGAAAAGCAAAGATGAAAAAGTTGCTGCTGATCAGGCACAATACCTCAGCGGTCAGGAGATGGATGACAAGGCAGAGAAAGCTTACCGTCTGTATTGCTCACAGGAAAAACTGCACATCGATAATGAAAACGTAAGAGCCTGTATTGAAAGAAAGGCAGTGAAAAAACCTGAAAGCGTTTTTGATCTTCAGCCTGTGGTAAAAACTGTTTCCAAAGCAGACGAAACTCCTCTCCCCTCCCCTGTGGTTACTGCCGTACCCGCTATGCCGGAAGTTTCGATGGCTCCCAGAGTTAAAGAGAAAAATACAGCTGAACCTATGCATGAGCCTGAGATAACAAAACCCCAACCGGTTAAAGAACAGCCGAAACCGATTCTTACCAAAGGCAAAGTAGTTGTTAACGTAGTGAACAGTTTCCAGAATCCGGAGATTGTTGAAGCAATGCTTTATACTATAAGCAGGCAGAAAACAAGCATAGAGCTTGATTTCAAAGGCGACCGCGGTTTTTATGATTATGTCATAGATGCCGGAGCGGCAACCATAACAGCCGGAAACAGCACATATGATTTTTCGTCCAACAGGAAAGAGAATATGACTAAGGCTGCTGACATGGCTGTGAATATGGGAGCAAAGATAATCGTTCTCGGTTATGGAGAGGGATACAGAGACACCGCATCTGATATTGCAGACAGATATAAAGACAGAGCACAGTTCATGCTTTTCAATATTCAGGAAAAAGACTATCAGGGCAGACTTAAAGAGTTTAAGGGAAAGGCAGGCGGGCAGCCCCTTTCGTATGTTATAGGCGGAACTCAGGAACAGGTGCTTAAGATACTTCCTTTTATGAGATATTATTCACCCAAACCGGATAAGTCTATCGTTGTGAACGCAGTAGATACCGTAGGTAAAAAATATCTTACAGGAGAATATGGTGAATTCTCTAAAAATACATATGTGGTCAGCGACATGATACTCACAGAACAGGCAGAGGCTGAAGAGTTCGCATCAGTATTTTCAAAAGATTTCAACAAGCCTGCAACAATGAGCGATTTCATTGGTCACGACTTTATACAGTTCATAGAGAAAAGAAGAGTCGGCGGCAGCGGAACCTATCTGTTGAATATAAAAGAGACCGACGACGGAATCAAAAGAGAGAGCAGAGCTTACCGCATCCTTGGAGGCGGCAAGCTCACCAGAGTTGAAAATTAATCCACTTCTATAAGTCTGTAGTCAGCTGTGCCTATGCCAAGTTTTTCGGCATGGGCAAGCTGGACTGCAGAATCAATATTCGGGTATTTCTCTTTAAACGGATCATTTCCACCATAAGCCTTAATAACAAGATCATGACATGCCTTATCCAGAGCCACAGGGTCTGTTGAGGCGGCAAAACCTATATCTGCGACCACAGGTCTGTCGTTGCCGGGGTAACAGTCGCATGCAGGTGAAACCGAAAGTATAATGCTGAGAAAAACCAGTTTTCTGTCCAGAGCGTTGAAAACGCCTGCTGCGTATTCTGCCATCTTCTTTTGTGTAGTTGCAGATGATGCGTTCCAGTTTATTTGTATGGCGGAATGAGGGCAAACACTGATACACATTGCGCATCCTGTGCATCTATCGGTAATGAAAGCTTTAGGGTTCATATCAATTGCGTTTGATGCACAAAAGGTAAGACAGCGCCCGCAGGCTGTGCAGGTTTCCTGAACAACCGAAGGGTGAGAATCGGAGTGCATATCAAGTTTTCCTTTGCGGCAGGCGCACCCCATGGAGATATTTTTGATTGCTCCTCCGAATCCTGAAACCTCGTGTCCCTTAAAGTGAGAAACAACCATCATGCCGTCGGAAGAAGCTATTTCAGCAGCAAGCATCACCTTTGAAAGAAGCTCCCCTTGCACAGGGACATCAACAGAGTTGTCACCTCTTAAGCCGTCTGCGATTATCACTGGAGTTTGCAGGGTGGAATAATTAAAACCGTTCATTGTGGCGTTGTGCAGATGGTCTACGGAGTTTGTACGCATACCGACATAAAGGGTGTTGGTATCTGTAAGGAACGGTTTTGCTCCCAGAAGATTTAAAATATCCAGAACAGGACGCAGGAAAACAGGACGTATGAAAGCAGTGTTTCCATATTCTCCGAAATGTGTTTTAACAGCAATAAGATCGCCCTTAGTAAAAAAATCCTGTGGATTACATCTATTTAGTAATTTTGAAATTTTCAACAGAGGGCTTTTGTGTTTTTTACTATCAATTGATGAAAAAAAGACTTGAGACATTATAAAAAACCTCCCAAAAGTGGTAATATAGTACAATATTAGTGTGAAAACGCACAATATTCAATTTAACTTAATGATGGTAAAGTCCTCAATTTTAAAATATACACAAGTGAAGGAGACGAGATGAGTGATTTTTATATAGGACGACAGCCCATCCTTGATGAAAAAGGGCTTATCTTCGCGTATGAGGTACTTTACAGGAGTCATGGGCAGACGGGGGCTTCTGTAACTGACAACGCGGCTGCAACCGCAAGAGTTCTCATAAACGCGATGCAGAACTTCGGGCTTGAAAAACTGCTCGGAGGGAAAAAAGGGTTTATAAACGCCGATGAAAGTACAATTCTTGACGGTGCAATTGACCTGTTGCCAAAAGAGACCTTTGTCATTGAGATTCTTGAATCCACAAAGATGAGCCAAAAGCTTATTGATAAGATACTATACTATATGGGGAAAGGGTATAAGTTTGCTCTCGATGACATGGAGTTTACAAAGGAATATATCGGAACTTTTAAAGAGCTTTTTCCGGTAGTTGACTACATTAAAGTGGATTACATGCTTTCCGACAGAACCATTCTTGAACAGAATATGAAATTGCTTTCAGGTGTTAAAGCAAAAAAACTGGCTGAAAAGGTGGAAACACAAGAAGAATATGAAAGCTGCCGCAGAATGGGATTTGATCTGTTCCAGGGATACTATTTCGCAAAACCTATAGTGATTTCGCAAAAATCAGTTGATCCGTCAAGAGCAGCCACGATACAGCTTATTAATATGCTCAGGAGTGATGCGGAGCCAAATGAGCTTGAAAAGGTTATAAAGAGCTATCCCGATCTTTATATTAATCTGCTGAAGTTTATGAACTCATCGGCGTTCTTCACCCGCGGAGTGATAACTTCAATTAAACATGCTATGGCAATGCTGGGTAGAGTGAACCTCACGAAATGGCTCTATCTGATACTTTATGCCGGACCAAACAATGACAGTCAGAGCAATCCGGTGCTTATAACCGCACAGGTCCGTGCAAAGACAATGGAGCGCTTATGTCAGGTGAGTCCAAATATCAATAAAAAAGCGGACAGCGCTTATCTGGTGGGGCTTATGTCCCTTCTGGATGTTATATTCAACAGAGAGATAGAAGATATAGTCAGAGAGTTCAACGTTGATGAAGAGGTCAAGATTGCAGTTACGAAACAGCAGGGTGATCTCGGTCTGCTGCTTAAGACAGTCAAATGCTATGAAAGTGACGATGTATGTGAAATAGTCGACTGTTTCGGGCTGCTCCAGATAAGTTTTGAAGAGTTTAACAGAGTAATGATGGAAAGCTATGACTTTACAGATAAGTTCGGTCTGTAGCCTACATATAAATGGTAAAAGATTGTGTTGACGAAGGCGTATTTATTTGCAAAGATAACTATAGTCTTAAAATAGTACAATGTTATGCAGAAAGCATACGGAGACAGGGATGAAAAGGGAAAAATCTGAATATGCTGTGCAGGCGGTGAGCAATGCCATTGATATACTGGAACTTCTTGGCGACAGCGACAATGAACTCAGTATAACAGACGTGGTGTCTACGCTGAACCTCACCAGAAGCAATGTGAACAAGCTCCTCGCGACGCTGGAGATGCTGGGGTATGTCGAACACAACAGATATACCGGAAACTTCCGTCTGGGAGTTAAAACTTTCCAGATATCGCAGGCGTATATAAACAAACTGAACCTGATAGAGATATCCATACAGGTTCTTCAGCAACTGAAAAACGATACGAATGAATCTGCATACATCAGCGTACTGCGTGAAGGTAACGTTGTATATCTGAACGTTATCGAAACAGAACAGGCAGTGCGTGTTCTGCCGCGCATAGGAAATGTAGGTCCGGCATACGCAACAGCAACAGGCAAAGCTCAGCTTGCGTATTATGACCCTATGGAACTTGAAAAACTCTATACCGGTGAGTTCAAAAAGATAACTGCAAACACTATAAAGAATTTCGATCAGCTTAAAGACGAACTGGACGAGATAAAAAGAAACGGGTATGCTGTAGATAATGAAGAATATGAACTTGGCGTCCGCTGTGTCGGTGCGCCTATCAAAGACTTCATGGGCAATATAATTGCAGGCATAAGCGTTTCCGCTCCTGCGGAAAGGATGCCTATGGATTCCATCAGGGACAGTGTTGCCCCTATGGTGCTTGAGGCTGCAAAAGTTCTCTCGAAAAAATTCGGATTCAGAGAGCTTACAGACGAAGAGTAGCAAACAGAAGCTGTTATCCGGTGTATGACCGGAGCTGGTAAGATTATCAAAATGGAAAACCGCACTGGTATCATATTTCTTACTGCTGATAAACAGCTCTGCACTGCCGTGCAGGAGTATCTTAAAACTGTATGCTGTGATCATGTCTTTGAAATAACCAGCGATCTGAGCTTGTTTTCGGAGAAACTGCTTTCCGGAAAAGTGATTATCGCTCTTGCAGATACAGCCCTGGGTGATGTTTACATCACTCAGGCGCTTGCTATACTTAAGTCTATCGATCAGGATCTCCCTCTCATTTTGATCACTAACAAAGACAAACAGGAAAAAGCAGCCGGATTCATAAGTTCCGGAGCTTCTGACTATGTCACAACTGATAACCTTATACGCCTATGCCCTGTAATAAAGCGGGAAGTAAAAGGGTATAAAGAAATAGTTGAAGGCAAAAAGGCAAAACAGGAGATTAAAGAACTCCAGAATATAATCAATTCCGCAGAGGATGAGATATATGTACTTGATGGTGCAGATTTCCGCATCACATTTGCAAACCGCAAAGCATCCTTTAACCTGAAATATCCTGAAGATAAACTGAAAAAAATGTTCATGAATGAGATCATGACAGACGTTATGCCTGTCGGGTTTATGAGCGGCTGGGATAAATTTAAGTCGAGAAAAACTTTTTACACCCGCATGAAAAGGAGCGATGGGACAGTATATCCCGCGGAAGCTGTGTTTCAGTCGGTTAAAACAGATGGTAAAACTGCTATTTTAGGTATTATCCATGATATAACCGAAAAGGAATCTGCAAAACAGCAGGCGATGATACTTAACAAAGCTATAGATGCCAGCGCTTCGTCCGTAATCATAACAGATAACGACTACAAAATATTCTATGTGAACAAAGCATACTGCACGATGACCGGAAAATCGAGAAGTGACGCAATAGGTGCGGATATTCTGGGGAATATAGTCAGCAATGAAAAAAAGAATGACTTCAGGAACGCATTGAAAAACTGCGGCGGCGGTCAGAGCTGGGTGGGTGAATATAACAGGCTCGGAAGGGATGGTGAGGAATACGTTGTTCTCGGTTCAGTCTCCCCTGTTCTGAACGAGAGAAGCGAACTCCAGAATATTGTTATAGTTGAAGAGGATATCACAGAGAGGCTACGCATCAAAAGCCAGCTTATGCATGCGCAGAAGATGGAGACTGTTGGCGAGCTTACGAGCGGCATAGCTCACGATTTTACCAACATGCTCACAGCGATAGGCGGTTTTGCGTCCATTATGAAACGCAAAATGGAGCCTGAAAGCAGCTTTTATATGTATGTCGATAAGATAGTTGAGCTTACAATCAGGGCGAAAAGCCTGACGCAGAACCTGCTCACTTTCTCCCGCAAACAGATGCAGTCTGAAAGAGTGCTTAACCTGAATGACCTTGTGGATACTGTCAGCGGCTTTCTTTCCATGGTGATAGGCAACAAACTTGAAATAAGGAAAGAACTCAGCCCCGAAGAAATCAATATAATCGGTGACCCTGTGCAGCTGGAACAGGTGATAATCAACCTCGCAACAAATGCCAGAGATGCCGTTACAAAGGACGGCATACTTACCATTTCCACCGACAGGCTTATGATAAGCAGCAAAGAAGCCGGAGGCGGCTTTAAAGAGTATGCTGTCATAAGTGTTAAAGATAACGGAAGCGGCATAGATGATAAGAAGCTTAAAAAGATATTCGAGCCTTTTTATACCACGAAAGAGGAAGGCAAAGGAACCGGACTGGGTTTATATATTGTCAGCGACATTATAAACCGCCATCACGGCATGATAGAATGTCAGAGCGAGATAGGCGTCGGTACGGAATTCATTATAAAACTGCCTGTTACAGAGAAGAAACCGGAAGAAACAAAAGAAGAGATTGATGTTAAATCAACAAAAAGTGCAGTAATACTCCTTATAGAAGATGAAAAGATGGTGCGTGAAAGCCTTATGAACGCCCTTGACGCTTACGGGTATAAGGTCATTGAGGCGGCTAACGGAAAAGAGGCTCTTGATATATATAAAAAGCAGCACGGAGGGATAGATCTTGTCATAAGCGATATAGTGATGCCTGTCATGGACGGCATAGAAGCCTATTCTCAGATGAGTGCTGTCAACCCTGATGTAAAAATGATATTCACCACCGGCTATGTCGGTGAAACCCATAAAAGAGACAACTTTGATGAAAGCGAGCATGTTGTCCTGCTGAAACCTCTACTTGTCAAGGAGCTTATAAAACGGATTGAACAGCTCATCGCAAAAAACTAGCAAATAAATTTGCCAACTGTGTAATTAGTGGTATACTTTATTTTTAATGAGCCTCCAGAGGTCCGGAAATGCATCTCAAATCACATCTTTTACGCGAATTGACAGTGCTTTATGTTGATGACAATGCTGATACCGCAGAAGCGTTAAGGTTCACATTTGAAAATTCCCTTAAAAGTCTTACAATTATGCCTACTGCCGAAGAGGCGATAGAACATTTCATGAAATTCCGTCCGGATCTTGTGATAACTGAGGCAATGCTCCCGTTTTCCGATGGTCTGGAACTCGCCGGACGTATCAGAGAGATCAGTCCGGACACTCCTGTAATGATTATAAGCGGACATAAGGATGAAAAACTGCTTCTCGGAGCGCTTAACGCTAATGTTGAATGTTACCTTCTGAAACCTGTAAACCTTCGTAATTTGAAAAAGAATATAGCACTTGCTGCGGAAAAGATAAACAGGCAAAGAGCAGCACAGCGTAGCAGAAATCTTCTGACACGGATACTGGACACATCCAGAGAGATGTACATGGCTGGGTTTGGTGAAACTGTCACATACATGAACGCATCACTCCTCGAATTTTTCGGGATAAGCTCTGCTGTCTGCACAGATGGCATGGCAAATGTTGAAGTTGTGGAAAATCGCAGAAACGATATGGCAGTCCCCTTCCCTATGTGGCTTAAAAGAGTTCAGGGACTTGACGGATATGAGACCATCGTGAGCCTTATCCGCGGCGATATGCTTAAAAGTGATGCTAAGACCTATATTGCCAGAGTCACGAGGATAGAGGAAGAGGACGGGTTTGCTATCTCCTTTATAGACATAACGGTGATGGAATCCCAGAAACGGTTCTTCCATAACCTTGCGATGAAGGATCCGCTTACGGATATATACAACAGACAGAAATTTTTGGATGAACTCAACAGAGAGATAACCAGAAGCCGCCGATACGAAGGCAGCCTGGCTATGATAATGTTCGACATAGATAAATTCTGCGATATGAATGAAAAATACGGTCAGCAGGCGTGCGACGGGCTTTTAAAGGAGCTTGCCGCCCTTGTTGGTGCAAATGTCAGAACGACTGACGTATTTGCCAGATACGGCGGAGAGGAATTTCTCATACTCACGCCTGAGGTGGGACTTGAGGGCGCTATGAAACTTGCCGAGAAACTCAGACTCGGTATATCAGGTCATGAGTTTGCGAATATCGGCGAGGCCACTTGCAGTTTCGGTGTGGTGCAGTTCAGCGGTGAGGATGCGGAAGAGTTTTTAAAGGCAGCTGACAGCGCCCTGTTCAGGGCTAAGGCAAAAGGCAGAAATACTGTATCTGAATAAAAAAGGGAGCCTTTCAGCTCCCTCAGGTTGTTGACAAACTACAGATTCATACAAAACCATTAGACTGCTTCGTCGCTAGTGTTCCTCGCAGAGACGGGTTTCGTCTTCGCGAGGAATGAAATGACGACGCGATCTCGTATTTATATGCTTTACATCAGTTTAAGGGAGCCTTTCAGCTCCCTTATTTGTTTAACAGCTTCCTGATTCAACGTATTCCACTATCTTTTCTTTGATGGTGGTTACAGTCTGCTCAAATTTTTCAACATTTTTTTCAAGCAGAGTCATACGGAATCCGGGGATTGATGTAAAGAACGATGTAAGCGGAACCACACATATGCCTGTTGCGCCAAGCAGATAATAAACGAAACGCTTATCGTGGCTCATTTTGTCCTCACACATCTTATCAACGATATCGCGTACCTCTTTAATTTCGATGTTCAGCTTCTGGTTTTTGTTCAGAACCGCTTCGTTGAACACTACTGACATGTAGAAAGCGCCGTTTGAGCGGTTTACAACCACATAGGGGCAGTCTTTCAGCATGTTGTAAGCGATGTTGGACAGTTTTTCATAATGTTTGAGCCTTTCGTTCAGGTACGTTGTGTACATGGGGTGTGTCATTATGTGGGGAATTGACATCTGAGGCAGAGTCGTTGAGCAGACCTCAGCCATTTTCTGGTTCAGTATGGCATTTGTGAAGCGTTTGAAGGCTTCGTCCTTGTCTGCGTTATAAACTTCCATCCAGCCGCAGCGTGCGCCCGGCCAGGGGAACTCTTTGGATATTCCCTTCATAGCGATACCAGGAACGTCTCCGATTATGTCGGAAAGGGCTATGGTCTTCTTACCGTTATAGACCATGTTAAGGTATATTTCGTCAAAGATGAGCATCAGGTCGTGTTCTTTCGCCATATTGACGATTCTGCGCAGGTCATCTTCGGTATGGACATAACCTGTGGGGTTGTCGGGATTAATGACCAGAATACCCACAATTGATTTGTGGCTTTCAACTTTTTTCTCAAGCTCATTGAGATCGGGAGCCCAGTTGTTATAAGGGTTCATTCTGTATGTGTTGGGCGGAAATGATGCGTGGAGAACTTCCGCCAGAAGGTGTGTTGAGTAAGTAGGCTCAGGCAGCATTACCCTTGCATCTACCCTGATTGAGCTATACGCTCGTGCTATTGCGTCGCCAAGTCCGTTGAAAAAAATGATGTCGTCTTTTGTAATCTGCACTCCGCCTCTGGCGTTTGTGCGTTCCGCGAGAAATTCGCGAACGTCGTAATCGCCTTTTGTGGGGCAGTAGGCAAAGGTCATGTTGTTGTTTCTGACAAGATCAGCGATGGTATCTTTCATCCAGTCGGGGATGATCTCGCCCTTTGCAACCGGGTCGCCGATATTCTCGTAACAGATCTCGACGCCGTGCTGCTCCAGAACCTTAGCAACATTGACAATATTGCGGATCTCATAGGTCAGGCCGTTTCCGCTTTTGGCCAGGTCATAACGCATATAACACCTTTTAATAAGTATTTGGCTTACGCCTGCCTCTTTTTTGTTGCGACGCAAAAACGAGGGTATAGGTTTTGACTTATATTACAACTGGCGCAATATTTCCAGAATAATCTGCAAAATGTGGTTTTTCACATCCAAAAAGAGGCATTTGCTCATAATGCATGTTATAATAGTTCATAGGTGAACTTTTTATAAGAGGTGTGCATCATGAGAAAATTAACTTATCCGGCTATTATAGCCGCGGCATTACTGCTGTCCGCATGCGGAGGCGATTCCGGAAGCAGCAGTGAAACGAGGCTCAAAAAAATCATCATTGATGATAATGCTGACAACAAAGCAGACCAAGTTTATACTCTGGAATACGACAGTGAGTCTTATCTGTGATCGGCAACAATGGAAAACTGCGATGACGGGACGCCGAAAAGTTCTGCAATCTGCTCTAACGGTGAGGTAATATATACCTATGTGTTCTCGCGGGATGCGGCAAAGAACATAACAGGCATTACGATAACCAAAAACACGGGTACTGTAAAAACTGTGGAACTGGTCTATGACGGGTCTAACGCAATTGTATCCATGAAATCGGACTATACTTCAAACGGAACCTTTAACTACGCCGAGTATTACACAACGAACAGCGACGGTGACATAACCAGAGCCGACATCGACAATGACAATGACGGCATTGTGGACGACTATTCTCTGTTCACATATTTTACTGCAGGAAAACCATACCATTATGAGCTTAACGAAGATTACATATCTGTGCCGGCTATAGACTATGCTGCTGATTATTCCTATGATGCTGACAGTAACGTAACCGACGTCATTATTGATGAGGATGGCGACGGAACCAAGGACGAATACAGGTCGTATTCGTATGATGAGAACGGGAAGCTGGCTCAGATAGACATCGCCGGCAGTTTCGGCGGAACACCCGCAGGATACATGTATATGGAGTATGAGGAGGGAGCCGAAAAGGGGACCTATCTGGGGTATATACTGATGAGCATCGGACTGTTTATCTGAAAAAGTTAGGGCAGCCGTAGCTGCCCTAAGGTTGTTGACAAACTATTAAAACCATTAGACTGCTTCGTTGCTGGTGCTCCTCGCAGAGACGGGTTTTGTCTTCGCGAGGAATGAAATGACGACGCGATCTCGTATTTATATGTCTTTATCATCTGACAGAGGGCAGCCGTAGCTGCCCTTTTTTAATATTCAGGTATTGGAGTGTTTTTTGATTCGCCGCGCTGGCGGAAGTGTATCTTAATAGGCACACCGTCGAAACTGTGGTGGGCGCGGATGATATTTACTATGAATCGCTGGTATGAAAAATGCACCGCATCCGGATAGTTAACGAATACCACGAATTCAGGAGGACAGGTGGAGACCTGTGTGATGAAATAGAACTTCACCCTTCTGTTGCGGGTAACGGGCGGCTGGTGGCGTTGTACGGCTTCTTCCAGTACCTCCTGAAGCTTGTGGGTGGAGATACGCTTGCTGTATTCCTTATAAAGTTCTTTCGCCGCATCGAACACCTTAAAAATATTCTTGCTTGTCAGTGTTGAAGTGTATATCAGCGAAGGTTTATTCAGAAACTGAAGGTGATGGTCTATATCTTTAAGGAATTCCTTTGCCCGTTCGTCTTTGTTTTCAATAAGATCCCATTTGTTCGCAACAAGGATAACTGGTCTGCCCGCTTCCCAGTTGTCCGCTATAACTTTAACGTCTCTGTCGGTCAGTCCTTCGTTTGCGTCTATAATGCACACGGCTATATCTGCGCGCTCAACTGCGTCTTCCCAGCGGTGGTAGCCGTATTTTTCTATCTTGTCTTTGAACATTATCTTCTTTTTACGGATTCCCGCAGTGTCGATAAGGACATATTTCTGTCCGTCGTACTCGAAGAAGGTGTCAACCGCGTCGCGGGTTGTACCGGGTATGGGTGTGACGATAAGTCTGTCCTGTCCCAGCCATTTGTTTATCATGCTTGATTTACCGACGTTGGGTCTTCCTGTCACGATAAGCTTTATTCTGCCTTCGTATGGGTCGGTTTTGTCATGGTCTTCCGGTATCTGCTCGACTATTTTATCAAGCAGTATGTCAACATTACGCCCGTGTGAAGCGCTTATTCCGATTATTTCTTCCACGCCAAGGCGGAAAAAATCGTATGTAAGCACTTCTTTCGAGTCGCTGTCCACTTTGTTGACAACAACCTGATATGGTTTGCCTGTCTGGCGGAGCAGATCTATGACAATTTCGTCAAGGGGATGTACGCCTTCAACTCCGTCTGTCATAAGGATAAAGAAGTCGGCTTCGTTCAGGTTGTGCATGAACTGGGCCTGCATCTCTTTTTTCAGCAGTTCTTCTTTAAGGTCGAATCCGGCTGTGTCCACAATTGTGAACCTGTATCCGTCCCAGTCGGCAACGAATTCTATTCTGTCGCGGGTAACGCCGGGCATATCGTCAACGATTGCAATTTTTTTTCCAGCCAGTCTGTTAAACAGTGTGGATTTGCCCACGTTCGGGCGTCCTATGATTCCTATGGTAAACATTATTCCTCTTCCGGTTTGCAGTAGCGTATCTTTGTCGGTGCGGACTCGCCGTCTGCATTCACGGCGGTAACTGTTATGTCCAGACAGCTTTTAATTGTCTTTGGGTAGACCACTGATGTGTTTTGAGTAGAAAACGTTTCACATGAAACATTTTCACACGCTTTCACGTTGTATGTGTCCGCGCCTTCGGAATCACTCCACACGATGCGGGAGTCGGCTCCTATGTTCAGCACGGAAATTGTTGCAACTGGCAGAGGCGGATTAAGCACCTTCTGCACAGGTATTTCAACTGTATACGGGGTTCCTCTGTTACCGTCGTAGTCGGACAGTATCAGATAGAATTTATTATCAACCACAGAAGTTTCGGGAAAAGTTATTGTTTTTCCTCCGGTCTGTGCGATAGTTTTTCCGCCGGAATAAACGTCGAAACGGGTGAACTTATCATCGGTTTCGATGGATACGCGGTACACTCCGCCCTCTTTCGTATATTTTGCGTTCTGAACCTTCATCGGTTTCGCATAGACTACTTTTGCCATGTAAGGTTCTGAAAGTACGCCGTATTTCACAGACCTTTTGCGGAGCCTGTAAAAGTATTTATATCCCGGTTGAACGTCTTCATCAATGAAGACAGATTTCGGATCAACTGTTTTTAAAGGGTTAAAAACGGAACACTCGTCGTCAGCTGAAACACCTTTTTCAATAAAGAGCTGATCAGATTCCTGATTATCTATTTTAACACCAGCGTCATCAACTGAAACAAAAACAGATGTGGGCGGTGTCATGTCTGCAAGGGCAGATTTAGGAACCGGATTGGTTTTCTTTCCGCATCCGGCGAGTACCAAAAAAAGTGCTAAAATAAGACTAGCGTATTTCATTTAAAAAGTTTTTCCCGTTATTTATCTGTGTTTCAACAGCGGATTTTGCGGTGCCGCCGTATGCTTTTCTTGCGTTTACCGACGCCTGAAGAGTGATTGCGTCGTATATGTCTGATTCTATCACATCAGAGAATCTTTTGAACTCATCAATTTTAAGCTCGCTGATGTCCACACCCTTCTGAATTGCGTATGCGACGGTGGAGCCGACAATATGGTGTGACTGCCTGAACGGAACGCCTTTGCGTACAAGGTAGTCTGCATAGTCTGTGGCGGTGGAATATCCTGCGGTTGCCGCCTTCTCCATTTTGGGAGTGAGCAGTTTCATCTTTTCCACCATGGGTGCAAATATCTTAAGGGATGCTTTTATGGTGTCAACTGCATCAAATACAGGTTCCTTGTCCTCCTGCATGTCTTTGTTGTATGCAAGGGGCAGACCTTTCATGGTTGTAAGCATGCTTATGAGACTTCCGTAAACTCTTCCGGTCTTTCCGCGGATAAGCTCAGGCATGTCAGGGTTTTTCTTCTGCGGCATTATGCTGGAACCGGTGCAGAAGTCGTCTGAAAGCTCTATGAATGCGAATTCTGATGTGGAATAGATTATCAGTTCCTCGGAGAATCTGGAAAGGTGCATCTGGCATATCGCACAGGCGGAGAGAAATTCGATTGCGAAATCCCTGTCGCTGACGGAATCCAGAGTGTTTTCTGTTGGTGCTTTAAAGCCCAGTTCGTTCGCTGTGAAGTGTCTGTCTATGGGGAAAGTCGTTCCAGCAAGCGCGCCTGAACCAAGAGGAGAAAAATCCATGCGTTCCAGACAGTCGGCAAATCTGCCGTAGTCCCTTTTTAGCATCTGGAAATATGCCATTATGTACTGCGCAAAAAGGATTGGTTGTGCGGTTTGCAGGTGGGTGAACCCCGGCATGTAAACGTCGATGTTCTTCTCTGCCTTTGCTATGATGGTGTCAAGCAGGTGCTTAACGAGCGCCATGGTCTCTTCAATCTCGGCTTTGAGATACATACGGAAATCAACAGCGACCTGATCGTTTCTGCTTCTGCCAGTGTGCAGTCTCTTTCCTGCGTCGCCGATTATCTCTGTCAGGCGTTTTTCAACAGCCATGTGGATATCTTCATCTTCCGTGCGGAACCGGAACTTTCCTGATTCGATCTCTTCCAGAACCTGCGCCAGACCTCTTTCGATGTCCTTAACATCGGTTTCGGAGATGATGCCCTGTCTGCCGAGCATACGCGCGTGGGCAAGGCTTCCTTTGATGTCGTATTTATAAAATCTTTTGTCAAAGTGGATTGATGCGTTGAATTCTTCCACAAACTTGTCAGTGGGCAGCGTAAAGCGCCCTGACCACATCTTTTCAGACATAATACCGCTCTCCTTTTACATACAGCTTCATATATAGGTAATTTGCGGGAATTAATCCAGATAAAACTTAAAAAGCATCGGTCATTGAATAATTTTTCGTATAGGTTATGATGATTATTACATAAAAGGTGATAGAGAATGCTTAGAAATTTAGTGAACAACATGTGGCTGAGACACTCATTCTGGACTGCGGCGGCGGCTATGCTGTCGCTTTCGTCGGCAAAACTGCTTGGACTTGCTGAATACTACTGGGCGCCTATATCCGCTATAATCGTGATGCAGTCAACTCTTGGTCAGTCATGGGACACTTCCAAACAGAGGCTTATTGGAACTGTGATAGGCGCGCTTTTTGCCGGTGCCTTCAACTATGTTTTTCCGGAGGTCAACACGCTGAATTTCGGTCTGGGGATATTTATAATGGGTATGATCTGTTATGCCATGAGGCTGACAGTGAGCGCATACAGGCTCGGCGGCGTAACGTTTACTATCATCCTTCTGATGCACCACAGCGAAGTTGCTTGGCGTATAGGGTTCGACAGATTCGTGGAGGTTTCGCTGGGTATCTGCGCGGCGCTTCTGGTAAGTTTTGTAGATAATAAATGCCCTGCCATGAAGGCATTAAAAAAGGCGGCATAAAAGCCGCCACAGACTGATGACAAACGCCGTATTTCGTGAGAAGTGCGGCGTTTTTTGTTTTTGTATCTTGTTATTTCTTTTTCCGGTTTATATCGCAGCCGAAAGCTGATTTTCATCATTTATCACGGGTATTTCAAGCATCTCTCTGAAATATATAAACAAATATGACAGCACAAGGGCTATCTTCTTCATATTCTGCACTGCCGCTGAAAGAAGGCACTGCTC
>NZ_JAJOIL010000039.1 GCF_021209385.1 Seleniivibrio sp. | reverse complement strand
TTTTTCGGTCTTCATCTCTTTGGCAAAAATGCTTGCCAGTTCATCAATCTTCTTCTGATCCATGTGCAATTACTCCTATATATTTCTAACGGATTAATCGCACTTACACAATTTTATTTACAGGGTCATATCCACTGCATCTCTAAGGTTTGCGTTGGGAAGAAGTATAACGAACTCCTCGCCGCCGATGCGTGCGAAGATATCGTCCTTACGAAGATGTTTCGTAACAGTGGCGGCAACCATAACAAGCACTTTGTCGCCGATGGAATGACCGTACCTGTCGTTAATCTTTTTGAAAAAATCTATGTCGAACATGGCGGCGGAAAGCTCCGAACCGTCTTTTCTGCTCTTCGCTATCAGCTGCGCCCCTTTCTCCTCGAAATATCGTCTGTTGAAAAGACCTGTCAGCGGATCGGTGGTTGCGAGCATTTTAAGCACTTTATTGGCGTTTTTAAGCTGAACCTCAACCTCGTGTTTTGACGTCATGTCGCAGAAAGCTATTACAACACCGCTGACATTTTCTCCATCCTTTATGGGGGTTGCAATGGCACGCACCGGAAATTTTTCACCGTTCTTTTTGAACAGCCATGTTGTCTCTTCCGCACGGGTATTTTTCGACAGTGAACGGTGGATTATACAGTCGCTCCTTTCGTAAACACTGCCGTCCTCATGGTGGTGGTGAAACAGGGCATGGGTCTCTCTGCCTATTACCTCATGCTCTTCATAGCCGAGTATGCTCAGTGCCTCGTGGTTTATGAACGTACAGTTTCCTTGAAGGTCAACGCCGTAAAGCCCTTCGCCGATGCTGTTAAATATAAGCTCGCGCTCTTTCAGCCGCTCCATCTCATACATCTCTCTGCGCAGTTCCTCTTCCGCCTGAACGAGCCGCGTAACATCTATCACAAGAACTGTGACTCCGGCTATATTACCGTTGTCATAAACAGGCTGATACCTGTCTTCCCAGAATTTACCGCCGTAAATCTCTATTTCTGTAAAACTTTCACCGGAAAGCGCTCTGTCAAAATTATTCTTCGCACATTCTTTTTCATTTGGTCTCTGAATGTAATCCAGCATGCAGGCGCCAAGTTCGATATCGCAGTTCCAAATTGCTTTCATAGCATTCTTGTGACTGAGGGAAAAGGACGTGTATCTGTAATCCCTGTCCAGAGCAAAAATAACGACCCCGTCAGGATCATTCATCAGCGAACGGAGCAGCAGTATATCGTTTTCTGATACTGAAAAACCGGTATTGTTTTTTGGTGTGGCTCCGCCTGCTTTCATAACACACCTCAATAAGATAAAAATAGTCTGCTTGTTAATTAATATTATACTAACATAAAAATTAATCAAGTTGTCATGAGTTTAAAATTTAACAAAGCGGTATTTTTCACAACATGGTTTTGTAGGATTGTGCAAACATTTTGCATAAACCACACTTACAATATTCACTCCTTTGACTATATTCTCTATTCAGATAACTCGGAGGGATAAATGACCACATTCGACAATTTCAATTATTACAACCCCACGCGGATAATTTTCGGCAAAGATACCATCGGTTCGCTGTCAACTCTCATACCCAAAGACAAAAGAGTTCTCTTTATTTACGGCGGCGGCTCCATAAAAAACAACGGAGTTTACACGCAGGTGTCAGAGGCAATGAAAGAACATACCTGCTTTGAGTTTTCAGGCGTTGAGGCAAACCCGCACTTTGAAACACTGAACAAGGCAGTTCAGCTCGTTCGCGAAAACAATATTGACTTTATCCTTGCAGTCGGCGGCGGCTCTGTAATAGACGGCGCGAAATATGTTGCGGCGGCAGCGCTTTATGACGGCGACGGATGGGACATTCTCGAATGGAAGCACATAGTTAAAAAAGCACTGCCCATCGGTGCCGTGCTGACACTTCCCGCCACCGGCTCCGAATCCAACGGCGGTTCTGTTATAACAAAAGCGGAAACTCACGAAAAACGCTTTTTCAAATCCGAAGCAGTTTATCCTGTGTTCGCAATAATGAACTATACGGTAATGACAACACTGAGCGACAGACAGCTTGCAAACGGTATGGTGGACACATTCGTACATACTACCGAACAATACCTGACCTTCCCCACCGACGGTATGGTACAGGAAGGATATGCGGAAGCTCTCCTTCGCAACGTTGCGGCACTGGCAAAGGACTGGGAAAACAGACGCACGGAAAGCTGGCAGAAAAACCTTATGTGGACGTCAAATCAGGCGCTCAACGGGCTTATCGGACTCGGCGTTCCGCAGGACTGGGCAACCCACATGATAGGACACGAACTCACCGCCATCTACGGGCTTGACCACGGGCAGACCCTTGCTATCATCCTTCCCGCAGTTCTGCGCCAGATGAGACTGCAAAAGTCAAAAAAACTTCTGAAAATGGGCAGAAACGTCTTCGGACTGGAAGGCGCCGCTCTGACAGAAGAAAATACCATTAATAAGATAGAAGAACTTTTCCGCAGTATAGGTGTTAAGCTGACTCTGACCGAATACGGTATAAAAGCCGATGTGGAAGCTGTCGTGAACGCACTGAAAAGCCACGGCATGACAGCCCTTGGCGAAACTGGAGCCATCACTCCCGACGTTTCCGCCTGTATACTGCAAAGAGCGCTTTAATAATAAAAAGAAAATCCCTCCAAACCTCCCTTTATTAAAGGGAGGCTTACGCCCTCCTTTGCCAAAGGAGGGTCGGGGTGGATTTATATTCCCATTGTTTTTATTTCATGAATATGTAATATACCTCCATGAATAATAATGACATATTCCGCCGTATCCGCTACGCAATGAATCTTAACGACAACAAAATACTGAAAATACTGGATATGGGCGGGCATCCCATAAAACGCGAAGACATCCCTGGTCTCATGTCCAAAGAGGAAGACGAGAACTATCAGGAAACTTCTGATGAGCTTCTGAACGCTTTTCTTGACGGCTTCATAACATTTAAAAGGGGCGCGAAAGATGCTAAATAACGACATAGTGAAAAAACTGCGCGTTGCGCTTGAGCTTAAAGATACTGACATCATCGAAATTTTTGAAATGGGTGGAGCGAAAGTTACAAAATCAGAGGTCTCCGCATATTTCCGCAGACCCGACCACCGCAATTTTCAGGCGCTCGGCGACCAGCATATGAGGAAATTTCTCAACGGACTCACAAAAAAATATCGCGACCAAAACTGACCTGATCTGAACATATTCAAACACGGTTTTACACAACCATTCCAAAAAACCTTTTTCAAGCCCACAGCTATTTACAAATATCTGTTTTGAACCATATTAAAGAATATCATATTCTATATTCAGAAATTAAAACACTATTAGGCGGAACACACCTGCACTGCGGTCATAAACATCTTGCATTTAAAGAAAAATTGCATGAAATTAGCTCTTTCCGACTAACAGATGAGGTAAGCAATGAGCAAAGTATTAAAGAAAACTCAGCTTTCGCGCGACGTATTTCAGCTTGTGCTTGAAGCACCTGAAATAGCGAGAGAGAGACGTGCCGGACAGTTCGTCATTTTGCAGGCGGACAGTGATTACAGCGAGAGGATTCCCCTCACCATTGCCGACGCCGACGAAACGGCCGGCAGCATTACCGTTATCTTTCAGGTGGTTGGCAAATCCACCCTGAAACTGGCGCAGCTTAATGCGGGAGATGTTGTGGAGAATGTTCTGGGACCGTTGGGCATGCCCACCCACATTGAAAAGGTCGGCACGGTTGTTTGTGTCGGCGGCGGTATCGGCGTTGCACCCATGCACCCCATCGCACAGGCGATGAAAAAGGCAGGGAACAAAGTTATAATCATCATGGGAGCCAGAACAAAGGAACTTCTTATCCTTGAGGACGAGATGCGCGCCATAGCGGACGAATTCATCGTCTGCACAGACGACGGTTCATACGGACGCAAAGACCTTGTTACAGCGCCCCTGAAAGAGATATGCGAGAAGGGCGGCGTAGACCTTGCTGTCGCCATCGGTCCCGCGATAATGATGAAATTCTGCGCCGAGACCACACGTCCTTTCGGCGTTAAAACTTTCGCATCCCTTAACACCATAATGGTGGACGGCACCGGAATGTGCGGCGGATGCCGCGTTACCGTGGGCGGCAAAACAAAATTCGTCTGTGTTGACGGACCGGAGTTTGACGCACACGAGGTGGATTTTGACAACATGATGCTCCGCCAGCGTTCATACAAACCGCAGGAACAGGATGCAAACCACAGATGCCGTCTTCAGGAGGCGGTGGAACAACTTCAGGAGCAGAAATAATGTCATACATACCCGCAGAAGAGTTGCGCAAAGAGGCGCAGGAACTCGTTAACAATATAGATTTCTCTGCACTTAAACCAAAGGACAGGCTTGCCATCCCCATGCAGGAGATGCCCGCACAGGAACCCGCAGTGCGCGCGAAAAACATTCAGGAAGTGGCGATAGGCTACTTTGAGGAACAGGTCAAACTTGAAGCAGAAAGATGCCTCCAGTGCAAAAACGCACCCTGCATAAAGGGATGTCCCGTGGCGATCGACATTCCCGGTTTCATCAAAGCGGCAGCAGAGGGCGATTATCAGAAATCAGTGAACATAATCAAAAAGAACAGTATGCTCCCCGCCATCTGCGGACGTGTATGCCCTCAGGAAACTCAATGCATGGCGGAATGTACCGTGGGCAAATCGCTCAAAGATATGGATAAATCAGTGGCAATCGGACGTATCGAACGTTTCGTTGCAGACTGGGAACGCGAACAGGGCAAAATGTCTCTGCCGGAGATAGCACCCGCCACAGGCAAAAAAGTAGCCGTCATCGGTTCAGGTCCCGCAGGGCTCACGGCTGCGGCGGATGTGCGCAAAGCAGGGCATGAGGTTGTGCTTTTCGAGGCTTTCCACAAGCTCGGCGGCGTTATGATCTACGGTATCCCTGAGTTCCGTCTGCCTAAGGTAATCCTTGACAAAGAGATAGATAACCTCCTTTCAATGGGGGTAACCATTAAAAAGAACTTCCTCGTGGGTCGCACCAGAAAACTTTCCGACCTGCTTGAGAAGGACGGATTTGACGCTGTATTCGTGGGAACAGGCGCCGGACTTCCCAACTTCATGAACATTGAGGGCGAAGGACTGGTGGGCGTTTCATCCGCAAACGAGTTCCTCACCCGCGCAAACCTTATGAAAGCCTACACTCCCGACAAGGCGGACACCCCTATATTTACAGGTAAAAAGACAGCTGTTGTGGGTGGCGGTAACGTTGCAATGGATGCGGCTCGTATGGCTCTGCGTGTTGGAGCGGAAGAGGTTTATGTCATCTACCGCAGAACGGAAAAAGAGATGCCGGCAAGACGTGAGGAGATAGCTCACGCAAAAGAGGAAGGTATCACTTTCCTTTTCCTCACAAACCCGAAACGCATCTTGGGCGACAAGGACGGCAAAGTCACAGGTATCGAATGTCTGAAATATGAACTGGGCGAACCCGACGATTCCGGCAGGCGCAAACCTGTGGAGATCAAAGGCAGTGAGTTCGTTCTGGAGATGGACAGCGTTATCATGGCGCTTGGCAACTCATCCAACCCGCTCATAAGCCAGACAACACCCGAGATAAACGTTAACAAATGGGGCAACATCCTTGCGAACGACGACCAGAAAACGTCAATGGAAAGGGTATACGCAGGCGGAGACATAGTTCTCGGCGCGGCTACGGTCATTCTTGCCATGGGCGAAGGACGCAAAGCGGCAGAATCAATAAATAATCTTTTGGCTGAATAAATTCAGACTGCTTCGTCGCAAAGCTCCTCGCAGAGACAACTATACGTCTTCGCGAGGAGCGTCAGCGACGCGGCGATCTATTCTCTTCATGCTTTATGCAGTGTCAGAAGGGTTATCTCCGAAGGAACTCCGGCGCGCATGGGCGGTCCCCAGTATCCCGTTCCGGTATTCACATACACCCACATATCTTCATGGCGGTTAAGTCCTTTGTAATATTTCTGAAAGAAAGGTATCAGCAGGCTGAACGGAAAATACTGCCCTGCGTGGGTATGCCCCGAAAGCTGTAAATTCACACCAGCTTTATAAGCCTCTGCATAGCTGTTGGGCTGGTGGGCGAGAAGTATCTTGGTCATGCTTTCAGGCACTCCGTCGAAAGCTTTTTTCGGGCTTGATGCATGCAGTGCGCCATAGTTTCTGGTTGAGTAATCGCTCACCCCGCCAAGCGCTATCTCCGCACCGTCCACGTTTATTTTTTCATGTTTGTTTATCAGCGGTTTCGCACCCATCTTCTCAAATTCCTCAACCCAGCCGACGGCATCCCAGTAATATTCGTGGTTGCCTGTGACATAGTAAACGCCGTATTTCGATTTAAGTTCGGCTATGGGAGCTATGTCCTTTTTGAGGTCTTTGACGTGCCCGTCTGCAAAGTCACCTGTCAGAGCCACAACATCTGCATCCAGCAAGTTCACACGGTTGACCACAGTCTGCGCGAACCTGCGCCCTATGGTGGGTCCGACGTGCAGATCCGAAATCTGCGCTATGCGAAACCCCTCGAACTGCTCCGGAAGGTCTTTGATAGGCACCTTCACCTCTTTAACATTCGGTTCAGCGTGCGCCTGCCCTATTCCAAGCACCGTGGAGCCGACGGTCAGCACGCCCAGCGTGAGAAGTACGCGCCGCTCCATATCAACTGCATCGGTGGGCGGTGCTATGAAACGCCACACCATAGCGCCGATATCAGTTATAATGCCGTATGCCGCCAGAAGCGTAACCATGCCGAAAACAGTGTATGAAACCCAGTTTACGGCTATGAACAGCCATGCCATACCCAGCTCGCTCTTAAGACGCGGCAGAAACATTCTGTCGCCAAGAGGTGCGAGCAGTTCCAGCATAAATATCAGCACGACAACCGACCATGCAACCGCATAATGCTCTTTTGCCCATTGCCATCTGGTTATTATTCTTGAAAACGCGTAAACGTTCATTATTGCAAAAATACTGATGAATATAATAAATCTAAGGTTCATCTCTCCCTCTCGTTAATCAATCGTTTATTTAAACCTGTGCCGTTTCTGTTCTTATTGCAAGAACATATTTAAGTTGTATACAATAACAGATGGGGAACGTTAAAGTTCATGTAATAACAGAAAAATGCAAAGGCTGCGGCGCATGTGTCACCCACTGCCCCACAGGTGCAATTCTGCTTTACACTGACAAAACGAACAGAAAAGTTATAGTCATCAGAACAGAAACGTGCATCGGATGCGGTGAATGTATACCTTTCTGCCGATACGGTGCGCTTATTTTTAAGGGGGAATAAATGGAACATCTCGGACACGGCGAACAGAAAGAATTCTGGAACAAAAAGGCACAGGAGTTTCCCAGATACGAAAACAGAGAGGGAAACTATGAGCTTGGCATCCTTGACCGCATACGGAAAATGGGTGTGGATTTCAAAGGCAAAACAGTCATCGACGCAGGATGCGGAACGGGCATGTATTCTCTGCACATAGCGCAGGAGGCGAAATCCGTTCTCGGAATTGACATCTCCGACGATATGCTTCGGTTTCTGAACGAGGATGCCGCCGCAAACGGCATTAAAAACATTACAACAGTGCGTTCTGACTGGAACGAATATAAACCGGACAGAACGTTCGATATCGCATTCTGCACCATGTCCCCTGCACTTCGCGCCTCTGACGCAAGGAAAAAACTCAACGACTGCGCAACGGAATGTGTCGTCTATATGGGGTTCGACGGACTGCGTTCCTCTGACGTGCTTGAACATCTCTGCCCGATATTCGGCATAACCCCTAAAAACTTCTGCGATGCACACAAAATGCGCGCATGGCTTGAGGAGAACGGCATAGCGTACAAATGCGAAAATGTCGAAGGTGAATGGAAGCACACAAAATCTCTGGAAGACCTCACCGAAAGCTCAATGAACATGCTCATGGCATATGACGTTCCGATAGACAGAGACGCCGTCAGGACAAATCTCGAAAAATTCGGAAACGCTGACGGAAGTTACACCGAAACAGTTAAATACAGAAGCGCCATAATCGTATGGAATAAATAATCATCCCACTTTAAACAGTTTGGCGACGCACTGCTCAATGTCTCTTGTACTGGAAAAAAGATTTCCGCAGCCTACGTCGCCGAACGGTTCGTAATTTTCCAGATGATCTATCAATTCGCGGATAAGTTCCGGATCCGAGTTTTTACTTTCGCATATGAATCTGATACTGGCAAACAGCGTATCCGGAAGATCCTGTTCGTTTGAAGCCCTAAGAGCTTCCTGAAGAAGTTTTTCATATATCATTTCATCACCTCGTCTGCACTTTCGTTTATAACATTGCGAAGCAGTGCCGCGCAATCCCAAAAAAAGCTCTTGAGAATTATACCGGACAGGTACTATTGTTAGTATATTATTTTATTATTGGAGGATGCTTATGTCAGAATTATTTAAACCTGTCTCACTGAACGGCGTCACTCTCCGCAACCGCGTGGTTATCCCCCCGATGTGTCAATACAGCGCAAGCGAAGGACTCCCGAACGACTGGCACCTTGTCCATTACGGATCAATGGCAGCGGGGGGTGCAGGCGCAGTCATTATAGAAGCTACAGCAATCACACCCGAAGGGCGCATAAGCCCCTACGACCTCGGTCTGTGGAACGATACACAGGCGGACAGGTTCGCCCGCATCTTTTCATTTATCGAGTCACAGGGAGCCGTACCAGCAGTGCAGATAGCACACGCGGGCAGAAAGGCATGCACCGACAAACCGTGGCTCGGCGGCAAACCTCTTAAGGACTGGACAAACCTTTTTGCACCCAGCGCCATACCCTTTGACGAAAATTCCCAGACGCCTTCGGCTCTGACCGTTTCTCACATACACGAGCTTACTGAAAAATTCGCAGAATCAGCGATGCGTGCCGTGCGAGCGGGAGCGCAGATAGTTGAACTGCACGCCGCCCACGGATACCTTCTGAGCGAGTTCATCTCTCCGATTTCCAATAAACGAGAGGACGAATACGGCGGCAGCCTTGAAAACAGGGCGCGCTTTCTCATAGAAACAGTTAAATCGGTGCAGTCTGCCATTGGCACAAGCGTACCGATATCCGTTCGTATCAGCGCTACGGACTGGCTTCCCGACGGACAGCAGCCGGAAGATTCCGTTAAGCTGGTAAACATGCTTAAGCCTCTTGGCGTGGCTTTGATAGATGTCTCCACAGCAGGAGTGGCAATAGCAAAAATCCCCGCAGGACCCGGATTTCAGGTGCCTTTCGCAGAAAAGATAAAAAAAGAGACCGGAATGACAACATCAGCAGTAGGACTCATAACTGAACCTCAGCACGCCGAAAACATTATTGCCGAGGGTAAAGCCGATATAGTTATGATAGGCAGAGGACATCTGCAAAACCATCAGTGGGCTATACACGCCGCAAAAGCGCTTGGAGCTGAAGCACCCATTCCGCCGCAATACCTGCGAAGCTACAGATGAAACAGAGCAGAGAATTTCTTATCCTGCTGTTCGCAACGGTGATGACCATATCGTCGCTGTATGCCCCACAGCCTGTTCAGCCGCTCATTGCGGAGGAATTCGGTCTGACCATGTCGCAGGCGTCACTTCTGACCACAGCCACAATGGTTCCCCTTGCAGTTGCGCCAGTATTTTACGGATACATACTTGAATCTGTCTCAGCAGGTCGCGTTCTGCTGTTTTCGCTGGCGTTTCTCTCTGTCTGCCAGTTTATGTTCTTCTTCTCAAACACCTTCTATCTGCTGGTTGGCGTGCGCTTTTTACAGGGATGCGCAATCCCAGCAGTTCTGACAGGCATCATGACCTATATCGCCGACACTTCTGAAAAGAGCAACGTTCAAAAGAACATGGCGCTTTACATTTCCGCCACGATATTCGGAGGTTTTGCCGGACGTTTCTTTTCCGGTCTGATAGCACACTACGCAGGATGGAGAGCAATGTTCCTGATATTGGGAGTAAGCCTAGCGCTTGCAGTTTATCTCATCAGAACCCTTCCTGAAAACAGGGCGACACTGGCAAAAATGAACCCCCACGCCGCAATGGAGATACTTTCACAGCGGCTATTCACTATGATATATATCATGATATTCTTCATGTTCTTCATGTTCGCCGCAGTGCTTAATTTCGTGCCCTTCCGCCTGCGCCAGATCGACCCGAACTCAGGTGAAATGGTCATAGGTATCATGTACACAGGATACATAATGGGCATAATGATGTCCGTTAACGTCATGAAGATAATCAAATATCTCGGTTCGGAACTGCGTACCGTATTTGTGGGGCTGACAAGTTTTGTGCTTTCTCTGATTCTGTTCGTGTCCGGCGACACACGGCTCATGTTCCTCGGAATGTTCGTATTCTGTGCCAGCATGTTCCTCGCGCATACTGCCGCAGCTGGCTATGTGAATAAGATAACTGACAAACACAAAGGTGTCACCAACGGACTCTATGTAGCTTTCTACTACGCAGGAGGAGCATTAGGCTCCGTTCTGCCGGGTCTTATCTATGAAGATTTCGGATGGCACAGCTTCATCCTGCTTCTGGGTGTACTCATGACATCGGCAATACTCATGGGAAGATTCATTCTCAGGGGATATATGAAAAGATAGAAGTCAGGCAGTTTCCTTCTTTTTTTCATGTTTTACAAGATTTTCAGCTAGCAGGGAGGACGCAAGAAGATTTAAACTGACGCCCTCTTTCTTGGCTGTCTGAATAAGTTTTTTATGCAGGCTTTTGGGAACTCTTACGACAAATTTACCACTGTATTCCTTCTCCATGGATTCGGGAAGCGGTATTTCAAAGCCATGCTCAAGTGCTGCTGAAAGCCAGCCCTCTTTAGCTTCCTCTATCATACTGTAAGCCTCTTCAACAGTGTCCCCTTCGGAAAAACAGCCTTCAAGCTCCTTTATCTGAACGAAGTAAGACCCCTCTTCGCATGGAGTTATCTCAACTGTGTATGGAAGATTCATATAGTATTTTATGTCTTTTTTCATATTATTCACCAATTCTCAGAAGTTTTATTATGTGCTTCACATAAACGTCCTTAACATAAGGACGTTTAAAGGGAACAGTGATTATTTTCTGCTCTCCCTCTTTGACATAGACAAAGTGGCTGCTACCGCCCTTTGGCTGTCTGGGTATATATCCATAAAATTGTAATAGTTTGTCCAAATCACTGAACTTGACCTTTTGGGGACTGTTTATAATTTTCTGGATATCCTTTTCTTTCATAATGATACTATATGTGATACTAGATAAATATTCAACAGAAAAGAGTTTGAAAAGAAGCTGCCCCCGAAAGGAGGCAGCCGTGTTAATTGACTATTTGTTTTCCAGTGATTCAACCCTTGTTTCAAGGTTGTTCAGACGTGAGCCGAGGCTGAAAAAATATGCCCCGAGAAGTACGAAGATAACTGTATAACCTGCGAAAAGATATCCGAAATTAGCCATTGTTCTCTCCTAAAGCATCAATTCTTCTTGCGAGTGACGCGATGCGCACTCTTTTAAGCATCATAGCGGCATAAAGCACCGAAAATGCGAGGATAGCGAAAAGCATCGCTTTCAGCATGTCGGGGTGCAGCCCGCCGCCGCCCTTCTGTACCACGTTGGGGTGAATGGTTCTCCACCAGCGGATGGAAAAGAAGACTATCGGTACGTCGATGAAACCGATGATACCTATTGCAGCCGCAAACTTGGCTCTCTTGTCCGCCTCTTCGATGAATTTGCGGAGCATGATATAACCTGCATAGATGAACCACAGTATTGTCGTTGTGGTAAGACGGGGGTCCCACGTCCACCATACGCCCCAGATGGGTCGCGCCCAGATGGGTCCAGTTATAAGCACTATCGTACAGAACATGATGCCTATCTCGGCGGAGCTTTCAGCAATGTCGTCGAACAGAAAGTTCTGCTTGACCAGAAACAGGATGCTGAAAACAAACGTCACAAAGAAAGCGAAAAAAGCTATCCATGCTGACGCAACGTGGAAATAGAAAATCTTCTGCACGGCGCCCATCACCCTTTCCATAGGTGCAAACATGAATGCCATGTAAAGCCCCGCCACGATAAGCAGTATCGCGGCGATATCCAGAAACTTTTGTAACTTCTTCATATCAATCCTCTACAATGAAATCGAAAACAGCAAAGACCACTACCGTAAAGATAGCATCAAAAGCCGCAAGAAGCTGCAGCCATTTTGACGCATCCGCCGGATCGTGTCCCAGAATGTATATATTCAGCGCCTGAACGGACGACAGAATTATCGGAACTATGATGGGCAGAAGCAGAAGGGGAAGCATGACCTCCCTCGTTCTGGTGTTCACGGAAATGATTGAAAACAGAGTGCCGAGTATGGCAAATCCGTATGTACCTAAAAAGAAAATCACAACCGGCATAGCGCCGTATGCGAAGATGTTTACGTTATAAAGAACCATGAACAGCGGAATGGTGAATATCTCCACCATAGCGATAAAGATGAAATTGCTGACAGCCTTGCCGAAAAATATGGCACTGCGGTCAACGGGAGCCAGAAGCAGGGCGGAAAAGTTGCCGCCTGTCACTTCGCTCATCATGGATTTGTTAAGCCCAAGAATCCCCGCGAAGACGAAAGACATCCAGAGGATACCGCCCACGACCTCGTTTTTGAACTGGGAACCGGGTTCAAAGATAAAGCTGAAAACAACCACCGTAAGCACGGAGAAAAGGAGCATGGAAACCACTATCTCCCTCGATTTCAGCTCGTGCAGAACGTCCTTGCGGACGATGGCGGATATTGTATTGAGATATTTCATCTGCTCACCGCCTCTATGTAACGCTCGTCGAACTCCTGAACGCTTATTTTCGCCTTTTCCTCGTTGAAAACAAGCTGACCGCCCTTTATTATGGCAAGTCTGGAAGCCGCGTCATAGCCCTGTTTCATGTTGTGGGTGACCATGACGATGGTTTTCTGTTCGCCGAAAAGCTCCATAAGGATGCGCGTGAGTATATCGGAAGCGTGGGTGTCAAGTCCGGTGTACGGCTCGTCGAGAACGACTATCTCAGGGTCGTGCAGAAGCGCTCTTGTTATGGAAAGGCGCTGGAGCATACCGCGTGAATAGCCGCGAACCTTGTCGTTTCTGCGTTTATAAAGCTCAACCTTCTCCAGAAGCACCTTTATGCGTTCGTCTATGTTCTGTACGTCGTACATTCTCGCATAGAATCGCAGGTTTTCAAGCGCCGTCAGCTCGCTGTAAAGGAAAGGCAGGTGCGAAATGACGCCGAATCGGCTGCGGAAGCTGTCCTGTAATTTGTTGAGTGGTGTATTTTCGTAAAGGATCTGTCCGCTTGTGGGCGGAGTCATTGTGCAGAGGAGTTTCAGAAAGGTGGATTTACCCGCGCCGTTGGGTCCGAAAACGCTGACAAATTCGCCTTTATTAAGGGAAACGGACACATCCCGCAATGCGTGGATGTGTCCGTATTTTTTATTTACTTTCTTAAACTCTACGAGAGTTTCAGACATTCTTCTTTTTCCTGCCTGAAATGCTGTAAAGTCCGCCGAGAACCATCACGATACAGCCTATCCATATCCATGCGATAAACGGCTGGAACACAGCCTGAATTCCGACGTAGTTCTCAACCTTTGAATAGCTGGCGAGTATCAGGTAAAGGTCGCCGTGAAGTTTTGAGCTGATGGCAACCTCTGCGAAAGCCTGCTCGTTCTTCTCATAAAAGCGTCTTTCGGGTGCAAGCGTCATAAGTTCTTTGCCGTTCTTGTAAACGGTCACGGGTGCATACACGGAAACGTAGTTCTGCATCTCGTTTGCCTGAAGCTGACCCACCTGAAGAGTGTATCCGCTGAATTCGAATTTTTCGCCGGGTGCAACGGTAACGTCTTTCTTATCGTTATAGAAGGATGAAGCCACGATGCCGTATGCCATCATGACAACGCCTATGTGGACGATAAGACCGCCGTAGTATCTTCTGTTTGAAAGCAGAACTTTTGTTCCGCCTTTCTTAACAGTTGTGAATATTGACACGAGAATGGATACCAGCGAAAACGTGGTGAATCCGAGCAGAAGCACAGGAAGCACCTGTTTGTGTCCTGTGGCAACAAGAGCCGCCATAGCCGCTATCATAGCAACTGTTGAGGGAGCGAGCTTTTTGATAAGCTCTTTTCTGTCCATTTTTCCGTAGTGCAGAAGCGGAGCTATACCGCCTGCCAGAAGGATAAGCACGAAGAAAGGTGCGGAAACCCTGTTGAAATAAGGGATACCCACAGTGATCTTATCGGGCATAACCAGACCGGAAATAATGGGCATCATGGTTCCCACTGCGATAACTATTGTAAGTCCGAGGAACAGCCAGTTCGCAAGGAAGAACATTCCGTCTCTTGAAAAGAAGCTGAAATGATGCTCTTCTTTGTCCGAAAGTTCTTTAAGCATAGGGAACAGATATTTAAGGAATATTCCCGATGTTATGATGATAAACGCGAGGAAGAAATATCCCAGCGAAGATTTAGCAAATGAGTGTACGGAATCAAGAACACCGCTTCTGGTGATAAACGTTCCGAACAGGCAGAGCTGGAAAGAGATGAGCGCAAGCATATGCGTCCATATTTTCAGTTTGCCGCGTCTTTCATATATCATTGCGGAGTGAAGCAGAGCAGTTGATGTTATCCAGGGAAGCAGAGACGCGTTTTCAACCGGATCCCATGCCCAGTATCCGCCCCAGCCAAGCTCAACGTATGCCCATTCACCGCCGAGAACGATACCGATGGTAAGGAATATCCATGTGATAACTGTCCACTTGCGTGTATCAATCGCCCAGTTTGCAGATGAGTCCTTATTAACAAGCGCCGCAAAAGCGTGTCCGACGGTTATTGTGTATCCCACATAACCGAGGAAAAGGGTGGGCGGGTGATAGAGCATACCCGGGTTTTGCAGCAGAGGGTTCATACCCATACCGTCTGCCGGAAAGAAATCCAGTTCCGCAAAAGGGTTTGTAACGAAAATAGTGAGTATCAGGAAAAAGGTGGATGTCAGCGATGCCACCGCGAGAACGGCAGTTCTGTATTTTGTGTCATAGTTTTTCGTGCGGAAAATCTCTATGACGGCAAAAACAGCGACAAGCCAGCCCCAGAAAAGGAGCGAACCCGCCTGTCCTGCCCACCAGCCGCTAATTTTATAGACAAAAGGAAGTTTCGAGTCCGTGTACTGCGCGACGTATTCCATTTTGAAATAGCCGGTCGCCAGCGCATAGACCAGAACGCAGGATGCCAGAGAAAAGGCAACCAGCTGACCGATCATTATTGAGTCCGCAAGCTTTGCCGTGGACTTGTTTTGGGTCTGCATAGCGTAAACATACATTACGAAGGCAGCAAAGCCTGAAAGCAGACCGAGAATCTGAAATAAATTACCTAACTGTCCCATAATTCTCCCTTATAAATTTGAATAAAGCACGCCCTTATCTTTTAAACGGGCATATGCAAACAATAAAAATTATCGTTCACACAGCAGTCTAAACAGAGACAGGTGATTATGATTTTTGTTCAACATCCGCTTCATATTTTGACGGACATTTTGTCAAAACTGTGGCGGCGTTGAAAACCTGTTTTTCAGGGTCATATTTTCCTTCAACAATAACGTGGATGTCCTCTTTAAAGGTGTCGGGGATGATCCCGTGATATTCCACTTTCATCGTGTCAGGCTTACCTTGTATATCCTGAATTGTGAAAAGAAGATACTGATTTTTATAGTCCTGCGTAACGGTACCGGGCAAAACGTTGCCTGTGATTCTCATGCCCTTTGTATTATATTTTTCAGGGTTATGAGTAACTTCGTGAACCTCAAGATAGTAAACGCTCTCCTGCTTGAAACTGGACATGAACAGCCAGCCGACAACGCCGACGAACACAACCCCAGCAAGAATAAACTTATACGATTTCTTCATTATGACCTCTTTCAGCTTTTATAAAGCTTAGACTATGATGTTAAAAAAAAGTTGCATAATCAAGTAGAAATTTGTAAATATTGCATATGGACAATGTTTCTTTTTATACGGCGTTCCTTGCGGGCGTACTTTCCTTTTTGTCACCATGCGTTTTGCCTCTTCTCCCCGGATATCTCTCTTTTATGTCCGGCGAATCCATAGAGACCCTCACATCCGGCGATAAAAAGACGGCTAGACTGAAAGTCTTTCTCGGTGCAGTGTTTTTTGGTTTGGGTTTCATGCTGGTGTTCATTTTACTCGGTGCCGGCGCAACCAAAATAGGCATGTTTTTAAAAGAGTATAAGCTCATAATCGGAAGAGCTGCGGGTGTGGTTATCATCATACTCGGTCTGCACATGACAGGCATCTTCCGTATCAATAAACTGATGATGCACAAGAAATGGCACTACAGTTCAAAAAAAGGCGCGCCTTTTTTCGTTAATGCGTTTCTTCTGGGCGTGGCATTCGTTTTCGGCTGGACACCCTGCATAGGTCCCATCCTCGCGGGCATCCTGTCACTCGCCGCGGCAAAAGAGACCGTCTCCAGCGGCATCCTGCTCCTTGCTGTTTTCGGCTTCGGGCTTTGGATACCATTTCTGCTTTCGGCAATGGCTGTGGGCTTTGTATTCTCCACCGTGAGAAAGGCGGGCAGACTTGTCATGGCTGTGGAAAAGATATCCGGCGCACTGCTTATCATCATCGGTATTCTGATGGTGACCGACAGCATGCAGACCGTCAGCATATTCCTTTTCAGGGTATTCCCCGCACTGGGCAATATTAATTATTAGAGACTGCTTCTTCGCTACGCTTTTCTGATACAACACAACAACACTGTTGCATTTGGTTGCATTATGCAATATTTTATAGTCAGAGGTGAACTATGGCGCATGCGATAAGAATTTCTGAAGAAATAGTTGATTCAGCTAAGATTAAATCAAAAGTTGAAAACCGCTCCATTGGCGGACAGATTGAATATTGGGCAAAAATTGGCAAGATAGCAGAGGAAAATCCTGATTTTAATTTCAGCATGATAAAGGATTTGCTAGTTGCACTTGAAGAAGCAAAACAGGGCGAGCTGGAAGAGTATAAGTTTGGGGAAGGAGCAGCACAGATTGCTTCGTCACTCCGCTCCTCGCAATGACCGCATTTGACATCGGTTTTTAGAACCGAGCAGTTCGAGGCGTGCGAGAAAAAATATGCGCAGTGTACGTTTTTGTACATGAGCAATATTTTTTTGAGAACAACGAAGAAATGCGAAGGTTATAAAAGCCGACCAAGCTGACGCAGTAATGCGCCGCAGATAAACGGCGACTAAGTGGGCATGCTGGAGATGAGGGTAAATATGGGTCCCATCAATCCTATCATAATGACAAGCATAAACAGCCCCACAACACCTATGACTATAGGCTCTATCATCTTTGAAATATTCTGTGCGATGGTGTCGACCTTATAATAATAGTATTCAGCAACGTTGCCAAGCTGGTTGTCAAGGTTTCCTGTCTGCTCCCCTATCCCCACCATTCTGGTGATTATCTTCGGATACATCTTCTGTTCCGCCAGAGCGGCAGAAAAAGACCGACCGCCTGCTATCATATCCCGTGCCGCAGCTATTGAGCGTTTATAAACAAGATTCGGAAGGCTCTCTTCCATTATGTTCAGCGCGGAATAAAGCGGCAGTCCCGCAGAAATCATCAGCCTGATATATTCTGCTATAAAAGCGTAATTGTAATTTTTAACTATCACGCCGAAAACAGGCAAACGTGTTATTATCCTGTCGGTGACAAACCTGTATTCCTCAACCTTTCTGCGCAGGATGCCGTTCAGGGTGATAACACCGAAAACAACCAGCGCCACCAGAATTATGTAGTTTTCCAGAAATCCCGAAAGTCCCATGATGAATCTTGTTGTCGGCGGAAGCTCTATGTTGAAAGATTTGAATGCCTCTATCATCTTCGGCATGACAACCACAAGCCAGAAGACCATCACGCCTATCATGGCGACGAAAGCAAACGAAGGGTAGATAAGTGCCGATTTTGTCTTTGTTTTAAGGTCGGATATCTTTTTAAGGTGTTCGGCGGCATTTTTGAGTGTGTTGTCAAGCTGTCCTGTCTCCTCGCCGATGCGCACGAGGTTCACCACCATTCCGGTGAATACTTTTTCATATTTCGACATGGCGCGGGAAAAGGTCATCCCCGTCTGTATGCGGTAGCTCATATCGTTGAGCATATCCGCCATTGCAGGGTTTTCGCTGTCAGCCGCAAGATCCATCAGACCGGAATTCACAGGCAGACCGGATTTCACTATCATGTGCAGGTTGTCTATTATCTCCACCACTTCGGCTGTCTGTATCTTCTTCTTTCTGTTCAGAAACCTTGCGTATGACGGCAGTTTGGCGACCCCGATGACGTTTGAGCCGAGGCTTGAGACATAACCGTTTATGTCGGCATCGCTTTCAACCTCTATTATTTTAGACGTTACTCTGCCGGTGTGATCCAGAAACCTTATTCTGTATACCTGCATTAAAGCGCAACCCTCAGAATCTCTTCGGGGGTGGTGATACCTTTCATCATTTTAAGCAACCCCGCTTCAAGTATCGGTATCATACCGGATTCCACCGCCTTTGTATAGATCTTCAAAGGCGACGCACCCGCCACGATGAGATCACCGACCTCGTCGGTTATCTCCAGCAGTTCGCTTATAACGCCCCTGCCGGAATATCCCGTTCCTTTGCACATTTCGCATCCGTCGCCGCGCATGTATTTAACGTCGTATTCTGGAGTGATACCGTTGCGTGCGAGCATCTCTTCCGGAATACCCATCCTGATAAGCTCCGAACCCTTTATCACTGCCTCTTTGCGGCAGAAGATGCAGACCTTGCGCACGAGTCTCTGGGCGAGTACCCCGCCCACACCGGATGCTATCATATAATCTTTTATATTCATTTCAAGCAGTCTCGGGATGGCTGTCACTGCATCGTTGGTGTGCAGTGTGGAGAGCACGAGGTGACCTGTTATGGCGGCGCGCATTGCCATTTCGGCTGTCTCTTCGTCCCGCATCTCACCCAGAAGGATAACATCGGGATCCTGACGCAGAAACGCACGCATGGCGCGGGCGAAGGTGTACCCCGCCTTTTCGTTGACCTGCGTCTGCTTTATGAACGGGAATTTATATTCTATAGGATCTTCCGCCGTAAGCACTTTTCTTTGCAGAGAATTTATCTTGCGAAGCGAAGCGTAGAGCGTGGTTGTCTTACCTGAACCCGTGGGACCCGTGACCAGCAGGATACCGTGGGGACGGGCAAGCTGTTTTTCAAGTCTTGCCTGAGTGGATTTTTCAAAGCCGAGGCTGTCGAGGTTGAACAGCGAAACGTTCTTGCTGAGAATCCTCATAACAATGCCTTCGCCGTGTATTGTCGGTATGGAGGAAACCCTTATGTCGAAATTCTCATCGAAAAAAGTGTGGCTCATGGAGCCGTCCTGCGGAAGGCGCTGTTCTGCAATATCCATGTTCGACAGTATCTTTATGCGCGAAGAGAGAGCCATGTGCATTTCGCTCTGAAAAACATAAAAATGGCGGAGTATGCCGTCCACTCTGAAAAAGACGTGGGTCGCCATGCTTTCAGGCGAAATGTGGACGTCGGTTGCGCGGGTTATGATGGCGCTGTTGAGGATATGCTCCAGAAGCTGGGGTATATCTGCGGACGAACCGGACGATGAAAAGCGTTTCACTATCCTGTCGATCTCGTCCTCTATGGGTTTTTCCAGAAGGAAATAGTTTATCTCAATATTTTTAAGGATGGAATCCCTGTCGCAGACGTATATATCGACCTCTTTTCCAGCCTTTCTTTTAAGGATGTCGATGGTGTTGATGTTGAACGGGTCGGCGACGGCAACAACAAGTTTCTCCGGTCTGTTCTCAAGTGGTATTATCTCAAGCTGTTTCGCAACGCTCTTGTCGAAAAGACGCAGAGCATCCTTTGACGGCGGGTGTTCGCTGATGTCCATATAGGGCTTGCCGGACTGCTTCGCAACGACAAGGGCAATCTCTCTGGGCGAAACGAAGGAAAGCTCTATGAGTATCTCGCCGAGCAGTCTGTCTCTTATCTTCTTAACGTCCAGAGCAACCTGAATCTGCTCTTCCGTAACATATCCAAGCTCTTTAAGGAGCTGACCCACTGTTTTTTTAGACATGCTTAAACCTCGGCAACGACAGGTCTTAAAATATATTTCTTCACACGCGCACCGTTATAGAATATGATTAACGCTGGCATCCACAGCCGGATTATGTTATAGATTTTTCTTTTTATCAAGGAGAGATAAAAATGAGATACAGCAGATTTTTCATCCCCACTCTGCGCGAAGTTCCCGCAGAGGCGGAGGTTGTAAGCCATAAACTGATGCTCAGAGCAGGCATGATAAAAAAACTCGCATCTGGTGTTTATAACTACCTGCCGCTGGGACTTATTGTAATCCGTAAGGTTGAGGATATCGTCCGCAGATGCATGAACGAAGCGGGAGCTATCGAGCTTCTTATGCCCTCTGTTCAGCCCGCGGAACTCTGGAAAGAATCGGGACGCTGGAACTATTACGGCAAGGAACTTCTGCGTATAAAAGACCGCCACGACAGAGAATTCTGCTACGGTCCCACACACGAAGAGGTAATCACCGACGTGGTTCGCAGTTTCATCAGCTCATACAAAAACCTGCCTATTAACCTTTATCAGATACAGACAAAATTCCGTGACGAAGTTCGCCCCCGTTTCGGTCTTATGCGCGGACGCGAATTTGTCATGAAAGATGCATACTCGTTCGACATGGACGATGCAGGCGCCAACATCAGCTATGAGAATATGCGTCAGGCATACTGCCGTATTTTCGAGGCGTGCGGACTTAAATATAAGGTCGTCGATGCCGACACAGGCTCCATTGGCGGTTCATTCTCTCACGAATTCATGGTGCTTGCCGATACAGGAGAGGATTTCGTTATAAGCTGCGATTCATGCGACTATTCGGCAAACCTTGAAAAAGCCGTCTGCGTTGACGAATATACAAAATCAGCTGACGAACTGAAACCTTCCGAAGACGTGGAAACGCCCAGGGCAAAAACCGTGGAAGAGGTTGCGGCGTTCCTTAACGTCCCTTCAGCATCCATAGCCAAAACCATGATCGTCCGCGTTGACGAAAAACTCGTGGGCATTATGGTACGCGGAGACCACGAAATGAACATGGCAAAGGTTAAGAACTATTTCAGCGCAACCACAGTTGAGCTTGCAAGCCACGAAGAAATAGAGGAAGCCACCGGCGGTCCCATGGGATTTTCAGGACCAGTCGGCATGAAGGTTCCGGTTTACGGCGACTTTGCCGTTGCCGCCATGGTAAACTACTGCGTGGGTGCAAACCTGAAAGAGACACACACACTGAATGTCAATCACGGCAGAGATTTTGAATTTGCTGACGTTGACGACTTCCGCAACGCAAACCCCGGCGACAAATGCTGTCAGTGCGGCGGAAAGTATGTGATAACAAAAGGTATCGAGGTCGGACACATCTTCAAACTCGGCACAAAATACTCCGCATCAATGAACGCCACTTTCCTTGACAACGAAGGCAAAAGACAGCCCTTCATCATGGGATGCTACGGAATAGGCGTAACCCGCGTCGCAGCATCCGCCATCGAACAGAACCACGACGAAAAAGGCATAGTATGGCCCGTTCAGCTCGCACCATTTAAAGTGTGTGTTGTTCCTCTCGCCGTTAAGGACGAAGAGGTTATGAAAAATGCGGAAGTAATTTACAATACACTGAACCGAATGGGACTTGAACCCATCATAGATGACAGGGACGAACGCGCAGGTGTTAAATTCAATGACGCCGAACTTATCGGTATCCCAGTGCGCATAACAATCGGAAAGAAAACTCTTGAGAAAGGATGCGTCGAAATAACCGTAAGAAAAACCGGAATAACGGAAGAAGTACCCGTTGAGGGTTGCACAGAGCGTGCAGCTGCAATATTACAGGAATTGTCACAAAACTGTTAATAAAAGCACAGCAAGAACTTACGTCTGAAAAGCCTATGTCGGATAATGTCTTGATATAATCGGCAGTTTCAGGTAAAATCAATAATTAAAATTTTAACGGAGGCGGAATGAAGAAGAAGTATACGGTAATGATTTTCGATGAGTCACGACTCGGCGAAGTGAAGACCCGTAAGTTCAGCGGACGTGTCGTTGCCGGTGTTCTTGCCTTCAGCGCCGTTTTTGTCGCTGTCTCATGCGTAGGATTTTACAAACTCAGCCAGCTCCACAAAGAAAAAGCAGTTCTCCTCACATATAAATCAGAAAATGAAAAACTCAAAAATCAGATTGCAGGCTACGAAAACCAGATGGTCGTTATCAACGACAAACTGGCTTCCGTTGTCGAGCTTGAGGAGAAGGTCAGAGGTCTCGCATCTTTCGGGGGCAAAGCTCTCGGCGAAAAGAAACAGCTCGCAATGGGCGGTAAAGAGCTTGACCCGGTGACAGACATAACAAAAGCAAACGAGCAGAAGGACAAGGACTATTTCAAAGACCTTTCCAACACCCTTTCAAGCCTCGGTTCAGACCTTGAAAAAAGAGCCATGAGCCTTACAGAGCTTGCGGATATGCTCGAAAAGCAGAAACTCGTTTTAAGTTCAACACCTTCCATCTGGCCCACAAGCGGCTGGATATCAAGCCGTTTCGGCTACAGAATATCTCCCTTTACAGGAAGACGCGTTTTCCACGAAGGTCTTGACATAGCCGCAAAATACGGCGCACCTGTCCGCGCGGCTGCAAAAGGTACAGTTATCTTCTCCGGACGCAAGAACGGATACGGCAAAATCGTCATAATAGACCACGGATTCGGCTACATGACAAAATACGCTCACAACAGCAATATACTTGTTCATGCGGGACAAAAAGTTTCCAAAGGGGACAGGATAGCTCAGGTGGGCAACACCGGACGAAGCACAGGACCACACGTACACTACGAAGTGCTTGTTAACGGAGTTCCGGTTAATCCGGCGCGCTTCATTCTCGGAGCAAAATAAGACGTCATTATCAAAGCCCGCTTTCAAGCGGGCTCAGATTGTTGACAAACGCCATGTAATTGTAATTATATGGCGTTTTCTGTTATAATCTATTATGCTTAAAGAGACAGAAGACCAATTTCAAACAGAACTTTACCTTAACATAGATGACCTTGTCCC
>NZ_JAJOIL010000034.1 GCF_021209385.1 Seleniivibrio sp. | reverse complement strand
ACAGGCATCAAAGAAGTGGACTATGCCGCTGAGGGACTGGCTGCCTGCCATGAACCGTTTCATCATGGAATACGGCGAAAGGGCTAATGCGTAAAACGGCACTTACACAAAACTATTTACAGGGTCGTGGATATCTCAGAAAGGATCAGGCGCAGCATAGAGTTCGCTGTTACGGAGCATCGCGGTGAAAGGATAAGCTGTACTGTGAGTGTCGGTGTTACCAGTGTCAGTGAGGGTATAACAAACCTTGACGGACTTTTAAGAAAAGCTGACGACAGATTGTATGCCGCGAAAGGGAGCGGACGCAACAGAGTGATATCTGCGGATCAGCCGGAATAGGTCTCAACCCGGTTTCTGCCTTTCTCTTTGGCTTTGTATAGGGCGTCGTCCGCCTTGCGCACGATGTCGTCGAGAGTGTCGCTGTTGTCGGGTATCAGGCTGAAAACTCCTATGCTGACGGTCATTCGGATGCTCTTTCCGTCAACATCCACCAGAATGTTTTCAATATCTCTTCTGACAGTTTCCATGTGTATACGGAGAGAGTTCTCTTCGCCGCCTGTGGTGTAGACGGCAAATTCCTCTCCGCCGTATCTTGCAGACGTGTCGTTCTCTCTCAGAAAATGGTTCTTTATAACATTAGCAGCGCGCTGGAGACAGATATCTCCTGCGACGTGTCCGTAGGTATCGTTGATCCTCTTGAAGTGGTCAAGGTCGAGTATAGCCATAGAGAACCGCACGCCCTCTCTGCGGCAGGTGCCGAATACCTGTACGGCGTTCGATGAAAAGTATCTGCGGTTGTAAAGTCCCGTAAGGCTGTCTTTTTCGCTCAATTCCTGAAGTTTGATATTTGCTTCGGTGAGTTTTGTGTTAACCCGCTTAAGTTTTGTACTCCAGTAGAGCATGACGGCAATGAACAGTGCCGCAATCAGTGCGACGCGGATAAGAAGTGCATAATCTATCCGCTGGTCGTAACGGATGCTGAGCCAGTTACCAAGTATTTTATTCTTTTCTGCCTCGCTGACAGTGTTTATCAGTTTCTGGAATATAACGGCAAGTCTGGGTTCGTCGTTTCTGGCTGCAATACCCATCTCCCAGTCGTGGAGCAGTCTTGCGGATATCTTTATATCGGTTATCTTCTGTTGACTTATCTGATAGCCTATAGAGGGCATAGTGCCGATGTAGCCGTAAATTCTGCCCTGCTGGAGCATGCGGATCCCTTCTTCGTCGTTTTTTACCTCGACGAGCTTAAGTCCCGGGTACTGCTTTTTCAGCAGTTCCGTTATTGCATAGCCTTTGACAGAGCCGATTTTCCTGTCCATTACGCTTTCAAATCCCTCTATAAACGGATCATTAACCGACGTGGCTATTACGTTGGGGACTGTCAGATATGGCTTTGTGAAAGTGAGATATTTGCTTCTTTCCTCGGTAGGCATTGCGAGGGAGAGGATGTCACACTTACGGCTTTTTACAGCAAGCAGCGTCTCTTCCCATGTAGCAGTGGGAACCACAACCAGTTCTGCGGGAAGTTTGGGGCGTATGAGAGCGAAAAAGTCAGCAGCTATACCTGTGTGCTTCTTTCCGTCCTTAAGCTGTTCAAACGGCATCCAGTCCGGATCGACACACATACGGATCACTTTTTTATCTTTCAGATAGCGGATTTCGTCTTCGGTGAAAAGATTCCGCGTGTTTTCCGTTTCCGGTGCTTTGGCGGTTATCCACTGGTTCTCAAGCTGTAGTTTATCTTCCGGTCCTATACCCGACATAGCTTTTTTCATGATGGAATGGAGAAGCGGATACTTCGGATTTATTCCGAAGCGCAGATCTTCCATGTTTATTTCCTGTGTTTTGAAAGCTTCTGCTATTTTCAGATTTACCAGAGCGTATTTTTTTATGACGTTGTTTCCTGCATTTATAGCTGTTATGACCGCATCCAGATTCCCGAACGCGAGGTCGCGCATCATTTGATCCTGCGAAAGATATTTTTTTGCCGGATTTGCAAGCAGTGCGTTCAGGTTCTTTTCATAGAAAATGTCGGACATTATCCCAACGCGCTTGTTTTTCAGCGAATTTATTCCTTCGTATTTGCCGAAATCGTCGCGCACGAAGATAACGTTTGGAACCCTGAAATACTCATCGGTGAAAAGCGTATATTTTGTTCTTTCTTTTGTATAGGTTATGTCCGCTATAACATCCAGCTTCCCTGCGCTGAAATTATGCAGAAGTGCCGACCAGTTGTTAACGGAATAAAGAAAGGTTATGCCCGTCTGTCTGCTTATGATTTCCAGCAGAGAGCGGGTATATCCCGTTACCTCGCCGTTTGAAACGAAGCTGAACGGCGAATAGTCAGGCATAATGCCCACGGAGAATGCCGGACGGGATTTTATGAAAGCTTCTTCCTCTTTTGTAAGCGTCATCTTGTCCGGTTTTGTTATCTCTCTTCCGCTGAAAGTTGCCCAGCATCTTTCAAGGTCGTCTATGTCGGATTTTGGTATTGAGTTAAGAGTTTTGTTTATCACAGAGAAAAGGACGGGGGAGGTTTTTCTTACCCCCAGTCTGAAATCCTCATCCTGAAGACTGGTTATGCCTCCGTTTCCTGCGGAAACGATATTAGGCAGACTGTTTTCTCTGGCTATGAACCTGCCTGTGAGTTCGCTGGCAACAACAGCGTCTGTCCAGCCGAAAGCGAGAGATTTCATAAGGTCTGCATAGTTGCTGTATTCAACAGGTTCAAGCCCCGCATCCCGCAGAATTGGAAGGTAGTAAATATCTTTTGCAACGCCTATTTTTTTGCTTTTCAGGTTAACGGGCGAGTCGGCATTAAAAAATTTGTCATCATTCCGTTTGAAAAAGACAGTCTTTCTGTAGTGGTAAGGTTCGGTGAATAATATTTTATCGGCACGTTCAGGTGTGTAAGATATTTCGTCGATAACGTCTATCTGACCGGCAAGGAATGCATTGTATATATCTGTCCAGTTGCCCATGCGTATTTTGAATTTCAGCCCGGATCCTTTCTCCATCATGTGGAGAAAATCAACTGAAAAACCTTTTTCTGATCCGTCGCGGAAAAAAGAATAGGGTTCGTTGTCGTTGACAACACCCACGACAATACTCTTTTTCTTAGATATATATTCCTGTTCCTGCTGATTGAACAATGGTTTAGCACATGCATCCTGTATGAATGAAAGGACTGATACCGCCGCCAGCAGAACCGGAAATAATAATCTGAGCATAGTGTGGTTACCGTTTGCCTTTTAAGATATAGATAATTTTACACTTTACAAAGTTTAAAATCCACCGAAATATACCCTGAGCGCGTTTTGCGGAATCGAATTTAAATTTTTTTTATTTTAAAACAAGCCTGACTAAACATATGCTTAATGTGTATTTTTCTGAAATATCACACGGTTAACAGGAAAATTATTTAAGAGATTAATTACGTCTTATTTCTTTTACTGCAAAAATTTACATAATTTATCTGGCTTTTTTTTATTCATTTCACATATTATGACTTATACACAAAAGCAACGGAGTATTATTATGGAAACGCTGACATATTCAAACATCTTCGATTATTTTTCTGCCACAACTGGGATAAAGGAATCTGTTATTCGAGAAAAGCTTCGCAGTGACGGGGTTGAATCAGTTTCGTCCCTCCTTCGTTCATTCGGGAGAGAGATGTTTTCAATGGATACGGTTCTCGCTGAAACGCTTACAGATGCGCGGGGAAAGATAAAAATTCTGGATAGCTCCCGTCCTATTTTCAAGCATATTTCTCTTTTGCTCGGTCTGCACAGAGCGGATGAGAATTTTGCGACATCTCCTATCGTGATCGAAATCAGGGACACTGCAATCAAAGGTTCTAGGCATTATATTGCCAAAAGAGTTTCTGACGTGGTGATGGAGGCTGCACAGAAACATCCGGTATTCGGTGCGTATGCTTCTGCGCTTATTCAGAGAGATAAACGCTTTGAAGGACTTGTTAATTCCTCGTTCCTCAAAATGTTTTCATCAACTGCGGGCGTCCGCGATGGAATGAGAATACTTCTTAATATGCAGAACAGCAGTTCTCTGCTTGAAGACACTGCCGCCATGGCTGTGGTTACGGGGAGTTTGATACTGAACATGCAGAAATCTGTATCCGTTCTCAGATCAGATTCCGCTCCTATACAAAATCTTATGAGAGCTTCACTTCTTTTCCATTCATTCCTGAAACATGGCAGGGGGCATCTTTCCGTATGCGCGAAGGATGATGAATTGAAAAGGGCGCTTGAGATATGTTCAAATCCGATTCCGTTACCTGTTTTCGGTGCCGGAAACAGCGAGAATACTATTGTTAAAAGCATTGTAACATCACATGTTTTTATGAAACTGCTTGAAAAAAACGGACACAGCATTTCTTCCGGTGACGCATATGTATCAATGAATTATCTGGCGGATGCCGGATATGCGGACGATTCTGCAGTTTTACGCCTCAGCGGTCTGTTTCTGCCTGAAAGCCGATCAAAAGGGCTTGAGATGGCGCGCAGACTCAGACAGGTATGTAAATTTAAGCCTTTTATATGGGGAGCGCAGGGAAGTCCGGCATCGGTGCGTATGCTTTGCGGAAAAGGGTACTGTTCATACGCGAAGGGCGGCAGGGTGTGTGTCATAAGTGACATAAAGGTCAAAGCCGACAAAGATTACCCCACAGGCATCAAAGCCGGCGATTATTTTCAATGTACAAGATTCTTAAATCAGCTTGAGAATTTTTTAGGATACAGACAGGCAAAAGTCTCTTGAAACCTTTGGTTGTTGATAAACTTATTAAAATATAATGAGACTGCCGCGTCAGCCCGAAGGCTTCCTTGCAGAGACAGTAATTTGCGTCTCCGCGAGGAGCGCAGAGGCGCGGCGATCTGAGTTTTTTATTTATACCGGAGAGTAACCTGCAGACCGTTCCTGTTTTCAAACATAATTGAACCTTTCACCTGACGGGTGAGGGATTTGATTATCATAAGACCGTATGAAGTCTCTTTGCCGAAATCCTCGATACCGTCGATACCGGTACCGTTGTCGCAGAAGATCAGTATCTTTTCACCGTTTTCTTCATAAAACCGGATGAACAGTTCCAGCTTTTTTTGGTCGGTCTTTGCATATTTGACCGAGTTTGTGAACAGTTCATTGATTATCAGTGCGCAGGGTACCGCCTCGTCGAGTATAAGACTTACGTCCTGAATGTCGGTTATCAGTGTTATTTCGTCCGTGTTGTTGCTGGCTCGCAGAAGGTTGTCGAGCATTTTTTCAAAATAGACCTTTGCCCCCAGCTTGGAGAAGCTGTTGGTTTCAAAAAGAAGCTCGTGAGTGAGAGACATCGAGAGTATCTTCAGCACACATTCGTTTATGAAATCTTTTTCCGATGAATCTTCCAGCTCTTCCGCATGGAGCGAGAGCAGACTGCATATCATCTGGAAGTTGTTTTTGACCCTGTGGTGGAGTTCTTTCAGCAGCACTCTGTTCTCTTCCAGTGAGCTGAGTATAAGTTCTTCCGCGTTCAGTTCCTCTGTGATATCGCGGAAAATAAGCACTCCCATGTTCTCGTTGCCCTCATTCTTAAGGGTATTGAAATTGAATACCACCGGAATCACACGCCCGCTCTTGTGTACAAGGTATTCCCGTCTGTTGCGCACTGAACCGCCTTTTCGCAGGCATGAGAGTATTTCGCAGTTGGAATCTGACAGCTCACCATCAGCGTTTTTGTAATGTATCGTGTTGTGGTGATTTTTGTATATCAGTTCGTCAGAATGATACCCTAGCTTTTCCGCGGCAGTGTTGTTTATAAAGAATATGGTGCCGTCCTGATTGAGACCTATGACCCCTTCATTCAGGGATTCCAGAATCGACCTGTGCAGGTCGCGTATATTGGAAAGTTCATATGCCAGAAAGTTTTCGCTGGTCTTGTCCAGAATGGTGACAAAAATGTAGTTCTTATTGTCAAATCTGAGGAAAGATGCATGCATGGTAACGTGTACACGGGTTCCGTCTGCCAGAAGATTTTCACAGTGGAAGGCGGTGCCTTCGTCTGCACTGTTCAGAAAATCAATGTAATCCTCTTCGTTAAAGAACATTTTTCTGATATGCATGCCATGCATTCCGTCCTGCGGGTAGCAGTAGAAGCTGGTCATTGCATAGTTTGTATCCATAATGGTCATGGTGCCGCTGTCCACAAGCATGGTCATAATGTTGGATCGTTTAAAAATAAGCTCATACCATGTTTTTTCCGATGCAAGTTTGTCCATTTCCATGGCTTTTTCCGTGACGTCCCGCGCAATGCCTATCACGCTTTCCGGTTTGCCGTCCAGTCCGTAAATAATCGTCTGGTTCAGGTCGAAAGTAAGCATGGCTCCGTTTTTTGCTTTTATGTTGGCAGTATCGTGTATATGTTTTTTAACATCCTGTCCGTCTGAAAGTTTACTTAAAGAATTTATTCTTTCTCTGTCCGATATTCTTTCAAGGAAATCCGGATTGCCAATGATTTCTTCAGGAGAATAACCCGTGAGACGAATGCTTGACATGCTTATATATTCAACAAAAGGTCTGGGTTTCAGTTTTATGGAAAAAACCATGTCTTTATTGGTTTCCGTAAGCTGTTTCAGTATCATATTTGTACTGTCAAGTTCCGACCGCATCTTTTCAAAGTGCATCATGACTATGCCGAGAGCGGATACCAGTGTGAGAAATACTGTTAGCTGCATGTTTTCGTATGCCGCATAGACATCCTTGTGGGTTATTATGACGGTGAACATCATGATGCTCCATGCGATGAACGATACCCCTGCCACGCGGCTTCCGATGCCTTTTATCTTTCTGATGAGAACCAGCCCCGAAAGCATGAATACTGTACCGGCAAAAGTATAAACTATCGCCACAAAAGCATTTTCAGGGTTGTTGAGACGTATCAGACCCGGCAGGAGGGTCAGAGGAATCAGCAATGACGTGAGTTTTACCGACGGTCCTTTACCGTAAACGAAATGATAAACGCCAAGCCCGATGAATATACTGCTTATGTAGTTCAGAACCATTGAAATGAATATGAAGTCCTCTATTCCGGGAGCTATCATTGGGAGTGAGCGAAAAAGAACCGATATGGAGCTGACGCCCCATCCTATGCTCCAAAGCAGCAGATAGCGTTTGCCCTCGGAATAATAGATGAACAGAAAAGTGAACGAGAGCGTTATTGCTGCTATTATTACTGTCACCGAGTCATTGAGCAGATGGAACATGGTATTATCCTGTTAAGCCGTACAGTATTTCATAACGGCGGACGAGATTGTTTCCAGCGGCAGAACAATATCTGCGGCTCCGGCTTCGATAGCCATCTTCGGCATTCCGAATACCACGCTGGTTCTTTCGTCCTGTGCTATATTAAATGCTCCTGCATCTTTCATTTCTTTCATTCCCTTTGCTCCGTCGTCGCCCATGCCTGTGAGTATTACACCCACCGCATTTTTTCCGACGTATCTTGCACCGCTGCGGAAGAGAACGTCCACTGAAGGTCTGTGTCTGCTGACCAGCGGACCGTCCTTCACCTCGACATAATATCTCGCGCCGCTCCTTTTGATGAGCAGGTGCTTGTTTCCAGGTGCTATGAGCACCCTGCCCGGAAGAACCGTGTCGTTGTCGTCCGCCTGTTTCACTGTGACCCGGCAGATGCCGTCCAGTCTGTTTGCAAACGATGCAGTGAAATTTTCAGGCATGTGCTGGACAATCACAACGCCGGGGCTGTCTGCGGGGAGTCCCTGCAGAAATACGCTCAGGGCTTCCGTTCCGCCTGTGGATGCACCCACAAGGATAACCTTTTCGGTGGTTTTAATCATGGCGTTGCCCTTTGGCGCTTCAAGAACTGCATCGGCTGTGAGTTTCGGAGGTATTTCATGGAAAACGTTGCACATGGGCGACACTTTAACCTTTGCCGCTGCTTTAACCGCATCGCAAACCATTATTCTGGATTCTTCAAGGAAAGCTTTCGTGCCTGTTTTAGGTTTTTGTATGATATCCACAGCACCGCATTCTATTGCTTTAAGTGCGGTTGCGGAGTTTTCTTCCGTAAGGCTGGAACACATCACCACGGGAATGGGGTGCTGGCACATCAGTTTTTTCAGGAATGTTATGCCATCCATTTTCGGCATTTCAACGTCAAGAGTGATGACATCGGGAACGAAAGTTTTCATCCTTTCTGCCGCGGCAAAGGGATCGCCGCAGGCAACAACAGTTTCTATGACCGGATCGGACAGCAGTATTTCAGTTAATACCTGCCGCACGACCGCTGAATCATCAATAACCAGTACTTTTAGTTTTCCGTTTCCGCCCGGCATATGTTATAACCCCTGTATTTTTGATATCTTTCTCAGGTAAACAGTTCCTGTATCAAGTGAAAAGTAAAGCTTTCTGGTAAACTGTCCTCCCGTGTCGCTGGACGTTATAGTATAGCCCAAACTTTTCAGAAGTGCGATTGACGCTGAAATGTTTCTGCTGCCTATGCCCGCATCTTCGTCTGTTACCGTAAACATATTGCTGCCGCCGAACAGTTTAACTTCTATTTCTTTTTTGTCTGCTCCGGCGCCAAGCATGGTTTTATTCATATAAAGCACCGCGCAATCGACATATTTCATTATGTCCTCCCCTCGCTTGATGGATTCTGTTGAGGAGGGGAGCATGCAATGGCTCATCATGCCTATGCCCAGTCTGCGGACGTACATTGTTATGCTGACACACGAACCCAGTACGGTGTTCACCACCATAGGCGTATCAGCATAAAATATCTCCCCCGGTTTCAGATAAAGACTTTCGGCATGGTTTATCATTCTCAGATCCTGTAAAAGACAGTTGGTGCCATGGTGCTCAGAGGAAGATCCATTCCGTGGATTGATTCTGAATGTCCTAGGAACAGACAGGCTCCTTTAAGCATATAATGGCATATTTTTCCAATTATCTCATACTGGGTCTGATGATTAAAGTAAATAATCACATTCCGGCAGAAAACAACGTTCATTTCCACAGGAAGGTTATAATTGTCGTTCATAAGGTTCAGTCTTCCGAATGAAACCTTCTGTCTCAGCTCCGGTCTGATGCGTACCAGACCTGAAGTCTGATCTTTGGAACGGAGCAGATATTTTTTTTTCAGTTCATGGGGGATGCCCAGCGCCTTTTCTTCTGTATAAACGGCTTTTGTTGCGCGTTCAAGCACCGAATAGCTTATGTCGCTGGCATATACCCGAAAGTTGCCTTTGACTCCGAAATATTCCGCCAGCACCATGGCGAGTGTATAGGGTTCCTCTCCTGTGGAACAGGCGGAACTCCATACGTTCAGAGTGTTTTCCATACCATATCCCTGTTTTTCCAATGCAGGAAGTACTTTCTGCGTAAGAAATTCAAAGTGATTCGGTTCGCGGAAGAAGTCTGTTTTGTTTGTTGTGATGGTGTCGATAAGATTAAGCTGTTCCCTATCGGCATCGGGGTTTGCGCTGTCAAAAACCAGCGCAATGTATTCCCCGTATGTCGAAAGGTTCAGAGCTTTGAGCCGCTTGCGGATTCTGCCTTCGACCATGTCTTTTTTAGTCAAAGGCAGTCTGATTCCGCATTTTTCTTGTATATATGTCTGGATGATGCCGAATTCTTCGGATGTCAGCTTCTGAGTGTAGATGTCGTGCATCAGTTCTGCATCCATGATTACGTCCTTATTCGTGATTTTCTTCTGCGGGCAGCTGTTGTGTCTGGCTTATGACCGACAACTCGCCCATTGAAAACACAGCATTTACATTGAGAATAATCACGAATCCGCTTTCGCGTTTTGCCATGCCGGCTATGAAAGCGGTATTGAGCTGTGTGCCGATTTTCGGCGCATCTTCAATAACGTTATCTTCAAACTCCACAACCTCCTGCACTGAATCTGCCAGTGCTCCCAGAATAGTGGATTCGCCGTCTATCTGCACTTCGACTATTATTATACATGTGTTGACACTGCGCTCCGTTGCGCCCATTCGGAACTTCTTTTTCAGGTCCACAACGGGAACAACGTTTCCCCGCAGGTTAATGACCCCTACCATGAAATCAGGCGTATGGGGAACTTTTGTCACGCTGGAAAAGTCCAATACTTCCCTTACGGACATTATGTCCACCCCGTAAACCTCTTCCGCCAGTCTGAATGTCAGAACCTGACAGACGGTGCTGCCCTTTAAGGCTGTATTTTGTTCCATGTCTTACTCCTTTCAGAAGCTTTCAAAGTCAAGGTCCAGATTATCTTTCTTTCCCTCTGAAAGGTCAAGGTGTACACCTTCGCCGTCTTTTTTCGCGGCGGGTTTATTTGCCGCCATTGTGGGTTTATCTATATGCTTGGCAGTGAGTGCTGTTTTTGTTGCTTTTTTTGTAAGCGATGCGTATTTGGCGCTGAAACTTCCGTCCCCTTTCATCTTGAAGAACGATACTGCATGCTGAAGGGATTCAGACTGGCTGGAAAGCTCTTCCGCAGTTGCCGCCATCTCTTCGGATGCACCCGCGTTGCGCTGTATCACCTGATCAAGCTGCTGAATTGCAGTATTTATCTGTTCGCCGCCTGTACGCATTTCGCTGCTGCCTGCGGTGATCTCCTGAACAAGTTCCGCTGTTTTCTGGATATCGGGCAGTATCTGGGTGAGAAGCTGTCCCGCACGCTCCGCTATCGCCACGCTTGATGATGAAAGCTCGCTTATTTCTCCAGCCGCTTCCTGACTGCGTTCGGCAAGTTTGCGAACTTCCGCTGCAACTACCGCGAAACCTTTTCCGTGTTCGCCCGCTCTTGCCGCTTCAATAGCCGCGTTCAGTGCAAGCAGATTTGTCTGGCGTGCTATCTCTTCTATGATGGATATTTTGTCTGCTATCTCTTTCATCGCCTTGACAGTTTGCTGAACAGCCTGACCGCCCTCTTTGGCGTCGCCTGCCGCTTTCAGCGCTATTTTTTCTGTCTGAAGAGCGTTGTCTGCGTTCTGGCTGATGTTTGATGCCATCTCTTCCATTGATGCGGATGCTTCTTCCGCACTTGCCGCCTGTTCGGTTGCGCCCTGCGACATATCCTGTGCGGCACTTGAAAGCTCTCTGGAACCTGCGGCAACGTTGTCGGCGGATGTCCGTACGTCTGTTATGATGCTTCTGAGTTTGCCTACCATATTTTTGAGCGCTACGGCAAGCTGACCCACCTCATCTTTCTGATCAACGTCAAGCTGTGCGTCGAGGTTTCCTTCGGCAAGCTGCTGCGCGAAGTTAACACCTTTAAAGAGCGGACCTGTGATTGACCTTGTGAGCAGGAAACCGATGAAAAGTCCGAGTGCAATGCCTGCTACAGCGAAAATCACTATCATCGTGATTGCGCCTGCAATTTCGCTCATCATCTTTCCTTTCTGGTCTTCCGCTGTTATGGTGACGACCTCCATTGCCGTTCTTGCGTTCTCGATAAGAGTTTTTTCAATGCTTACCTGTTCTTTTGTTTTCGCAAAATATGAGTCGATGGCAGTTTTGTATTCGCCAAGCTCATTGACCAGACTTGATGTCAGTTCACCGGGGTGTTCTGCTGCTAATTTACGGGCTATTTCCGCTGTCTGCTCATAGTTGTCCTCGTACTGCTGAAGGTACTGTTCGTTCATCGATATTATGAATTCCTTGCCTGAAAGTCTGACCTTAAGGAATTCGCTGATGAGCTTCTGAGCGTCAATGGAGTTGAACGTTGCCATGGCTCTGTCGGATTGTTTTATCAGATTGGAGGACAGCATGTTCACATCTGTCATGATTTTTATCTTTTCTTTTTCCAAAATAATGTATTTATCAAATGATTTGATGTATACATCAGCGTTGGACATTATATCGTCCATCTGTTTCTTGTTAGTCGGATCTTGCAGCCTTTCTTTCAGCCGCTGGGCGGTGGCTGTCAGTTCCTGTGATTTTTTATCTACAAGTTCTGCTGCAGAGAAATCTTTCCGCATTATAAAGTTTTTTTCCTGCTGTCTGCTTTCCAGAAACAGTTTAACAATCTGGTTCAGGTCGTTACTGTTCTCGGCACGGTTCTCTACTTTTTTAAGACCGCTGAAACCCATGTACCCTGAAAGGATTATCAGGATGATAAGAAGTCCGAAGCCTATAAAAAGCTTCAATCCGAGTTTAAGATTCTTAAGCATAATTGCCCCCGATAAAAAAATTATTCGATCCCTGTGTATATTTTCTGAACATCAACAATGAGCGCCACGGAACCGTCGCCAAGTACGGTTGCCCCTGAAATGCACTCAATGTCCCTGAAAGCCTTGCCAAGTGATTTTATAACCGTCTGATGGTCACCAACCACATTATCAACGACAAAACCGATGCGCCTCTTCTCTATCTCTATTATCACTATCTGCTGAATCTCCGGCGCCTCTTCGCGTATATCAAAAAAACTGCGCAGATGAACGTATGGGATGAGTTCATTGCGAACCATTATGATTCTGCGTCCGGAACTGCTTTTATGTGCGGCTTCATTGAACTCGATACATTCGTTAACTATTGAAAGGGGTATTATGAAGAACTGTCCGCCTATGACAACGAGCAGTCCGTCGATTATTGCAAGCGTAAGGGGCAGTTTCAGTGTTATTGTCGTACCTTTGCCCTGAACGCTTGAAATGTCTATCGTGCCGCGCAATGATTCTATATTTCTGCGAACCACGTCCATTCCCACGCCTCTGCCGGAGACGCTGGAAACCTTTTCCGCTGTGGAGAACCCCGGAGCGAATATGAGGTCGAAAACCTCTTTGTCAGAAAGTTCTGAATTTTCAGGAACCAGTCCTTTTGCTTTCGCCTTTTTCAGCACGGCATCTCTGTTGATACCATTGCCGTCGTCGGCTATCTCAATAAGTACGCTTCCGCCGGAATGGGTTGCTGAAAGAGTTATGTGACCTTTGTGGTCCTTGCCTGCCGCGACGCGTTCCTGCGGTGTTTCAATGCCGTGGTCAATACTGTTGCGGATGAGATGCACCAGCGGATCGCCCAGTTTTTCTATTACAGTTTTGTCTATCTCTGTTTCGCCGCCGTGGGTGACAAGTTCAATCTCTTTGCCGAGTTCCGCGGACAGATCGCGCACCAGCCTTTTGAATTTGCTGAATGTTGAGCCTATCTCAAGCATACGGATACTCATGGTGTTGTCGCGAAGCTCCCAGACGAGCCTTTCCACCTCTTCGGCGACTTTGAGCATCTCCTGATTGTTCTCTTTAACGGCTATCTGGCTGAGCCTTGCCTGAACTGTTACAAGCTCGCCCACAAGATCAACCAGAAAGTCCAGTTTTTCCGAAGGAACACGAACGGAAGATATATTTTCTGCGGCAGCTTTCTGCTCGCGCACGTTGCGAACATGCTGCTGTTCTTTCAGTGCCGCATCCAGAGCATCCTGCGATACAATACCCTTTTCAACCATGACCTCGCCGATGAGTTTGCGGCTGTCCATCAGAGATGTCAGTTCTTCATGGGAGATATCTCCCTTTTCAAGGAGAATTTCGCCTATTTTTTTAAGGCTGTCGCTTCCGCCTGTAAAATCATCTATAACACTGATATTGATCTCACTTTCGTCCTGAACAAATATAAAGACATCGCGTATATCGTTTTCTGTTTTATTTGTTGTGAGAATGATTTCCCAGTATGTATAACATTTTTCCGGTTCCATGCTGTCCAGAAGAGGCATGTCGGTTGTCAGGGCGGATACGCTGGCTTCTCCGAGAGATGCGACCTCTTTCACCAGAAGTTCGGGGTTTGAACCGAAAAGGAGTATATCTGCTGAAGGTTTGAACGTTATGCGGAACGTTGTCAGGTTCTGACTGGTCAGAAGCTCTTCTTTGTTAACCGGTTCGCGCTGTTTCTTTACAGGTGCCTGACCGCCCGTCTCCGTAAAAAATGCGGATATTTTGAGCGCAAGGGGTGAATCCGCCTTCATAGACGGATCTGTCAGCATCTCTTTTATTATGTCGCATGCCTTCAATGAGTAATCCAGCATCGGTTTTGTTATCCCCAGTTTGCCGTTGCGAACCAGATCGTATGATGTTTCTATGCTGTGCACCAGTGCTGCGATGTTCTCGAAACCGAACATCGCTCCCGACCCTTTTATGGTGTGCATGGCACGGAAAACCCGCGCCACCAGTTCCATATCTTCGCTGTTGTCCTCAAGCTCCAGAAGGGACTGTTCAAGCTCCTGTAAGAGCTCCGTCGCCTCCTGAATGAATACATCCTGATGCACGTCCGTTGACATATGTCACCCCAAAACTTTTTTAGTAACCGTAACAAGCTGTTCCGGCTGAAAAGGTTTAACTATCCAGCCTGTTGCTCCTGCCGCCTTGCCTTCCATCTTTTTGGAATCCTGCGATTCAGTAGTGAGCATTATGATCGGAGTGAAGCGGAATTCGGGCTTGGCCCGAAGCTCTTTTATCAGGGTGATGCCGTCCATGTTGGGCATGTTGAGGTCGGTTACCACCATGTCGATCTTCGAGCCGCCCGTTTTAGCGAGCGCATCCTTGCCGTCTGATGCCTCGATTATGTTATATCCTTCTTTTGTAAGCGTAAATTTAACCATCTGCCTGATGCTGGCGGAATCGTCCACCGTAAGTATTGTCTTTGCCATTGTTCTAACTCTCCATAACCATTGTACATGTGCCGAATTTATCTCTTGAACATCCTTTGTGCCGGACGAAACCTGTTGCGGCTCCTTTTTTGAGCAGTCCGTTCTTGCCTGTAGACAATATGAACTGTTTTCCCTTTGCTGTGAAAGACCTGTGCGCACTGCACATAAGCTGAAAGAACGTCATATCAACATCCTCGATTCCGCTGACATTCAATGCCGTATCCATTTCTTCGTTCACGGCTTCTTTGAGTAGCGAGCATAATTCTGATGCATGCTGAACAGTTATGTCTCCGGACAGTGTGAGTATAGCGTTCTGCCTGTCTTCTGTTTTTTCGATATGTATGTTCATGATTCACCTCATTTCCTTAAAACAGCTCTACGTTGTCGTTCGGTTTATGTTTTCCGGAGTTCTTCCTGTTTCCGGTTGTTGATACATTTTTCATAAGATCCCGCTCTGATTCCATTGTATAAATGCTGTTCAGGTGGTCTGTAAGCTCCCGAACGTTGAGTCCTTTGCCTATTCCTGAGATGTCTTTAAGACCTCCTGATATGGTGTCTATGTCGCATTTCATTATTCCTAAAGGGTCGATGACGTGTTCAATTCTCTGTCTGTTTATGTCCTGATACTGCATGGAGACCACCATTGCGTTGATATCCTCCGCAAGCTGCATGGAGCTTTGCTGGAGTTCGGTGATGATCCCGTGTGAACGCTCCAGTGCCTCGTCAAGTCTGTTAAGTGTGCTGTCAACATCTTCGTGGGCGTCAGAGGTCACCTTTGTGATATTTTCCACTTCTTTCGCTGACTGACCGTGAATGGTGCGTACTTTGCCGGAAATGCTGTCCACTGCCTTTTTTATCTCGGTTGCGAACTCGTTTGATTTTTCGGAAAGCTTGCGTATTTCATCTGCAACAACGGCGAACCCTCTGCCGTGTTCACCGGCTCTTGCCGCCTCGATAGCAGCGTTAAGCGCCAGCAGGTTTGTCTGGTCAGCTATATATCCGACGTTGGCGACTATTGTGCGGATGTTCTCCACCTCGGTCATAACCTCGTTAAGACTTTCGTTGGATCTTGTAGCGTATTCGCCCATCTTCTGCATTTCTGTAATGACACTGATAAGGGTGTGGCGGCTGTTCTGTACAAACCCCTGACCCTCTTCACCTGCGTCGCCTGTGAAGCTGGACAGTGCGTCGCCCGCCATCCTTGACTGTTCCATCGCCTTGTCAACAATTCCGGTGAAATTGCCGCTTATTGTATTTGTGGCATCCTCGCTGTCGGAGTTCACACTTTTCAGCTGTTCCTGAAAGACTGTAAGAAGGGTTGCGTAGTCGTCCAGCACCTTGCTTACCGGGGTGAACTTATTGTTTATCGAATCTGCCAGATTGTCGCAGCTTTTTCTGATCTCCTTTTCCGCTCTGGTCTTTATGTCGTTCGTCATCAGCTTCAGCACAATGAATGTGGCTGAGAGAAGCAGTGCGCTGAGAGCGTATCTCAGCGCCGCCGAATCAAGATAGAGTACGCCTGCCTGAATCAATGTGATGATTACGACAACAGCCGCCTTGTTCTTATTGATATAATTCATTTTGGCCTCCGGAATTCTTAAGGGAACCTTCGGTCTTTAACATCTCAAGAACCTGACCAACCAGTTTGTCGTGGCTGAAAGGCTTCTCCATGACCTTTATTTTTTTTATGTGAGAGCAGAAAAACCTGAGATCGTAATCCATGTACCCGGTAACAACAATCACGGGAATGCTGACTTCGTTCTGTATGAAGAACTCAAGAATGTCTATCCCCGTCAGCCCGGGCATCATTATGTCCAGTATTATGAGGTCATACAGACTTCCTGTCGCCATGCTGAGGATTATGTTTCTGAGTCCGTCGGAGCCGTCCTGCTCGTCCGTGACCTGAATACCCTCTCTTTTCAGGGCGATCTTCACGCTGTTTCTGAAATGTTCCTCATCGTCTATCAGAAGTACTTTTTTTCTCATGGTAAATTATACGCAACGTTCATGCCAAAATAAAAAATCTTATTTATCAGTGTATTGATTTAAAAGGTTAAACAGAGAAGTGTTAATCAAAGTTGACAACAATGTTTTAATATGGCTAACTCACCTATATAAAAAGATTTTAAGTGTAAATTAAAGTTGACACATCCATTTTTGTAATGAAAAATTATACATGCATCGTGTTTATTTTGTGACGAGGCTGCTATGGCAAAGAGAATATTGATTGTTGAAGATGAAGCTGTTATCGGAATGGATATAGCTTCCAGACTTGAACGTAACGGCTACACAGTTGTCGGGCTTGCTGTTGACGACGAGGAAGCTCTTGCTGTAATTGACAAGGAAAAACCTGATCTGATGCTTATGGATATCAGTCTGAAATCCTCTGTTGACGGTATAGAGCTTGTCACACAGATACACAGGACAGAAAAGATACCTGTCGTGTATATCACAAGCTATTCAGACCCGGCAACCATCGGCAGATCTATGACCACGTCTCCTTACGGATATATCATAAAGCCTTTTACGTCGCAGTCGCTCCTTGCCACGGTTTCTTTATCTTTCACAAGAATCGAGCTGGAACGCACGACGATGGAGAAGAGCAAGCTTGTTCAGAGCGTGCTTGAACACACATCCGACGGAATTGCCGTCGTTGACGAGGATTATACTGTCACTCTCCTCAATGAAACGTTCTGTAATATAGCCGGTATGTCTACCTGTGCCACGGGAAAAAATATAAGAGACGTTCTCGGCGGATATACTCACGGTACATATTCCTCTGTTATCTGCCTCGATAACGGCAAAGAGAAAAAGACAGCCGTTATGGGTGTCAGCCGCTTTAACAGCGGAAGTATTGTCACTCTCACCGACATAACCCAGACAGAGCTTTTTAAAACTGAACTGAATATTGCGGAGAAGAAGTTTGTCAGCATTTTTCAGAAAAGATTTATACCCGGACTGATAGTATCTATGGACGGTCTTATTATTAAAGACTGTAATGAAGCCCTTATGCGTCTGTATTCTCTGGCTTCTTCATCGGAAGGGGTATCGGTTTCGTCGCTTGTCGGGGAATCCGCAGCATTAAAGATTTATGACCTTGCCAGAGACAATGCTTATTTTGAGCTTCCGAGAGTTGAACAGGTAAGCCGTTCGGGAAGAACTTTCATTGCGGATTTCAGAGGCAACGTTATCTCCGAAGGCAGTACCGAATTTATTATGATAGATATTGAGGACGTTTCCGAAAAGGTTCGTCTTGAGATCATAGAAAAAGAACTTAAAATGCGCATGATACAGACCAATAAGATGGCGGCGCTGGGGACACTTGTTTCGGGCGTTGCCCATGAGCTTAATAATCCCAACAACTTCATAATGTTCAACAGCTCTATAATCAAAGAGTATCTCAACGATTTTGTATCTCTGCTGGACGAGATGGAAGAGGAGAGAGGGGAGCTTATGATCGGCAATACTCCTTATTCAGAGGCAAAGGGCGATATACTCCAGCTTCTTGAAGGCATCTACAAAGGTTCTGAAAGGATAAGGGATATTGTTCTGGATCTGAAAAGTTTTGCACGTCAGGACACTGTTGCGGCTCACCAGCTTCTTTCGGTCGAGGTTCCTCTCAAAGCGGCAATACATATGCTTGCACATAAAATAAATAAGAGTACCGACTGTTTTGCGGAAGATATCGAGCCGAACCTGCCGCCCATTATGGGCAACAGCCAGAAACTTGAACAGGTTTTCATCAATATAATCATGAACGCGCTGGAGGCAACCCCCGGCAGACATCTTCCAGTGTCGGTCAGGTGCTTCGTCAGGGGAGGGCATGTTATTGTCGAAGTTAAAGACTGTGGTATCGGTATCCGGGAAGAGGATATTCAGCGCATTACCGAACCGTTCTTTACCACGAAACAGGCGGAGGGCGGAACTGGACTTGGACTTTCCATCGCTTATACTATCATTCAGGATCATAACGGCGGTTTCAACGTGACATCCGAAAAGAACAAAGGAACCGTTGTTACGATAAGCATCCCCGCCGGTACTTCTGTATGACATCAAAAGTCGTTATCATTGATGATGAAAAGATGATAACCGATTCCTATGCCATTTTTATGAAAAGAAACGGCATAACTGACTATGTTATCCATAATGACCCAAGAGAGTTCGTTGCGACCATAGATTCTATTGACCCGATGGCTGTTTTTATCGATCTGCAAATGCCTTATCACTCAGGGGAAGAACTCCTTGATATGATAAAAAAACGGTACCCTGCGGCATCGGTTATAATCGTGACAGGAAACAACGACGTCAGTACGGCTGTGCGCTGTATACAGAACGGAGCGCTGAACTTCCTTGTTAAACCTTTGGACAGCGACAGATTTGCAGCGGCATATCATGCGGCAGTGAATGCTTTTCAGATGCATAAGGAGATAGAGGCTCTCAGAAGCGCCCTGCGGACAGATGAAAACAGAGATCTGATTGACTTCCACGGAATTATGACTGCCGACGGCAGGATGAAAGACGTTTTCAGGTATATTGAATCAGTCTCAAAAAGTAGCTTTCCGGTGTTGATCACTGGCGAAACCGGCGTCGGTAAAGAACTATTCGCTCGCGCTGTGCATGAATGCAGCGGACGAAAAGGGCAGTTTGTTCCCGTCAACGTAGCAGGACTGGATGACACTATGTTTTCCGACACCCTGTTCGGTCATGTTAAGGGAGCTTTCACAGGTGCGGATAAATCAAGACAGGGACTTGTTGCCGCGGCAGAGGGCGGAACTCTTTTTCTGGACGAGATAGGCGACATGGCGGAGAGCGCACAGGTTAAGCTTCTCAGACTTCTGCAGGAGAAAGTTTATTCTCCTCTCGGATCGGACAGGTATATGACAGCCAGCGTCAGGATAGTTGCCGCTACAAACGCAGACCTTGAGGAGAGCGTGCTTTCGGGGAAATTCCGACAGGATCTTTTTTACAGACTCTCCACTCACAAACTCTTAATTCCGCCGCTGCGTGAAAGGGTATGTGATATCGAACATCTTGCTTTTATGTTTTACAACAGAGCGTTAAAAGATGTGGGGCTTGAAACCGTAAACAGTATTCCGGCATATATTGTAAACATGCTGAAAGGTTATAATTTCCCCGGAAACGTGCGCCAGCTGCAGGCAATTATGTCTGATATGGCTATGGTTTTCGGCGACAGGAAGCCTTCCGAATATGAAGCGGCATCTTTTTTCAGCAGGCACGGACTGAAAGTGAACGGTTCGTTGAACACGAATGTTAAGACATTTTCATATTTTGGTGACTTCCCTACTTTAAAGGAAATTGAACATTACGTTGTCGACTCGGCACTGAAAGAATCGGATGGTAACATCAGTTCGGCGGCAAAACTATTGGGAATAACACGTCAGGCTCTGCACAAGCGTCTAAAATCTAACTGATAATCAATAATTTTTTTCACTCTGATATTTTATGAATATTATGTAATTGAAATATTCGGTAAAATGCATATTTGTACTTATTGTAAAACCCTAAAGTTTAGTATGATGAATTGTGATATATGCCTAAGTAAAACATATAGATATTCAATTAACACAATATATAAAAAACAATCTTCGCTAGTACTTGATATATAGTAAATTTAATGTTTGATGAATTCGGTAGTATGCTAATTTTATGAACTTGGGTTAAAAATTACGGGCATATGCCAATTAGCCCTAGTTAAGTTATATTTGACATCTGAATTTTATTTGGTATACTTTGTAAAAAAAGTAATGACCGTGTAAATTTTTAATGACCGTGTAAAATGACCGTGTAGATTTTAATGACCGTGTGTTTTGAATTTTTGATTGAGCAAAAAACCTGCGCTTATCAGGCATCCTCTGTAAACAATAGAATGTCTGATGACACAGGCAGTATTTGACATAAAGCAAAAGGAGGCTAAATTTATGTCGAGAAGAATTTTATTTCTTTTAATGCTCGCTTTCACCTGCGCGTTTATGCTCGTAGGTTGCGGCGACGACGGCTCTGACGGCAAAAATGGCGTTGACGGTTCTGACGGAACTGATGCCACTCTGCCTAAAGTTTCTTCTGTTGAACAGTGTTCCACATGTCACAATGACATCGAAGGTACACACTACACTGCTCAAGGTGAAACTGAAGGTGATCTTCAAGTTTCCGGTACTCCCACGATTGTTAACAATGAGGGAATCCTTGAAATTCACTTTAAGATTACACACCTTGACGGCAAACCCTATACAGAAGGTTTTGTAAACGCTACAAACGGTTACAATGCTAACCTGTATGCAGCTCACCTTACAGCTACTGGCTGGGTGAACTACGCTGGTGGAACAAACGGAAGCACAACTATATCCACTACCAACAGAACTACACATGTGTACTCTGCTCCCGGTGCTGCGTATATCGATGAAACCGATGCTGCCAACGGTGACTATGTTGCTAAATATGCTGACACAACGGTTGCCAGCGTAAGTACAGCTCTTGACTATGCAGATCTTTTTGCTAACAAACTGAACCGTTTCGTGTTTTACTCAAGAGTTTATGCTCATGACACCAACGGCGACGGTGTTGTTAATACAAGCGACCAGCAGTCAACTATCAACCTTGTTATTGACACTACACCCGATGGTCTCGGTTCTATGTCAGGAGGTACTCCCGCTTTCAGCAGAGACTTCGTTGGTCAGGAAGCATGCTTCAAATGTCACAACGACAAGACCGGTATAGCTCACGGCGGTAGAAACGATGTAAGATACTGCGAAGTTTGCCACAACACTAGCGCATTCGGCGTTTCAAACCCCAAACTCGACCTGCCCGCTCTTGTTCACGGCATCCACAACAGCCATGAAATGGGCGAAGACGGATTCGAGTGGGATACTGACGAATTCATCAAGATCGGATATCCTCAGTCTATGGCTAACTGCGTAACTTGCCACAACAGCACTCCCAGATACACAGCAGTTACAAACACTTCATATTTCACATATGACACTTGTATGACTTGCCACTCTGGCTGGGATTCATTCGGCGATGCTGTAGTTCCTTCTTTCCACAACAGCATGACAGCTGCTAACACAGATCCTACTTCTTGTAACGACAGCAATACCTGCCACGGTGGTGCTGCTCCAGACCGCACTTTCTCTGACCTTCACGGTGAGCTTGAAAAACAAAGAAGCACTGACGTTGCATACTCTATCGACAGCATAACTTTCAATGCCGACAAATCCACTACAGTAGTTTGGGGAGCATTCCACGACACTGATGGCGACGGCGTTAAAGATGTTGACGAAACAGTTATCGACGTAAGCAAAGCTGCAGCTACAACTGACGGCGATCTGCTTTTCCTTCAAACTTACAAAGAAAGAATCGTTGACGGACTCGCTAAATCTGACGGCGTTAGAATCCTTGTTGGATACTATGGCCAAGGTTCAGACGATGTAGTTGTTTATGATGAAGTAACTTCTGATACAATCAAAACTGCAGGCACAGACGCAACTAAATCCGGTTACACTACTTACGCTGGTGGCGTTGCCACTACTAAAGTTGTTCCCACAGCCGCTAACCTTACTAACCTGACAAAATACAACGTATCTAAAGGTATAGTTGGTATCATCGGTATCCCGTGGAAATTCAACGAAGACGATGACACATACTCTAACGTATATGTTAAGAGCGTTACTTCTCAGTTCAACACCGACAACACTGCAGCCAACACTGCAGCAGCTGCTCGCAAAGCAGTTATAGACTACACTCAAGGTTGCTATGACTGCCACGGCGAAAAAGTTGGTATCGCAATCCACGGTTTTGACGAGCCTAGCGCTGAAGCTCACGGTTTTGACGAGCCTAGCGCTGAAGCTCGCGGTTACACAGCAATCGGTAACGTAGATGCTTGTAGAATCTGTCACGTACCTAGCGTAGCTGCAGGTCACTATCCTCAGCAGTCTAGATCCATCGACTCTTACCTGCACGCAATCCACGTTGGTCAACCTACATTTGCTTCTTACGGATCTCACACTATCGAGTATCCTCAGAACATAGCAAACTGTCAGAAATGCCACGTTGCTGGTGCTTATGAAGTTCCGGATCAAACTAAATCACTTGGTGGTATCGTTGCAGCCTCTGAAGGCGGCACTACTGCTGACCAAGCAGTTTACGGTCCCGCAGCAGTTGCATGTGGCGGTTGCCACAAAGGTGCAGCTATCGCTGCTGGTAACTCCGGTGAAGTTGCAAGCCTTAATACACACTTCAAAACATTCGGCTACAAAGTTCTGACTGCAGATATGCCCTATATTGATGTGTTAGACGCAGTGTTTGAACTTCTCGACTAATATGATGAACAGGATTTGTTCCTGTTGACCTAAATTATAAAAGCTCCGGCTTCGGCCGGAGCTTTTTATTATTAATTAATTCAATAATAAATTAAGTTTACAACCAGTTACTTAAAAACACCCTGAAATTATCTTAAAAAACCGCGGTAACGTTTTCTGAATATTCAAATTTTGCTATCTTAATAAAATTTACAATTTAGGACACATGTCAGGCTATCTTATGTTGACAATAACCGGAACCTATTCTAGTCTATGGCAATGGCCGGATTTTAGGCTGTGTTAATCATCTATATTTTTTGGAGCTGATGATGAGAATATATTGTTTTATTGCCGTCATGGTCTTCAGTCTCTTTATGACCTGCGGATCGGCAGGGGCAGCCGTCACAGATGGTGAAAACTGCATGATGTGCCACAAGTACCCCGGACTGACCCGCGTCAATGACGAAGGTTATCTTCGGGTGTTCTATGTCGATGCGGAGAACTATGCGCACACTGTCCACACAAAGGTCAAGTGTACAGGTTGTCACACCGACATAAAAGAGATCCCGCACAAAGAGATGAAACCTGTTGACTGTTCAACCGAATGTCACGTCAAAAACGCTGGCTCGGAAAAACCCTTCTCCCACAAAAAGATCGTTGAAACCCTTAAAAAAAGTATCCACAACCCCGACAACCCTGATGTAAGGGCGCGCATCGTAGAGGATTTCCCCTCCTGTACGAATTGCCACAAAAACCCTGTATACAGGTTTGACCCGGGCGATGTAGAGACTGTAAGCGAGGCGAGACACAAAGAGCGTGTTCTTCAGAAATGCGCCGTTTGCCACGACAACAACGTTGACTACAAGTATTTCTTTAACCACGTCACACACAGGATAAAGAACCTTGCCCCTTCAGAGGATGTTGTTAAAACTTGCAGCAAATGTCACTCCAGAGAGGAGATGGCAACCAAACATAAAATGAAAAACGCCGCTGCAACATATCTCGATACGTTCCACGGCAAGGCTGTTGAGTTCGGAATGCCCCCACTCCAGCGCGGAGTCGTTTTCGTTTTTACATGCTGTGACGCAGCCGTTACACTCGATGCAGCGTTTGGTGTCACACAAAAATTTCATGACTGCCATAATGGCTTATCTCCTCATCAAGTTGG